>JAYZPA010000147.1:0-21533 GCA_036150515.1 Planctomycetota bacterium
CTAACATAAGAAATTTCAGCATCATTGCTCATATCGATCATGGTAAGAGTACGCTGGCAGATCGAATTCTGGAGCACACGGGTACGGTTTCGACCCGTGAGCTAAAAGAGCAGATGTTGGATGACATGGAATTGGAGCGTGCGCGGGGAATCACCATCAAAGCCCGCAGCGTCAGTTTGAAATACGAGCATGATGGCACTGAATACGAGTTAAATCTGATTGACACGCCTGGGCATGTGGATTTTCAGTATGAGGTATCCAGAGCCCTTACTTGTTGCGAGGGTGCATTACTGTTAGTCGATGCATTTCAGGGAGTGGAAGCACAAACGGTTGCTAATGGATACAGTGCCATTGAGCATGATCTGGCAATTATCCCTGTGATTAATAAGATTGATTTGGATTATGCACGCGTCGATCAGGTTACGGAAGAGATCGAACAGCAGTTTGGATTGGGCGCGGATGAGATTCAGTGTGTAAGTGCAAAAGAGGGGATTGGTATCGAGTCATTGTTAGCCGCCGTGATACAGACAATTCCCGCTCCGGCAGGTGATGTTGAGAAGGACCTGCAGGCGATGGTGTTTGATTCACACTATGATGAATTTCGCGGAGCGGTGACCTATATCCGGATTATGAATGGGGTGGTTCGTCGAGGGGATAAAATTCGCTTTATGCGTGCTGACACTGTGCACGAGGTGATTGAGCTTGGACAATTTGTACCGCAACAGCAATCTTGTAAACAATTAGTGGCTGGGCAGGTTGGTTATGTTATCTGCAACATTAAGTCACTGGACATGGTGCATATTGGAGACACCCTATGTTTGAATCAGTCGACGGTTGATTCGTTGTCCGGATACCAGGAACCCAAACGTATGGTGTATTGTGGCCTGTATCCGTCGGATGGTCAGGATTTTAAAGAGTTAAGGGATGCACTAGGACGGTTGAAGATCAATGACCCCAGTTTTGTATTCGAGCCGGAAACCAGTACGGCATTGGGGTTTGGATTTCGCTGTGGTTTTTTGGGGCTGTTGCACATGGAAATTGTTCAACAGCGTTTGGAGCAGGAGTCAGATGTGGATCTGATTCAAACGGCACCTAATGTAACCTATGAGGTGACGACGAAACGAGGTGATGAATTAGTCATCCATCGGCCGCAAGAGGTGCCGGACAGTGGTGAAATTGAAGAATTCCGACAACCGGTCGTTCGTGTAAATTTTATTTCGCCGGTGGAGGATATTGGTGCGATCATGAAGTTGTGCAATGATCGTCGTGGAATCCAGCAATCGCAGGAGTATTTGTCACCGACGCGTAGTATGCTGACCTACGATTTACCGTTGGCCGAGGTGATTTACGATTTACACGACAAATTGAAGAGTGCGACGCGTGGCTACGGCACAATGGATTATGAGTTACTTGGTTATTTCCCGGCGGATTTGGTAAGAATGGATATTTTGGTTAACGGAAACCGAGTGGACGCATTAAGTGTGATTTGTGACCGTGCGGATTCCCAGCGTCGTGGTCGGGCGGTTTGTAAGAAGTTAAAAATCGAGATTAGTCGACATATGTTTGAAATCGCCGTTCAGGCGGCGATTGGTGCCAAAGTCATTGCTCGTGAGACGGTTCGAGCGTTACGAAAAAATGTGACGGCAAAATGTTATGGTGGAGATATCTCTCGAAAAAAGAAACTTTGGGCAAAGCAGCGTGAAGGAAAGAAACGGATGAAGAGTGTGGGGAGCGTGGATTTACCGCAAAAGGCATTTATGGCTGTTTTAGACACGGGCCAGGAAAATTAGTTGTGGAGAAGAAGTCGAGTTGTTCTCTGGGAATCTATTTACTTTCTCTTTGTGTTCTTATCGTCGGTGCATGGATCGGCTGGTATTTACAACGTCTCCCCTCCTCCCCTGTACGTGGTCACCGTCCGCTTGCTTCCGGGAGTATGGCCACGGCGGAACCCGGACCGCACTTTAAGATTCGGTGTCATGATTGTCGAATGACTTATCTGTGTGACGTAACCACGGTAAGTGCAGAGAATTCACCGGTTTGCTTTAATTGCGGTGCGACGAATTCAATTGAAGGACTGCCGGGACACACCCATCAGGTAGCCTACGAGGCGGGTCCGATCCAGCGATGGTCCAAAGTGGTGTTTCAGTCGTCAGGTACCCCACCGGAACAGACGATGATGTTAAAGCGGGTTGTGGGTATGCCGAATGAATCAATCCAGATTGATCATGGAGAGTTATGGATTAACCGCCGAATTTATCAAAAGTCGATTGAAGAATTTGATAGGTTCCGGATTCCCGTTTTTGACAGTCGATACCGTCCCCAGGACACACGTTTTTCATTCTTAAAACGATTTGCCGTGGCTCCGAACGAGCAGGGATGGATCATCACATCCACAGGGGAATTTGCGTTTGACGACGATGAGAAGCGGGCACCACAATGGCTGGAATACATACATTGGAATGCGATTCCCGGCTTTGTTCCTAAGGTTCCGAGGGGGATGCCTACGGCCATCTTTGACTACCAGCCGTACAACCAGTATATTTCCCGTCCCCAGCTTCATTTTGTGGATGATTATGTTGTTGATGTTGCGATTTCCACTCGATCGGTACCCGCATTCTGGCTACGGTTGCAGGATGTCGAAATCGAAATCAACCTCGAAGCGAAAACGGTTATCGCTTATCAGGGGGCACACGTTTGTGGCAGTCATTCCCTGACCGTGGATGGTTTGAACCCAGCGGCACCCTTTCAGCTTCGAGTCGGCCGTTTAGACCAGCGAATTGTCATACAGGTCAAATCAGAAACGATCTATTTTGACTTTACGCCGATCCGGCCATCGGGTCATTTTGAGGAGGATGAACTGTTACGTCAGCGGCCTTTTGCTATCGGTGCCGCGGCGGGGTATCTGGACGTTCAGTCCATATTGATCGCCCGCGATATTTATTGGCTCAACCCGCAAGGACAGGATGATTTCTGGGAATTCGCTGGCGAAATACCACCGGCAACATTTTTTGTGGCAGGCGACAATCAGCCGGTTTCGGAGGACTCGCGGCATTGGCAACATGGTGTTTCCCAATCAGCGATCCACGGAATTGTTGTGGAGTCAGGCTTGGAGAGGGGTTATGAGTAGCTGGCCTCGAAGGGGTTTATCCGATACGTTACGATAGGGGTATTCGTTGGAACTCTATTCTTATTACATACGTAATCAAGAGATAGGAATTCAATTTTCGGGTAGGAGCTAGATGGATTCATGACGGACAAGCGAAAGTTACAGCAATACCGGTCACTCCCTTTGATGCAGTGGCGAGACTTACTGGAGGGATTTGCGGCTGCATTTATTCTTGCATTTACGTTTCGGGCATTTGTCGCCGAAGCGTATGTGATTCCTACGGGTTCCATGGCCCATGGTCTGCAGGGAACCCACATGGACCATCATTGCCCCAAGTGTGATTTTCAATATCGTTCAGGTGCAAGTGAAGAAAATGACGGTAAGGGGCAGATCATTGCGACGTCTTGTCCTCAGTGTGGTTTTCTGGATGTTTTAGACAAAGCCAACGAAGTCAATGAACGGTCTTTTACCGGTGACCGGATACTCGTAAACAAATTTGCCTATTCGTTTAACGATCCGAAACGATGGGATGTAATCGTCTTTAAATTCCCCTATGAAGCAACAACCAATTACATCAAGCGACTTGTCGGTCTACCCAACGAAGAAATATTGCTTGCTAACGGGGACGTTTATACGCGCCCATTGGACAATCCGCATGCTGTCATGACGATTGCACGGAAACCCGAGGGAAAACAGCTGGCCATGATGCAGCTGGTACATGATACGCAATACCGCTCTGCCGAATTAGACGAAGTGATGTGGCCTCAACCCTGGCGTATGGTGGGCAAGTATCAAACACGTTATCACCCTTCCGAACACGAGGGTAAGCCGGGGTATTGGCTGCCTTCGGCAAAAGGATTTAAAGTGACGATTGATGGCAGTCGAAAAGACGAAGCGATTGGCCTGCGTTATCACCATCAAATTCCCAATGCTAATTTTTGGGTGGATTACAATCAACTTCGCGTTCGTGCAGAACTGGAAGAGCAAAAGGGAAACGCTGAAATTGCAAAACAAGTGCGCGATGCGATGCGGGTTCGCTGGTGGCCTTTGCCAAAACTGATTACGGATTCCTATGCCTATAACAGCGTCATCATGGACGATGTTGTCTATTTTGGTAAAGAGTTGTTTTCTTCCTGGGATCAGGCCGTGCCGGCGGCGAGTGATTCTGAAGAAGATGAACTTGCAGCGTTTCTTTCGAATTTCCGGGCACATATGGAGGGGAACCAGGTCATTGGCAGTGGGGAACGGGATCAACTGACGAAACTACTGAAGGTAAGCTGGCCACCACCACGTAATCGGGGGCAGTATTGGGTCGGTGACCTTGCCGTTGAATTTGACATTGAAATTTTTAACTCCACAGGAAAAGTCGGCTTTGATATTGTCGAAGCAGGCGTCTATTATCAGGGTCAGATCGATGTTGCCACGGGTCAGTTAACGCTGTCGATTGATGGTGGTGAAAAGGGGTTTAATGGCGCAGGTGTAGAAAAGCCATCGATCGAGGGAACCACTAAACTGGTCGGTGCGGGACAATATCAAATCAGGTTTTCTAATTTCGATAATGAATTAAAAGTATGGGTTGATGGCGAGTTGGTTGAGTTGTCGATTCCTGCCAGATTTGATACGGACAAAATCCTGAGTCCACAATGGTCACCTGACGACCCGGGAGACCTATTGCCGGCCGGTATCAGTTCTCAGGGGGTTGCCATGCGAATTGACAATGCACGGGTCTATCGTGATGTTTATTATGTTGCTTCCAATCAAGAAGCGTTAAAAACAGGTGTGGAATATGATCACTGGAATATGGATGATCTAAAACGTTACGAAAATGCAATTCGGGTGGTGGAGAAGGCCTGGTTGGATGTTGAGGATTGGAACTCAGTTCACATTCCACGGATGGCAGCCCTGCAATTAAGACTTGACTTGTTTCAAGCCTGGAACCAAACCGATTTTTTCACGAGTCGGGCCACGGTTCAGTTCGTGGTTCGAGAAGATGAATTCATGCCTCTGGGCGACAATAGTCCCGCTAGCAGCGATGCCCGAGGATGGTATTCCCGTTTAGGAAAAAATACATTTCACCGGAGTTTGCTGATCGGGGAAGCCCTGATGATTTATTGGCCCCATCCCTGGTATCTAGATCTTGGAGGTAATGCAATTCCGGCGATTCCGAACTTTCGGCAAATCAAGGTTATACAGTAAGATAGACGTCGACTTCAGAGGATTTTGAGGTGACAGATATTTTCAGCGGAAAAGTTGGATGACCATTCTGGAAGCTAAAGGATTAGTCAAGGTATACAATCGCCGTCGGGTGGTGAATGGGATTAGTCTGCATGTTGAAAAAGGTGAAATTATTGGCTTGCTGGGTGCCAACGGTGCAGGTAAGACGACTAGTTTCAAAATGATCTGCGGAATGCTCGATCCGGACGATGGTCAGGTATTTCTCAAGGATCAGGATGTCACTCGCTGGCCTATGTATAAACGGGCGAGGGACTGCGGGATGGGATATCTGGCACAGGATTCCAGTGTCTTTTCTAAACTGTCTGTCGAGCAAAATCTGAATATGATGATTGAGCTCCAGGATATTCGCGGACGCAAGAAACGAGCATTATGCAATCGTCTTCTGGATCGGTTTAGTATTTCAAAGATCCGGAAAACCAAAGCGGGCAAAGTGTCCGGCGGAGAACGCCGACGTCTGGAAATCGCCCGTTGTTTAGTTGCCAACCCGGAAATTGTCATGCTGGATGAACCCTTTTCAGGTGTGGATCCGGTGACGGTGCAGAGCATTCAGGATACGATTGAAGTATTACGTAACGAGGGAATTTCGATTCTGATCACGGATCATGCCGTACGTGAAATGCTGGAAATTGTAGACCGGGGATATGTGGTGAGTGCCGGAGAAGTTCTGTTCCATGGCACGCCGGATGAAATCTGGAAGAACCGTGAAGTTCGAGAAAAATATTTGGGCAGTATGGACCAGCGAATGAGTGCCTGATCGTTTGTCGGTTCACTTTGAGGGGCGTCAGAAGATAAACGGGATTCCCTGTAGTCGCTCGACGGTTTCCTGCATGAGTGCTTGTTCTTCCTGTTCGCTGGCGGCTTCAAAGGTTACCGAGAACCGCAGGAAGTTACCGGCGTTATCCCAGGGTACGGTGACAATGCCGTGTTGCGTGATCAGATATTGGCTGGCTTCTTCTGCGGTGGCAAAAGACGGCCCGTTTTCGACCGCTCGTGGTGACGGCGTATAGAGAAAATAAGAACCACCCGGCATCGAGCATTGAAAACCACATTGGCTCAGAGCCGAAACGAGACTTGTCATTCTTCGCCGATACTTTTCGCGAACGGCCGGCGGTATGGAGTCGTCGTCGAGCGCCGCTACGGCGGCCTTTTGAATCGCAATGAATTGTCCACTGTCACAATTATCCTTGACGTCGGCAAAGGCCTGAACCAATAGCGGATTTCCACACACCCAGCCAATGCGCCAGCCGATCATATCGAAACCTTTGGACAGCGAATGAACTTCCACCGCCACATCACGTGCTCCGGGAGTTTCCAGAAAGCTTGTTGGTTTTCCCGCAAATGTCAGCATAATATGAGCGGCATCCTGAACGACGACGATTTGGTGATCATGGGCAAACTGGACAACTTTCTCATAGAAAGCGGCCGTTGCTAACTGGCCGGTTGGGCTGTTGGGATAATTAATGACGAGCAGCTTCGCCCGCTGTAAAATATCCGCCGGTAAATTATCGAGATCAGGCAGAAAGTTGTTTTCCGGCAGTAGCGGCAGTCCGTGTACGTCGCCACCGTAATACTGAGTATGGGTTCCGGCAACCGGATAACCAGGCACGGTCATGAGCGTTACGTCGCCGGGATTAATAAAACAGCCGGGAATCATTGATAATGCGGTTTTGGAACCGATGCAGTGGTTGATTTCGGAGTCGGGGTTCAATTCCACATCAAACTCGCGTTTCATGAACCGAGCGACCGCTGCTTTAAATTCGGGGATGCCGTTATCAGCATATCCACGGTTTTCGGGACGGTGGATTTCCGTTTCCATGACCTGGCGAACGGCTTCCGGAGCGGGGCTATCGTTTTCGCCGATTCCGAAGTCGAGTAATTGTCGATCGGGATGATCGACAAGTGCTTTACGTTTGGCGCGCTTGATTTTCTCGAATTTATAGATCTCCGTACCTTTGCCATAACGGGCTCCACCAATGCGGTCAGCAAACAGATTTTGAAAGTAGGGATCACTCATAGCGGTTCCATGGGAAAGGCCATCGATGGGAGAAACACTGCAATATTAACCCTAATGGAAATCTGGTTTCCCGACAACCGTCGGTCGGATAAGGGTGAAAACGCATTGCTTAGAGGAGATGTCGCGCTTTGATTTCCAGATATTGATTAATCAGAGGCGCTGTCATATCTTCTGGATAGAGATCCATGGCAAAAGCGCCCCGATGGCTCAATGTATTGAGTATGTCATGTCTCCAGTTCAGGATCTGGGCGGCGGCAGCAGCGTTGTAGAGACTCTCGCTCTGTTCGGCCTCATCAAAAATTTCGTGGTCGCGTAACATAATTCCAATCGGCAAATGTCGTTTGGATGCGGTTTGCATATATTCCAGTACCTGCTGAGCATTGACGTCATCCACAACGTTGGTCATGAGAATCACTAAGGCTCGTTTATTACATCGGTTGGCAAGATATAAGAATGCTTCGCCATACCGGGATTCCACCATTTTTGGAAATTGGTTGAACGAAGCGTGAAGCAGTTGGTTCATATGCCCCAGACCGGAACGAGGAGGGACATAACAGTGGACTTTATCTGAGAAACAGATTAAACCAACCGAGTCGCCCTGAGACAAAGCAACATGACTTAGCATGAGCATGGAATTGAGTGCATGGTCCACGAATGTCATTCCGACGGATTCATTGGTCATCATGCGTCCGCAATCAACCATGAAAATAATGCGCTGGCTTTGATTTTGTTGATAATCCTGAACGATCAGTTTGTTATGACGTGCGGTACTGCGCCAATTGATATTACGATAATGATCGTCGCGAGTGTATTCCCGTAATCGTTCAAATTCGTTGTCCTGCCCCACGCGTCTTGTTCGCCGGACTCCTAACAGATTGAGTCGGTTGGTGCGGGCTAGTAGGGCATAATGTGATAGTTGATGCAGGTCGGGGTAGACATGAATGTGCGATTCGACCGGGATGGTCATGTGGCGTACCCAGAATCCAAACAGGCTGCGAACACGGGCATGAATACAGGTTAGTGTAAAGCGGCCCCGTCGCAGTGGTTTAAATGTGTATTGGAATTTTAAACGGTCCTTTGAAGGAAGCAGACCTCGAAACAAAGGGTCTTCAACCTCAAATGTTTCCGGTAAATCGTCCTTGAGTGACAATCGTAATCGACGTCGCGTTTGATTGATTATATGAAAAGTGACATCCGACGTTTTCACCAGCGATGCGACTTTTTGGTGATGCCGTTCGGCTGTGATGGCGGTCGCCTTGGGTAAGGTGAAGAGATCCAGCAGTGATATGACTAATATAAGACCGTCGGAAATCAGAGCAGGAATCAACATCGTCGTATCAAAAATAATCCACCCGGTAAGTGCGATGGGTATGAGTAATGCCAGCAGGTACGTTACATACGGATAGACACGTTGCCGGGCTACGATCAATAGTGGAATCGTGATCACCAGCAGGATCAACCAGGGAAACATCTGGAGGATCTCCACTTGTTCCTGTAGTTTTTCAGCTTGTTCTAATTGGTTATTCAACGTTCGATTCCATAAGGTGGTTTGCAGTGCATGCAAGCAACGGGGGTATTAGATTCGCGGCACTTCGACGGTGCGGATCATATCGGTGAGAATTTGATCGATTTCCTGACCTTCCACTTCCGATTCGGCAGTTAGAATCACACGATGTCGGAGTACAGGCAGGGAAATCTGAACCACGTCATCCGGAATGGCATAATCTCTGCCCTGAAAAGCTGCCAATGTTCTTGCCCCCTGCATTAGGGCCAGCCCGGCACGAGGGGAAGCCCCCATAAAGATCTGAGGCCAGTTTCGCGTGAGGCGTACAATACGGTTGATATAATCGACTAATGCGTCGTCGATCGTGACTTCTGCGTTTTGCCGGATTGCTGCGTTGATTTCTTCAGGATTGGTGATTTCATCGATTTCCTGTTCCAACCGCGCCGTAATATTATCCTGTCGACTGTGCATTTTCAGGATGTTCGCTTCCTGCTCAGCCTTCGGGTAATGCACAACTAATTTCATCATAAAACGATCCAGTTGTGCCTCTGGAAGATTGTAAGTTCCCTCCTGTTCGATTGGATTTTGTGTTGCAATGACGAGAAAGGGAGGTGCAATGGGGTAGCTTGTACCATCGACGGTAACGCGGTGTTCCTGCATGACTTCCAGCAGCGCCGCATGGGTTTTGGCGGGAGCCCGATTGATTTCATCGGCTAGCAGCAGTTGCGTAAAGATAGGCCCTGGATGAAATTTGAATTCCTGAGTTTTCATATTGAATACGGGTGCACCGGTAACGTCCGAAGGCATGAGGTCTGCCGTAAACTGAATTCTTCCAAAATCGCATCCCAGTGCGCATCCCAGAGTGCGGACAAACAGCGTTTTTCCTAAACCAGGTACACTTTCAATCAATACATGACCGTTGGAGAACAGGGAAACCAGCGTGCCCAGCACGAGTTCATCCTGACCGACGAAGATTTTACTTACCTGCTCAGTCAGCTTGGTATACAGCTCTCGCATGGGAGTCATTTCCCCTGTGTCGGACGATGCATCCATCGCCATGGAGCCGATAGCTTTTTCCATGTGCTCCGGCATGACAGGCGTTGGTGGAGCAATGTTGGGAGGGTTCACGACCGCGGGCGCCGCAACGGCTGCCGTTGGGCCTGGGACCTGGATGACCGTTTGACAGTGTGGGCATTGCACTTGAGGACCATTAAAAGTCGGCGGCAAAGTGAGGGGTTGAGCACATGCGGGGCAGTGAAAAGTGGCTGAAGACATAGGAATCCTTTAATAATCAGGCTGAATTTAGCTTAGTTTCTTTTTTCGTTTATGGGGTTGGTAGGTTTCTGACTGACTTGCTCGCTGTTGATATTGAGTGACACAATTGCGAGCGAATTTTTCGTTGCCAGCGCGACGTAAGAGATCTCCTAATGCCTGTACGTGGCGTCCAAAATTGGATACGGAGCGCTGTTCATTCAGATCTTTGATGGTCGTACTAACGACATATTTTTTGCGGGCTTTGCCAAAAATCGGGTAACGGAAAAAACAATAGACAATGCCAAGGACGATCAAATGGATCAGGATGATTCCAAACGGCCAGGTTTGCAGGATCGTGACGATACTCGGTGGCATCGCCGGAGCAGGATCTCCGGAGACCACCGGGACGTTTTCCGAATCGTCATAATCGCTTTCGAGAAAACAGACACGGCTGCCGTGGCGGCAGGTTTCAATGATCTTGGCGGCTAGTTTACGGTGTTCATGGTGAACCAGAGGGACATTGAGCAGAAATGATCCGTTGACAATGGCAAGCATTGAACTTTGGCCGAATCGGGATCCCCTGATTTCAGTGACAATCGGGATTTCATCTCGATACAGCTTCACATCATAGTCAAAATTGTAACGTCGTTGAGAGCGTGTGAAGTCGGAATCACCAAATTCAAAATAGCTCTGAACCCGCAGATGGAACTGTCCGTTGTTCAAACCGGCGAGCCAGGAAGAGTCCCCCTGAAGCGACTTGATGGTACGGACGGTGGATGAAGCATTCATCCGAAACCAGCCGCAATCGTCGTCGGGTTGAATTTGCAGTCGTTTTACCTGATGAGCGCCCCATACGTCGGCCAGTTTAAATGCAAGCACGGTTTTTTCATCATCGGATGCATCTTTGGTTACTTCCACCCAGTAGTCCATTGTGGCGTCATAGTCGCGCCCAATAAAAATGAAAGTACGACCGCGTTTGTCCTGCAACCACTGTTCAATGACTTCAACTTCTTTAGGCGACGGAAGCCGAAAGCTGTCGGGCGCCCAGACGATCACGTCTGCACGTTGGGTGGGTCGGCCGAGAACACGTGAATAATAAATTTCACAGCCGGCATTTTCGAACATGTCGGCCAGCACACCTGTCCCGTTGATACTGTAGGCTCCCTCGGATTTGTTGCCTTCTCCGTAAGTTCCGTCGATATCGTCATCCTGAGCCACTGCGGGGTAAGCCAGTAATCCCAGAGTGATGCTCAACACGAACCAGCGGGTTCGAATTCCCAATGTGTGGATCATGGATTCACTCCCCCATCAGCAAGGGTCTTTGTTAACGATCGAAAAATGTCCACATGATCCCAGCATTGTTGAAAGCGGTTACGAGACAGGTCATGATTACCAAAAAAGACGTCTTCAAAGGCCCGGATGGTGACAGACAAATAGTCGCTGATACGATCATGGCGACTAACTTCTCTGAGGTATTGGTGATTTGTTTTTCCCCGGGTCAGGCGAATGAACTGACGTCGATCCAGTTGCATCAGTTCATAGCTGAATAAATAGATAATTGCCTGATTGTAATCGCCGTTGTCGTAGCATTGACGAGCGCGGTCAAGCAGGTCTTTATACGCGGGATCCAGTTGAACAGGCAGTGCTTCCAGTCGTTGTTCGTCGGTAACGGCCTTTCCGGTCGATTGCAATCCGGGATCTTTATTTGTCTTTTCGCGGTTGATAATTGCCCAGACGATCAGGGCGATTACACCAATGATTAACACGATGAGGATACCCCAAAAGATGAATTGCGCAACACTTGATGCGCTACCGGCAAATTCAAAGTTGGGAGTCCAGTCCCGGGTCCGCCGAACGGATGGACTGGAGGACGAATTACCTCGAGAAGGATCCAAATTGCCGTTGCTGGGATCTCCGTCCCCGCCAGGAGAATTCGGGTTTGCTTGTCCTGAGCCACCGGAGTTTGCTTCACTTTCCTGCTCCAAACGATCCAGATATTCACTCCAGCGTTTCATGAACGATTCTGAGTCAAAATCAAACTCCTCCATATCGGGCATAGGAATGTCGTTGGAGTCAAAGTTCTCCGGCAGGTCTTCAGGTACCATTTCATCCAGCCACTGCTCAAGGTTCTGCCCATCTTCTTCCAGTTGTTCCATTCGGTCGCGGAGTCGTTGCATCCATTCGGTATCCAGAGGAATGCGTTTCAGCTTATCCTGAGGCTGGTCATACCAGGGAAAAGGGTTTTCCCGCTGAAGAGCTTGTTTCCCCGATTCAACCGGTGATGAAGGCTGAGCTTGCAAGGGTGTGTCCGACAGGGAGGCATGGACTAGAAAATAGATAGCAAGAGCTGTCAGTTTTACACAGAGCGTTGATTTCATATGCTGACCTCCCTTTACCAATCGGTACTTAGTTGTTGCCGTTGTTCGAGTTTATAGGCTTCACTGCGGATTTTTAATTCCGCTTCCCAACCTTCTAACATAATACGCGTATCCAGATAGTTCAGGAATCGGACGACGGAGGCATACAGGACGGCCAGCCAACAGGCGGTGGGAAAAATCCAGCGTGCCGTCATTTCGGTATGTTCCAGAGTGCCGCTTTCGGTAAACAGTGAAACGGACAGGAATGTCAAAAATCCGTGGATACACAACGCCAGAATAGAACTGACAATCATAATCTGCATGGAGCGTGCGAAAACATTTCCACCCACGGTGGTGTGTAGCATGCGACTGCGCTGGCTTAACGTTAAATCTTTGGCATCCGATTTTCCGGGATGTTCCAGCAAAATGATTTCCAATACAAATGGTCGGGCAGCACGTACCAGCAGGATAATAAAGAAAAATAATATCATTGATGTGATTACGAGACCGCGCGTCAGACTATCCGGGATCATCATGAGCATCATGAGACCAATCATGATCAGGATACCACGTTTGAAGAGACAGCTTTTGATAATGGGCCCCAGCCCAAGGCGCGCACTTTGGATGATGCTGCCGATCGTGGGCGATTCATCAAAGATTAATTTACTGAGCATGACGGTGCTCAGGATCGAAGCCAGTGGGGCCTCTGTGATGATCAGCAGTATTTGCAGGAAGATGAAGGTGCCAAAACTAATATCGCTTGAAGTATAGGTTGTTTCGACAATGGTTTGTCGGCTTTGGATAGCGAGATTATAGTCGAGTGTCAGTATATGGCCGAGGATCCAGTTATTTAAAAGCAACAGAGGGACGGCCACTAATGCAAATGTTAGTAGAATTTGCAGTGGAAATCGGCGGATAACATGTAACGCAATATCCAACAGCTCATTTTCACTACGATTTCGGATTTCAATATGAGTTCTATCGAATTGCATGTTGCCCTCCGCGTATGAGGCCTAAACCGAAAATATAGAACACAATAAAGACAACGGAACCGATGGCAACCGCTGCCTTGAATCCATAGGGCAGCGCGGAGGGAGAAATAAATCCTTCGATCATTGCCGCGAACAGGAAAAAGACAATAGAGATGCCCATGATCGGCATCGATTCTGTGCCGGATTTTTTTAGGGATGCTATGCGAGTGAGTCCGCGTGTGTTTACCCAGGCTAAGCCTAATCTTAAACCGGCCGCTGCCGCGAATACAATGGCCGTTAATTCAAAGGGGCCGTGAGCGGTCACAAACTCGAAAAAATGGTCGGTCATCGGGACATCTGGGCGCGCCATATATCCAAAGATTGCGCCTAGAAAAGCGGAATTGAATAGTGTTACTAACATTCCGGGAATGATGAGGATGCCCGTGACAAAACAACTCAAACCGATTCCTGTATTGTGATTAATGTAAAAACCAGCCATTTGGGATTTTGTCCCCAACCCTCTTTCTGAAGCGCCGATCGGTTCGGTATACATTACTTCCAAATCATTGATTTGATCCTGGCCAATGACCTGAACATGATATTCGGGAAAGTAGCTGGATTCGTAGGCCAGAAAAGCGGACAACAGAAACGTGCCAAAGAAGAAGATGAACATAAACTGAACACAGCCATCACGCAGAATACGGCGAGGTACATCGAAGGTAATGACCATAAGCCAGGCGATAAACTGGAAACGTCTGGATCGATAGAGACGGCTATGTGCCCGACCGACCAATCGGTGTAAGAATTCGACCGTATCCGGAGGTAAGTTGTACGAATCGGCCAGCGCCAGATCCGCACAGGCACTACGGTATAAGGATGCAAATTTTGATAGTCGTTCAGCTCCCATTCCACCGGCCGTTCGCCAGTTTACAGCATCACACAGTTCTTCAAGTTCATACCACTGATGCTGCCGTTGGGATAATAAGTCTGCAACTTTCATCAGAATTCACCTCTTTTTGGAGGTCGCGATGGTGGCGGACGATTGGGATGGACTGCCGGTGTGGCAGGTTGGATCGCTGGTGGTACCGCTGCTGGTGGCATTAATACCGGAGGTTGTCCAAAAACCGGTTGCGGAACCTGAGGCGGGTAACTTACAGCCTGATAACCGGCAATCGTTGCCATGGGGGCGGCTTGGGCGACTTCTTCCTGACCGTCGGAAATGAATGCACGATAGTAAAGAGCCTGTAGCAGGAGGTCCGGATTGATGTTGGAGTCTAATTTGAATTGGCGGCACAGCGGTTTGCTGAGCCGGCCGGCAATTTCGTCGCGACGTTCCTGAGACAAACGATTACGCTGGTCAATGAAATGGGCCAAAGCCTGAGACATGCTTTGATCAGGGCGATAATTCAGTGGGAGCAGTGAGGCAACGTACAATACGGCCGGCTGGCGGACGTCATGGAGTCCCTGAGTCTGTTTCTTATGATCGAGGATCACCATCGTTCCGGCAATGAGATCGCCGATTCGCTGGTAGCGTTTGTTCAAACTCATGACCGCAAGACCGATGATAAATGTAGGCAGCAGCGATGTATGCATGATGGCACTGTCTCCCCAGGTAATGCCAAACGCGGCGGGAGCAACCAATGGATAGGTGTCGGCTGTACGCATGAGATTGCGCATGACGGCCTGCATTGCATTGATCGGCTTGCCATCCACCGTAACGGCGCGTAATCCTAGTAACCGCTTACCGGGTGTTTGGCCATTCATGTAGGTTTCAAAAATTGCGCCATAGAACCAACTCAGCAAGAACTGCGTGACGAGAAAGACACCCACGCCGATTTCGCCAATCTGAAGAACGACCATCACTGCAATGATAATCATGATGATGAGAATCAACGTACGAATACCTATATCGATCAGGTATGCCATGGCCCGCTGGAAAGGTCCCGCAACATGATAATGGAACGTGATATTTTCCGGCGTTACGATCGAAATCGTACCATCAATCGGGTCGACCGTATCTTGCGCCATAGGTTTCTTAGGTATCTTTGAAGAGTGTTCGAATGAATCGGATGACCGTCTAAATAAGGTGACACGGCTCTCATATTTGATTATTGGTAATCTTCCGGCTACCTGCAATAAAAGGATGCTGAGAATGCCGGATTAGTTGCCTCTCTTTGCGTATCGTCTAGGCACGAGTTTGCCCTACAATAGAGAGATTGTATTGGAATCATGGTTGTTTCTTTTCCTGATGATCGGGAGTGTAAGCATCTTCGATCAAATAAAACGGATAGGTTTGGGGGATGAGAACGCTATCGGATTAAACATCAGCATGACAACAGGAGAGGTTTGCTATTATGAAGTTGAAGGAAAAAATTGCAGTAATCACCGGGGGTGGTACGGGAATCGGTTTGGGAATTGCTCAAGCATTTGCTGAAGAGGGATGTACCGTAGTGATTACCGGAAGACGCGCTGAACCGTTAGAGGATGCCGTAGCAAAATGGGATGGAAACGGGCGTTTGGTCAGTCGTTGTGTTGATGTTTCATCTAAATCCAGCGTTCGGGAGCTATTCGATTGGGTTGCCGCTGAAATTGGTGATCTGGAGATCCTGGTAAATTCGGCAGGTACCAATATCCCCAACCGCACGTTGGAAGCGATGGAACCCGAACAGTGGGATGACGTCATGGCGATCAATGCCAGCGGCGCATATTATTGCATGTATGAAGTGATGCCAGGGATGCGACAGCGGGGGTCCGGACTGGTTATCAACATTTCATCAGTCTCAGGTGTCCGCGCTACGGCTCTTGGTGGAGTGGCCTACTCCGCGTCCAAATTTGCGATGGCTGCTCTTGGAATAGCTGCGTCAAACGAGGTCAATGCCAGCGGCGTTCGGGTAACCAATATATATCCAGGGGAAGTGAATACGCCCATTCTTGAAAAGCGGCCACAGCAGGTATCTGATGAGCACAAGGCACGGATGCTCAAACCATCGGATCTGGGGCATTTAGCGCTTTCCATTGCCACTTTACCCGCTACGGCTCATATACCGGAAGTTACGATCAAACCTTTAGATCAGAATTTCAGTTAGGCTGATTTTGTAGATGGTCGTCGTTATTGCACATCCCAGGTTGTACCGGAATTAAATAACTCATCTAAAGTTGCATCAGGACTGGCTTGCTGAGCCTGCTGAATCTGTTCGTTCAGGCTGTCATCATAGACCGGTGAGTCAATAGCTCGGAAGATACCAATGGCTTCGGGAAACTCAGGCTGATGCATTCGTGATAATAGATAAGCGAGTGTGGGTTCGGGCAGTTGTTCGTCGTGGAACAACAGGTCATCTTCAGCGATTCCCTTACCTAATTCCACCACCTCGGGATTCAATCCGTTGAGTCGGATCCCTTTATCATGGTTCTTACCAAAGATTAAAGGTTTTCCATGTTCGAGTTCGATGACGTTGTCCGTTTTTGTTTCGCGATCGGTGGCGTATTTCCATGCACCGTCATTAAAGATATTACAGTTCTGATACACTTCGACAAACGAAGCCCCTTTGTGATCGGCAGCTCGTTTTAAGGTAGCCCCCAGATGCTTAATGTTGACGTCGATACTACGGGCGACAAAAGATGCTCCACAACCCATTGCAAGTGAGAGAGGTGTCAGTGGGTTATCAATCGACCCAACGGGGCTGCTTTTTGTAATTTTTCCAGATTCGGATGTGGGTGAATACTGGCCTTTGGTTAGTCCATAAATGCGGTTGTTGAACAAGACAATGTTGATATCGACATTGCGGCGAATGGCGTGCATCAGATGGTTACCTCCAATGCTCAGCGCATCGCCATCTCCTGTAATCACCCAAACCTGTAAATCCGGTCGGCATGCCTTTAAGCCGGTTGCAAAAGCGGGTGCCCGGCCATGGATGGAGTGCATGCCATAGGTATTCATGTAGTAGGGAAAACGGCTTGAGCAGCCAATGCCGGAGATAAAAACGGTTTTTTCACGAGTATTACCCTGATCGGCCAAGACCTTTTTCATCTGGGCCAAAATGGAGTAGTCTCCACAACCTGGACACCAGCGTACGTCTTGGTCACTACCAAAATCAGCGGGTTTGAGAACAGGGAGTTCAGTACTCATTGAATAATTCCTGATTACAAGGGAGTCAGTTTAAACGTCAACCGTTTTATTGGGTTAATTCCTGGATACGTTCTTCAATTTCAGAGACGGCAAAGGGACGACCTTTGACTTTGTTCATGGCAATGCAATCTACGAGATATTGTGCGCGGATCAAAAATCGAAGTTGCCCTAAATTCAATTCGGGAATCAAGACCTTGTCATAGTTGTTTAACAGTGTTTCCAGATTTCTGGGAAATGGATTGATATAACGCAGATGGGCATGTGCGACAGAAATTCCGGCTTCCTGTGATCGGGAAACGGCGGTTCGACATGCACCATAGGTTCCACCCCAGCTCAGGACGAGGAGCTTGCCGGTTTCAGCTCCGAACACTTCCTGTTCCGGTATGAAGTCTGCGATCCGATTAATTTTCTCCTGCCTCAATTCACACATGGCCTGATGGTTGTCCGGATCATAACTGACATTACCGGTATCGGCAGCTTTTTCCAGTCCCCCAATTCGATGTTCCAGCCCTTTGGTACCAGGGAGTGCCCAGGGTCGTGCCAGATTTTCATTTCTGGAATAGGGAAGAAACGGAGACTCGTCCTCTTCACGTGGTCCGGGATGAGCGACGGCGATTTTTTCCAGCGAGTCGTAAGAAGGAATTTTCCAGGGCTCCGCACCATTGGCAATATAACCATCGGACAAAAGAATGACCGGACACATAAAAGTGGCGGCAATCCGCCAGGCATCAATGGCCGTCTGAAAACAGTTCGAAGGACTTTGCGCAGCGACGATGGGCAAAGGGGATTCACCATTACGTCCGAACATGGCTTGAAAAAGATCTGATTGTTCTGTTTTGGTTGGTAGTCCGGTACTGGGACCTCCCCGCTGCACATTAATAATCAGCATGGGGAGTTCCAGAATCATTGCCAACCCCATGGCTTCACCTTTGAGAGAAATCCCCGGACCGCTTGACGTCGTAATGGCCATATGGCCGCCAAAGGCAGCACCGATGGCGGAGCAGGCTGCAGCAATTTCATCTTCCGCTTGAAATGTGCGTACACCGTATTTCTTATGCTTGCTTAATTCATGCAGGATGTCCGATGCGGGTGTAATGGGATATGAGCCAAGAAACAGATCCCGGTCGCTCAGTCTTGCAGCCGTGATACAACCAATCGCCAGTGCTTGATTGCCCATGATATTACGATATTTTCCAGCAGGCAAATCAGCCTGCTCGACCTGGTACGTGCTGATCGCTGCTTCGGTGGTCTCGCCGTAATGGTAGCCGGCTTTGAGCGATTTGGTATTGGCTTCAGCAATTTCCGGCAGACGGCCAAATTTGTCCTGAATAAAATCGAGCGTTGGCTGGAGATCCCGGTTGTAGAGCCAGTACACAAACCCCATTGCAAAAAAGTTCTTACAACGATCGGCGATTTTGGTACTCAAACCCAACTCTTCGACCGCCGTACGCGTGAGCAGTGTCATCTTAATTTGAATGATACGGTAATCGTCCAGTTCCGAACTCTCAAGGGGATTTTCATCCAGCTTGGCTAAACGTAAATCCTTATCTTCAAAGCTATCCGAATTGACAATCAACATTCCGCCTGATTTTAGATCACCGACATTGGTAACCAAGGCAGCAGGATTCATGGCAACCAGAGTATCGAGTTGATCACCAGGAGTGAAAATATCTTCAGCGGCAATTTGTACCTGAAAACCGGAAACGCCCGCCCGCGTTCCACGAGGTGCTCGAATCTCCGCAGGGTAATCCGGGAAGGTGGCAACGTCGTTGCCCGCTAACGCTGAAGTATTCGTGAGTTGCGTACCCGTCAATTGCATCCCGTCACCCGAATCTCCTGCAAATCGGATGGTTGCACCCTTTACTTTTTCTGAAGTCGTTGTCGACATGTGTGCTGTGCTCTTAATTTGATAAAGAAAGTAAAGTCGAGTCTTTAATGGATCTCTTCAGGGTCATGTCATTGAGGTTAAATATCAATTCGGTGAACCGGAAACTACAGAGAGTGATTAGGTGAGAAACTGGCGTATGGGAACCTGAGTAAAACCAGCGAGGGTGGGATCGTGTTAGAACGGTAATAGAGTAATGTAAATTAACAAAAAGGAATTTTATACTTGAATACCTGAAATTTACCACCTCAATCTAAGACATTGAACCACTTCTATGGCAGAAAATTGATATTTATGAAATACATTTGTATGGCCATAAGATCCTTATCGCACCAAAGGAGTTCTGCCTAGAATAAGCCAAATTAATGCAAGGTCGCTGAAAGCCAAGCCCAATCCTATTCGGGCGCTGTATAGTACTGTGAAAGGTCAATTCCACCGCGACTTTCGTCCTCCAGTAGTTTGGTACGTACCGATAACTGGTCGATTTTTTGCTGGAGCATGGCGAGTTTATTTTTTGAATCATCGAACGGTTTTGGGCGGGGAACTTGCGGATAGCCGAGATGTCGCTGCAGGGCAGCAAATAGAAACAGCGGATCTTTCCGTGAATTCGCCAGTGCGATCTTCCCCTCCTTCTCTCCAAAGAGAATGGGATGTTCCGGAAGCACCGGTTCTGTTGTTCGACGGTTTTGAGTATGAATGAGATGCCAGCTGCGCATAAAAATGAGATCCGCAATATCAACAATTCCGATTTGTCGGCGCACGATCAAAATCCATTGCTGCCAATCCTGATCATAAAATGAGTCCTGAGAGATCGCCAGCAATCCCGCATCGTACTGCAGTCGGTTATGGCAAAGACTTTCAAGTTGATACAGGAATAGGCCGGGTCGATCTGGATTGTCAGCACGATATTCCGATTCATGCTGCAGGATCTTGACCGCAGTTCTTAAATCAAACATTCCTTTTTCATCTTCCGCTTCCTGCATTAAATAGGTTTGAAACGGTGTAAAGTAATGAGACAGTTGTGACATGGCGGGAGCCACACTTCCGTTGGTGCAGAGTTCGGCAAGCATGTAGTCCAGTGCCAGTGGAAGTTTTGTCGTTGACAGGGTTTCATCACGGACTTGAACCAGAATATCCTGAATCGGGATATTCTGCGGCAGTCGTTCTCCCAGAATTTGAAAGAAATAAGCCTGTTCGATGTATTCTTCACGAAGCAGCATGATGGGATAAACGTAGGGATTCGCAAGTGTATTTTTGTTGTAATTGGAATAACTAGAGCACTCGACAATCCAGTCTCCAGGGGCTCTGATTATTCTATCACGTAGCCTCTAAGCAAAGTGTTCAAAGAGGTCTATAATTAATGGTATTCAGAGCTCCCAAAAATCAGAATGAGATGGTTCTTCAGGGAGTCGGACAGGGAGTGTAATCGGATGTCAAAAGAGTTTTCCACGGTCCAGGCGGCGGTCGATGCGATTGCCCGTGGCGAAGTGGTCATTGTTGTAGATGCGGAAGATCGTGAAAACGAAGGCGATTTTATTTGTGCTGCCGAAAAGGCAACTTCGCAAACCATGAACCTGCTATTAAGTGGGCGGGGAGATTTTTGTCTTTCTGTATTGCCGGAAACGGCGGCACGACTTGAGCTGGTACCGCTATCTGATTCCAACAACACACCGCTCGGAACGGCTTTCATGACACCACTGGATCATCGGGATTGTCGTACGGGTATCACGGCGGATGAAAGAACTCTGACCGTGCGGGCGATTGCGGATCCTAACAGCACACCAACCGATTTTGTTCGCCCCGGTCATGTCCATGTCTTAGTGGCCAAGCAAGGTGGCGTTTTACGTCGTGCGGGCCATACCGAAGCCAGCATGGATTTGGCGCGAATGGCGGGACTGGAGCCAGCCGCCGCTTTGTGTGAAATTCTGGATGAATCCGGGAATCGTGGCTCCCGTGATTTCCTGCTGAGGCTGGCAGAGGAGAACCAACTGGAGATTATATCGATTGCTCAGTTGATTGCTCATCGCCGGGTGAATGAAAAGCTGGTTCACCGGGGTGCGGAAGCCACCTTGCCGACCAAG
>JAYZPA010000148.1:0-9799 GCA_036150515.1 Planctomycetota bacterium
GTGCGGCAATAAGTCACTCACGGGCAGGCCACTTTGCCCTCGGTTTCGAAATTTCCAGCGTGCTCCCAGCCATACTCGTGCTGCCGTGCTCTGTGAAAGCACGGAGACGTTCTCTTTTCCAATCGGTTTTCCTTCCTGACGCGTCAATTCAGGCTTGGGGTCAAACGTATCAACATGACTCGGCCCCCCGTCCATAAAACAAAGAATCACATGTTTGGCTTTCGCTGCATAATGAGCCAAAGGGGCCGCCTGAGAATCGCGCGACGCAAGTGAAGAAAAGGCCATGGCACCGAAGCCGATGGAAGCGTTTTTCAAAAAATTTCGTCGGTCAGATTGTGGCATCATTCCGGTTATCGCAAATAAATAAACTCTTTGGAATTAAAAATGGCGTGGGCAATATCAGCCCACAGTTGTTTATCCGTCATTATGTCATTTTCATCCTTCTTACGTAAATTCGAAAGCCTCCTTAGTGAAGATTCCCAGCGATCCAGTTCATCCGAATGGATGGTCCGGCTATAAGCTGTCTCCAACATGGATTGAATGCGACGACGCGGTTCATTGTCCTCCCGAAGGATGAGTCCCTCCGCCCACTGACCGGCAATTTCGATAGCAAAGGGGTGGTTCAGCAGCGTTAGCGCCTGGGCCGGTGTGTTCGCCACATCTCTGCGACCCGTTGGTATTTTAGGATCAGGAAAATTGAATGTAGAAAGGAACTTCGATGGCTCCATGATGGTCACTTTGGTGTAGAGCATGCGCCGCTGATGACCAGCTATGGGTCCGGAAAACAGCCGCTTCATTTCATCTTCCGCAGTACGGAAAGGATTATGCGGGGCACCATAGAGTTTGCGGTCCAGGGTTCCTGCGGTCGCTAACATCGCGTCACCGATCGCCTCAGCTTCCAGACGGCGATTCGAAAAATGATGCAGCAGCCGGTTATTCGGGTCCGCTTCCATAGCGGACGCGGTTGTCTGGTCCGCCTGTTGCCAGGTTGCCGTGTGCAGAATGTCGTAAACCAATTGTTTCGTCGACCAGCCATTCCTCATAAACTCTGCCGTCAGCCAATCCAACAGTTCCGGATGCGACGGCAAACTGCCTAGTTTTCCAAAGTTACTGGGAGTATCCACAATGCCCGCACCAAAGAGCCACTGCCACACGCGGTTGACATAGACACGCGCTGTGAGTGGATTTTTGCTGGATGCGATCCGGTTCGCCAATTGGAGACGTCCACTATTCTCCGCATCGAACGCTGTCGTCCCGGTCGTTTCACGAGTCAACAGACGAAGGTAGCCTCGGGGCACCGGATCCCCCAAATCGTAATAACTGCCGCGGATATTTAGTCGGTAATCTTCACCTGCATCGAGATCTGCTAACCCATTCACCGTGCGGGGGGGAAGGATCATCGATTCTAATTCGCGGCATCGGGTAATGATCGCCTGTAGTTGGGGATGAGTCGACGACTTGGTGATCCACGGAGTCTGTAATAGGTTGTTCAGCACCTGAATCTGGTCATCGCTTGCGACCCCGCTATCCCATGCCATCACCATATTCGTTAGCCACTGCCTGTATATTTCGGCAGCTTCTTCTTTGTTGGTCGGGGTCCCAAGTTTTAGCAATTCGAGAAATGCCGTAAGACGTTTTTTGGGAATGCCCGGTCCCTTCGCTGCATAGATCCTGTTGATCGAAAACCAGCTCACCGGCGAGGTCTCCATTGCTTCGGTCAATTTGGTTCCCAGTCCCCAGCGGGGGGGGAAGTTTGGATTGCTGGACTTGGTGGCAAACTCGATATAGATTTTTCGCTCTGGCTGGGTTTTGTAAAGACTCAGCGCTTTCCACTGATAACGATCACTGGTGTAATACGTCTGCTTTTCACAAAGAAATGCATTATCAATCACCGTTCGTTGTGCTGACAGATCGCCACCCGCCACCAGAACGTGAAGGAATTCATGTGGAAGATCGCGTGTCCAAGGACTCCTCAATGCCCCATTAAGACGGGTGGACAATCGGGACGTCGCAATGCCGGGAAGCATCAGTGATTTAATGAACGGCTCTCCCTCATGCAAAGTAAAATCACCCGATCCAATAACCTGCTCGATTCCGTGTCCATCCAGATGCCAGTCCTCAGGGAGAATTTTTCCAAAGTCCGCCACCACCGTATAGTTAGCATCGTTATAGGCTTTCGCTTCATCATCCCGGGTTTGATACATCTCCCGCAAATTAAGCCACGCTTGTTTCAGCGAATCTCCATCAAGCTTGTAAATCTGATTCCAGGGATGATTTATATCACCCATCGGAAGGTCATCCGGCGGCTGAATCCCATCCAGTGTTGCTACCTTGATATTTTCCTGAAGGTCGACAAGCCAAACCGATGTTAGTGCTTTTTGAAGTAGTTGCCGACCCTCCGCAAGTTGTTGTTTTGCCTTCATGTTCCGCTGCGGCGTGTCGATCGTGCGGCTTATCCAGCGGGAACTCATCAAAGCACCGCACAATGCATAGTATTCAGCTTGAGAAATGGGATCCAGTTTATGATCATGACAACGCGCACAGGCAATGGTCAGCCCCTGAAAGGCCTTGGAAAAGGCGTCGATTTTGTTATCGAGCATCTCCTGGTGGATTCCTTCAAACTCGGAACTGTCTCCGTGACGATGCTCACCAAGTTGATAAAACATGGGGCCAATATGAGATTCAACAAGTTGCAAATCATGGTTAACGCGGGGTTGGGTTAGCAAATCACCAGCAATCTGCTCGCGTACCATTTGGTCATAGGGGACGTCCGTATTGAAGGCACGTGTCAGGTAGTCCCGATATCGCCACGCGCCTTTCGCAGGCACATCCCATTCGTATCCGTAGGTATCGGTGTACCGCACGACATCCATCCAGTGCCGGGCAAAGTGTTCGCCGAAATGAGGTGAGGCCAGACCGGAATTCACCACGGCGGTCCAGGCGTCCGGTGAATCGTCTGCAAGAAAAGCATTTAACTGCTCTACGGTGGGAGGCAAACCGGTAAGCGTAAAACTAAGCCGTCGCATCAGAGTGGTTTTATCGGCCCGCGATGCTGGCGATAAACCCTGTTTCCGGAGAGCGGACAGGATAAAACGATCCGTGGGCAATTCCGACCAGTGGTTTCTGGCAATCGTTGGCGGAGCAAACTTGCCTATAGGTTGAAAGCTCCACCATTGGCTTCGCTGCTGGAATGTGTCCTCCCAGATCTGTGACACCAGTTCCTGAGGATCCGGCGGCTCGTCCCGCGGGTCATGGGCACCCTCACGGATCCACGTTTCAAAATCCTGCACTACTTCTGCAGGTAACCGATCGTCCGGTGGCATCTCCAACGATTCGTGCCGCATCGCTGAATACAGCAGGCTTTGCCCGGGTTTCCCAGGCACGACGGCAGGTCCGCTGTCGCCTCCTTTGAGCAGGGCAGGTCGGGAATCCAGCAGCAAACCACCTTTCACATCCACGGCGATCACGCTGTGACATTCGTAGCATCGGGCTACAAGAACCGGTCGAATCTTTTTCTCAAAAAACTCAATTTGCGAACTTGGGTCGTCTGCCCTGAGCGTAAAGCACAGGCAACACCAAAGGACGACGGGATAGACAAAGTAGCGCAACATCATCGTTCCATTGTAACCAATCAGAATTACCCGCTGAAACCGAAATCCCCGTTCGCATCACGATGTTTCATGCACCCTGTCTTGTACGGATTCTATGATGGCCGGTCTGCCATAGTCTAAACCAGCGATATTTTTCATCCTGAGAGCGGGCCCCATGCCAAAGCAAGCCAACTGTTAGTACGACAGCAACGTTGCTACACTGCAATGATACGGCCATAGTCTATACAGGTTTCCTGCTAATCGGAGTTCGTTAACAATGAAGTACCTACGCGTAATTGCCGGTCTGTTTTTAGTTATATCCTCCCTCAAGGCACAGACGTTTGTTGATATTACTACGCAAAGCAAACTTACGGGCATGGCAGGCGGTTCTGCTGCCTGGATCGATTTCAATCAGGACGGCCATGAAGACCTCAACGTTTCAAATCAGATATGGATCAATAACGGCGATCACACCTTCCGTCAGCTTGCCAACGTCAGTTTAGCGGGATCGGCAGTTTGGGCAGACATTAATAATGACGGGTATCCTGATGCGATGTGCTGGGTTGGAACAGGTCATCTATTTCTTAACCAGCAGGGGAAATCTCTTCTCAACATCAGCGACAACCTGCCTGACCTACCCACCCGGGTTAGCCTGGCCGCAGCCATGGGTGACTTTAACGGTGATCGATTGGTCGACTTATATGTTGGCGGTTACGAAGGTCCCGGATATTTAACGGACGTCATGTACTTTAACCAGGGAGACAACACCTTCAAAGAAGTCTGGCGGACGGAAGGCACCACAATGCCCGCCCGGGGCATTACCACGGCGGACTATGATGAGGATGGTGACTTAGACATTTATGTTTCCAACTACCGCCTGGTTCCCAATACGCTCTGGAATAATGATGGCAAGGGGAAATTCACTCAGGTTGAAAAGACGGCCAAAGTGGATGGTGATGGCGGTCTGGGGGCATGGGGCCATACGATCGGATCCAGTTGGGGCGATCTGGATAATGATGGGCATCTTGATCTGTTTGTTGGAAATTTCAGCCACCCGCCGGCATATCAGGATCGCGCTAAATTCCTTCGAAACATGGGAAAGCAAGGCGCGTTCATCTTTGCGGACCAAACCGCCAACGCGGGTCTCCAATGGCAGGAATCCTTTGCATCTCCGGCTCTGGGGGACTACGACAATGATGGACTCCTGGATCTTTACTTTACGACGGTTTATGGAGGGGATCATTGTGTGCTGTACAAAAACGCCGACGATTTTAAATTCAAGAATGTTACCGAAGCGTCCGGAATTAAAGCAGATACCACCTACCAGGCAGCGTGGGGAGATTTTGATAATGATGGTGATTTGGATCTGGTGACCAAAGGACGTCTCTACGAAAACACGAGCCCACCCAAACAATTCGTAAAAATCAAACTTGTGGGGACAGGATTGACCGACAGCATGGCATTCGGCTCTCAGGTTCGCATTACTGTAAACGACCATGTTCAAACACGGCAGGTTTGTTCGTCCACAGGGCAGGGGAACCAGAATTCCTCAATCCTGCATTTTGGATTGGGAAGTTACACGGGCCCGCTAAAGGCGGAAGTCGCGTGGCTGGGCGGGACGCGTACGATGAAGACCCTCAAAATCAATGCCCTCAATGTTATTCGGCCTCAATGAGCGTTCGTCCCGCATGGACAATCGATTCGTCCGTCTATTCATCTTCCGACGGTTATTTTGAGTCTGATTCCGGAATTGCTTCGATCAGCGCGATGACCGCCCATGCCGTTGCGCTCGTGGATACAAACTGGTTCACTCCGTGTGGAAACCCGGTCTCATAATATTTTTGAAACGGCTTACTACGACTTTCCACCATCCACGACCCATCCGGTTTTTGTGACTGCAGCAGAAATTGCAATCCACGCTGATACCCGGGACTCGTCGTGGTCCAATGCCCGGTTTGAGCAAGGCAGGCCAAAACCGAACCGGTGGCGTATGCATCACTCATCATATCGTCCTTCTGTGCCCAACCACCATCGCTCCGCTGCGCAGCAATCAACGCGTCCGCTAATACGCGTTGCGTTGGTGCATCTCCCTGTGCGTGCGACAGCGACCGCAACTGAAATACCCGGTCTTCCGTATCGGTCGTCTTGGTTTGCAGCAACCACTCAATGGCCGCGTCCCGGCGTTGTGAAATTCGTGTCTGCTGTTCTTTGGTACCAAACGCTGCAAGACCCCGCAGCGCCACATAGGTCGTCGTAAAGTCGCTTGCTTCTGTCGGAGGACGATTGCTGCTGTGCACCCAGTGACCGGAATCCACATTGGTCTGCAGGACATATTCAACAACGGCAGCCGTAACTTCATTCGGATCTCGCTTTCCGGCCTGGAGGGTCCACAACGCATATCCGGCCGTGTCGACACGTCCCCCCTGACCCTTACCGGCGGCGTAATCTTCCCGGCCACGCTTCAGAAAAGCAGCCGTATGATCGAGCTGTCGCTGCAGATTGGTTTTATCGATTTCGAAGCTGCGGGTCATCGCCGCGGTCATCGCCAACACAGGAAGTGCCTGGCTGTGACAGGTAAAACACTTTCGTTGCTCGGCGCTACCGGCGGATGCCCGCTCAAGCAGTGGCAACGCTTTTTGCACGGCATTCCGCACTTGCTGATGCCCGAGAGGGGGTGCGGCTTCATTTTGTTCACCGGACGCCACGGGGATAACGACGTTGGTGATCAGCAGAATAACGAGGAGACATTTCATCAGAAGTTTCGCCCTGGTGGTCGTCAGTACTCCGGAAAGCAAAAGTTATGCATTAGCCGTCATTCATCATCATAGCACAAAAACGGAAAAAACCCCCTGACTCAACCGAAGTCAAATCAAGGGGTTCTTAAATGAAGGAGTAACTAACTAAGGCAGGTGCCTGGTTTAGTTATTTTTCCATTCTTCGCCCAATGGCGCTCCATCACGACGATCGCCAAGGCGATTGTAGGTGATGTAATCGATGTTTTCGCTCAGGAACTGAACGCTTCCATCAACCAGGACAAACTGTGCTCCGCCCTTATGTTGGGACTTAAAGGCCTGCGTCGTCGACCAGGCTTTAAAGTGAGAGCACCCGAAAGGGTTCAACGGCAACTTTTGCCGATTCCAGTCAAATCCGGGTTCGCCGATTCCAACTACGGGGTAGTTAATCGGACCAATCGTCATGGCATGGGTGGAATTATAATGCATCCAACCGTTCTGCATGTGGTCAGATTTATTAGGCAATGTTTCGCCGACCATAATCACCTGACTTTCACCATCAACGACATCACGGAAACGAGCAGCCCACGGACCACGGAGAAATACTCCCGAAGCCCGATGTTGACGTGCATCATTTCCATGATTTGCAGGTCCCGTATCAAACAGGTTTCCGGGATAGTTCGGACACATGTTTCTCCACGAATTAATCTTCTGAGCGCCCATGGAATACCCGTAGGTAGCCGTTGCCGCATCAATTTCCCAATTCGCTCGGTGGACATAAGGATCCACATTCGCCGAAGGACATATCAACGTTGGAAGCACTTCGGAACGAACTGCATCTCCGTCTGCTGAAATAGCCCAGTCGGTTTCAAATCGGGGCCAATTGTTGTAGGAACCACCAAACGGCGCAATACTACGATTCTTACGACCGGAAATAACCATGTTTAACTGGTTATAGAGTGGATCCTGCTCTAAAAATGGAAGCAGCTTGACGAAAACACCGCCCTTACTACTCGCACGCCAGGTCGTTCCATTTTTCGACTGACGAGTCCACTGATGAATCCCATTGTGAGGCAGCGAATTGTACGTATTGTGGTACGTACGCATTGCAAGACCAATCTGCTTAAGATTGTTACTGCACGACATCTTGCGAGCTGCTTCTCTGGCAGCCGATACAGCTGGCAATAACAACGCTACGAGGATACCGATGATCGCAATAACGACCAACAGTTCGACGAGCGTGAAGCCAGCGCGTTTGGTAGAACGCTTCATGACAAATACTCCAATAAAAAGACAAGCACTAATACATCTTCGTCTAGATAGCATAATTAGATGCACAATTCACAATATAGGCAATAATGATTCAGAAAAAAATTGCACTGCGGGTAGACCAAAGACAAAAAACCCCCTGATCCAACCGAAGTCAAATCAAGGGGTTCTTAAGTTCTCAAATGCATGAGTACCAAACCTAAGGCAAGTGCCTGATTTAGTTATTCTTCCATTCTTCACCCAATGGTGCACCATCACGACGATCGCCAAGGCGATTGTACGTGACGTAGTCGATGTTTTCGCTCAGGAACTGAACGCTTCCATCAACCAGGACAAACTGTGCTCCGCCCTTATGTTGGGACTTAAAGGCCTGCGTCGTCGCCCAATTTTTGAAGTGTGAACATCCGTATGGGTTCAGCGGTAACTTTTCTCGATTCCCGGCATATCCGGGTTCGCCGATTCCAACGACGTGGTAGTTAATCGGACCGACCGTCGCTGCCCACAGTGAATTGTAATGCATCCATCCATTGTGCATGTGGTCAGATTTATGAGGCAAGGTTTCGCCAACCATAATCACCTGACTTTCACCATCAACGACGTCACGGAAACGAGCAGCCCATGCACCCCGAAGAAATACTCCGGAAGCTCTATGTTGACGTGCATCATTTCCATGATTAGCAGGTCCTGTATCAAACAGGTTTCCAGGATAATTTACACACATGTTTCTCCATGAGTTCATCCTCTGAGCGCCCATGGAAGGGGAGTATGTCGTCATCGCCGCATCAATCTCCCAGTTTGCTCGATGAACATACGGATCCGTAGGAGCCGATGGACAAATCAAGGTTGGAAGCACTTCTGAACGAACTGCATTTCCGTCTGCTGAAATAGCCCAGTCGGTTTCAAATCGGGGCCAACCGTTATACGAACCACCAAACGGTGCAATACTACGATTCTTACGACCGGAAATAACCATGTTTAACTGGTTATAGAGTGGGTCCTGCTCTAAAAATGGAAGCAGCTTGACGAAAACGCTACCCCGACTGCTTGCGCGCTGGGTCTGTCCATTTTTAGACTGGCGTGTCCAATGGTATCTACCCTGGTGAGGTAGCGAATTGTACGTATTGTGGTACGTACGCATTGCAAGACCAATCTGCTTAAGATTGTTACTACACGACATCTTGCGAGCCGCTTCTCGGGCGGCCGATACAGCTGGCAATAACAACGCTACGAGAATACCGATGATCGCAATGACGACCAGCAATTCTACAAGCGTGAAGCCAGCGTGTTTGTTAGAACGCTTCATGTCCATACTCCTGATAATAATTTTGATGAGCTACTAGAACGCAGTTGTCAAAAACCGCCCTTTCAGTCTACCACAACCATCACTCCGATAAACAAAATTTGCGTTTAAAAGGAAAAGCCGCTTGCCAAAACATCAAAAAGGATTGCGACCCCCCCTTTCAAGCGACTATCTTGGTGTGGGTGCAGTACAGTATTTAATATTTTACAGGATCCGTCGGTATGTTTTCTTGCATCCGCACACGCAGCAGCCTGATTACCCTTATGCTGTTAACCGTCCTATGGGCAGATAACGTCACCTCCTCCGTTGCCGCCAAACAACCCAATATTGTCTTTATCATGATTGATGATCTGGGGTGGATGGATCTTAACTGTCAGGGGAGTCCCCAGTTCACGACACCGAATATTGATCGACTGTCGAAACAGGGAATGCGGTTTACGGATGCCTATGCCGCAGCACCGGTCTGCTCACCTACCCGCGCAGCCGCCATGACAGGTCTGGCACCGGCGCGTGTAAAAGTCACCAATCACCTGCCGGATCGCTGGCAATTCTATAATGGCAACAAGACGATGGCCCCGGGTAAATCCCTCAACTACCTCCCCACCCACTACGAAACCGTTGCAGAATCACTTCAGCAGTCCGGTTACGCCACAGCCTTTATTGGCAAGTGGCATCTGATGGGTAATTATTCCAGTGAACAGGAACGAAAATACCTTCCTGAAAGGCAGGGGTTCGACCTGAATATTGGGGGATGCGGCATGGGAGGTCCCGGCACCTTCTTTGCTCCTTATGCCATTCCCAACATGGATAAAGGAGACCCCGGTGACTACCTGCCTGATACCATGGCGCGGGAAGCAGTCCAGTACATCAGGGTGCAAAGCGCAAAGAAACAACCGTTCTTTCTTTGC
>JAYZPA010000149.1:0-18722 GCA_036150515.1 Planctomycetota bacterium
AATAGTAAAGGCTCGCCTCTATAGCAGGAAATCCATCCATCTCCAAAATCTCAATGGGCAGCACGGTCGCCTGTTGAACTGTATCAAGTGTGGATTCAATATCAGCAATGATCCGGGCAAGACCTGTAGCTACGTGAGGGCCACTAAGCCGGATGATTCCCCGCTGCGCATGTCCGGGTGCCGAGGCAATGGCGGCAATCGTGTCCTCTGTGGGAAACATATCAGGCTTTCACAAAAAACGGGGTGCGGCAGCATGACAAGTCAGTCCAACGGTTCGTCAGTTTGACTATCGACGACGACGTCGATTTCCTTTGAGACTGTCGAGTTGTTTACGGCGCTGGTTGTCACTGCCGGATGCTTTTTGACGCTGTTGTTCGTCAGCCAATTGGGCCATTCGTTGCATGAACCCGGGCTTTTTCTTCTTGGCTTTTTGTTTTTCAGCCAACGCTTCCAGATAAGCTTCCGGATCGTTAACTTTGGGCAGTAACTTGCGTTCCAAAAGCCCCCATGTACTCGAAGCAATAAAATAAATGCAGAGACCGCTGGCGACCCGGAAAAACATTACCCCCATAAAGAGCATCATGAATTTCATCATTCGCTGTGCCATTTTTTGTGTGTCATCGGTCGCCGGTGGTGCGTAGATCTTTTGCTGTAGAATAAACAATGTGATCGTAACGATTGGTAACAGATTGAGATAAGGTCCTAAAAAGCCACCTCGATTGATAAAGATGGCACTGGTTTCACCCCAATAGATCAGCATGTCCGGGCCCGCTAGATTAGCACACCATTGGAGTCCTGGAATCAAGGACTCTCCGCGCAGTTCGCTGTTGACCATAATACTTCGGTAAAGGCCAAAGAAAATCGGCATTTGCAGGAACACCGGAAGACAACCACTGAGTGGGTTGTATCCGTACTTGGCAAATAATTCCTGCGTCTTAAGCGTTTTTTGTTGAGGATTGTCTTTATATTTTTCGGTGAGCCGTTGCATTTGAGGCTTCAAAAATCCCATCATCTGGGCACCACGTACCTGTTTTCGACTGAGCGGGTGCAGGCATAATCGAATCAGGACGGTCAATAGGATAATGGCAATTCCATAGTTACCAAAGACGCCGAAGAAAAAATTCAGAATACCGCCCAGGAGCGTCGCGATGGTTCGAAACCATCCGTATTCGATCAGACCCTCCATGCCGTACTTTGACAACAATTCCACCTGTTTAGGCCCCGCGAAGACCTGAAACGTTTGTTGGTGTGATTGGCGGGGTTCTAAAGTTAAATGGCGGCTATGAAGAAAAAAGGATGTGTTGGGTAGCTTGGCAGCTTCGGTATTGTTGTCCAGCACGATTGGACTTGATTCTGCCGGGCAGGTGCGCGCTTCCTTGAGTACCATGGATTTCAGAGGCGCTTGATCGGCTGCAGTTGCCGTGCTGAATCCGACCGCAAAGAACTGGGCATCAGAAACGATGTACTGGTAGAACTGTTCCCCTTTTTCAGATGGGCTAAGCATGGATTCAAACGGATCTTCCGGCTCATCCTTCGCTTTGGCGAAGATGTCACTTCCGCGAGCATCATCTTCCTCGTCGTTAATCTTCCATTTAACATCTCGTTTTTTCGCGGTGGATGTCCACCACGTTTCGTTGACAATATTGTTTGGTCCATCTTGCCGAAAAACGATACTGTGCCGGTTAGCAGACAGGTTGGAAAACTCCAGTTCCATATCGAGGTGATAGGGCATAGGGCCTGTTGGATCGGCAAAACGAAACGTCTTGGTTATTTCGAGATCCCCATCGGATCCGGAGGGATCTTCGGTGGAGCTCGGCAGTGGGACGGCGATCGTGAACGAGATCTGCGCCGGGCCCTGATCCGTAATGGAATAATTCCAAACACTTGACCTTAGCGATGCAACGCTTTCCAATTCCACCTGGTTGGCCTGTGCGGCAGTCTCGTCGATCTGGATAATGGAGGTCAGCAACGAGTGTGGTGCTTCACGACGGGGCATTTTGTCCGGATCCGGGTCGATGATTTCCAATGGGCGTTCACCAAGTGTGGTGAAGAATGTCAGAACAGATTCTGTGTCGTCGTTACGGACAATTTGTAATTCCACCTGATCTCCCGGATGGGTCTGTTCGAGGATCGAGTGTAATTCACTGGAATTGGATATGGTGGTGCCATTGATGCCGGTGATGATATCAGCAAACTGTAACCCGGTTTGCCCGTCTTTTGTTTTGGCAAGGGCTGCCGGAGTCCCGTCTGCGACCACACGGACGCGAGCACCAGGCGGATTTCCGTGATCCGTTGCCCCGAGAAATCCAAGATATCCATGCTTGAATTCAATCACGCTGAATTTCATTGCACCGTTATCAGATCGTTCCACTAATTCCAGTCGTTCCAGAGATGCCCCCTGATTTGAAAAGTAGGCAATGTACTTTTGTTTTTGAGCAGGATCATATGATCCCAGAGCAATAATCTGTTCTTCATGGTCACCGATAACGATCGGCTGCGCTAACGCTTCGGTAACCGGCTCGTGATCCGGCTGGTTGGGATCTTCCGGTGCGGCGGGACCTAATCCCGTTAGCCTCAAAAAAATCTGCATGGCAAGCATCATCATTGCCATGATCAGCAAAAATCGAAGAATTGAATTTTTTTCCACCAGCATTTCCTTAGCTAGTCAGATGATCGGTAAACCGCTATTTTGACGCACACGGACCCGTCTGCAAAGGCGTAATCAACATTCAATTGCTAAATACAGGTTTCCCGCTGCCATCGGAAATGTCCCGCCGGGAAACGGGTTTCTTCGAATCTGGCATATACAGGTGGCAGACAACTTTAACGGTACGGATACTAGGCATGTGAATTATTTTCCGTCATGCAAACGATCACCGAGAAACTTGTCGAGTTCAGGTATGTCATAGATTTTCTTAGAAGTGACGGTGAAGTCATAAGGTACCCGACGAAATTCAATACTGTTAGTCTCATCATCCAGAATGACGTACGAGCTACGCGGGTCTCCGTCACGTGGTTGTCCGACACTACCTACGTTGACCATCGTTTTTTCATCCGAAAAGGTGTATTCGAAATTGATTTCCGACGGACTCAGAAAACGAAAATCCTCAGTAAATACTCCAGGAATATGTGTGTGTCCCTGAAAGCAATAATGAGGTACCAAAGAGAATATTTTTTCCATCTTTCGACGGTTATAAATGTCTTCAGGGAAGACATATTCATTGAGTGGATTACGTGTGCTTCCATGAACGAAAAGATATTCATCAACCTGATGTGTACGTGGTAATTCAGCGAGGAATCGCCACCGACGCTTTTGATCGTCGTTGTTGGGTTCACTGCATTCCAGCTGCGTCCGAGTCCAGAATATGGCTCTTTCCGCTGTGCTGCTAAAACCTTCCGGGTCAAACAAAGCAGCCTGATCATGATTACCTAAAATGCACAGGTCAAAATCCATGACGGCATCAATGCAGGCCTGTGGTTCAGGACCGTACCCGATAACATCACCAAGGCAAAAGATGGTTTCAATACCCCGAGACCGAATGTCACTTAACACATTCTGCAAAGCGTCCAAATTACCGTGAATATCGCTTACTAACGCACGTTTCAACTGCCCGAGATCCTGTCAATGTGAGGTTACCTTTTACCGGCCAGCTTTCAAACGATCGCCGAGAGAATTATGTAGCTGTTCGATGCTGTATATTTTACGTGCTGTTTCATCGTGGGCATAGCTGAGGCGGCGAAATTGTAGGCGATTCGTTTCAGAATCAAAAATGGTATAGCAACTCCTCGGATCTTCATCCCGCGGTTGCCCTACGCTTCCAACATTGACCAGTGTTTTTTCCGTACCGAGTTGAAATTCATAGTCACACTCATCGGGCGAGATGAAGTCAAAATCGTAAGTGAAAACGCCGGGAATGTGAGTGTGTCCCTGAAAACAAAAATGGGTGACTCGACTGAAAATTGCCTCCAGTTTAGGCCGTTTGTAGACATCCTCTGGGAATACATATTCATTGGTGGGCTCGCGGGCGCTACCGTGCACAAACAACAGATTGTCTTCTGTGTGCTGCCGCGGCAATTCCCCGAGGAAATCCCACCGTTTGTTGGACTGACTGGTATCGCCGCCGGACTGCTCTAATTGATCGCGTGTCCAGTAAACTGCTTGTAATGCGACCGGATTAAAACCATCCGGGTCAAACAGAGTAGCCTCATCGTGGTTTCCTAAAATGGTTACATCACAGTTTTGCAGGACCGCATCGAGACACTCACGCGGATTGGGACCATAGCCAACAATATCACCGAGGCAGAAAATCCGGGAGATTTCCTGTTGCTTAATATCTGCCAATACGGTTTGCAGAGCTTCAATGTTTCCGTGAATGTCGCTAATCAGTGCTGTCTTCACAATGACCACTTAAAGAGTGAAAAAAGATAAATTGAATTAGTATAAGAGTTCGCTAGATGAGAAATACATTTGTAATCCACTCTCGTCGGCTTCAGTGACTGGCGTTGGCAGGCTACAATTCCTATCGTTAGTAGAATATTTTTAATCTACCGAGGCAATCCCTCATTGCAATACCTTGTTGAATTTCAAATGCGACGATTATTCAAGTGTTCGGGAATTCGATTGCCCGATAATGATTATATTCCTTTTCACGAGCGCAACACGCAACGTTGAGGATACGACTTAAGGAACCGACGTTTGAAAATACTTGGTATTGAATCGACACAGCAGCAGGGAAGCGTGGCTCTTCTGGACAAGGGAGCAATCGTGGTGGAGTTGACCTTAGGAAACGAGGCAAGGTCAGCCAGTTTGTTGGCTCCCGGTATCCGCCAGGTATTAAACGAGGCTGGCTGGCAACCAGACACATTGGAGAGGATTGCAGTGACCGTCGGCCCTGGTTCGTTTACTGGATTGCGTGTGGGCGTGACCACGGCGAAAGCACTGGCCTATGCACTGGGAATTGATGTGATCGGAGTGAATACGCTGGCCGTTCTGGCAGCTCAGGCAGGTCATGACGGTTTGGTGGAGGCGATCATGGACGCTCAACGAAATGAGCTGTTTTGTCAGCGTTTTCAGGTCGCTCAAGGGCAGGTTCAACCCTTGGATGAGATCCATATTGAAGACGATGAACGTTGGTGTCAAACACTGTCAGAGGATGTCATTATAACCGGGCCGGTTCTGGAGAAACTGGCCGATGGTTTGGCACCAAGCATGCAACTGGCAGACCGTGAGACCTGGATTCCTCAAGCGGTCACGGTCGCCCGATTGGGGATGCTGCAGAATCCAACGGGAACGGCGTTTGAGTTGGTTCCCGAGTACTATCGAAAAAGCGCTGCTCAGGAAAAACGGGATTCCTGCTAATGCTGGTGAACTTAGAGCGCATTCAGAACTACAGCAGCCTTTGCGATTGTTTCCTCAATGTCCGTTGGTTGATGTGCGGTGGAAATAAATAGAGCTTCAAACTGGCTGCATGGAAGGTAGACACCTTGTTCGATCATGCCCCAAAAATAACGACCATATTTTTCAGTATCACAATCTGCTGCCTGATCCCAGTTGGTTACCGGCCCGGCATGAAAGAACAGAGTTAACATGCTTCCCACGCGTTGAACACAGCAATCGTGTCCTGCCGCAGTAGCCGCGGTTTGCAGGCCATGTGCCAGTTGTTCTCCCAAACCTTCGAGATAATCATAGGGGGGATGATCCCGTAATTCCGATAGTGTTGCAATTCCGGCTGCACAGGCAATCGGGTTGCCACTGAGCGTGCCTGCTTGAAATACCTTACCTGCCGGGAGGACGTGGTCCATAATGTCTGCACGACCTCCGTAGGCACCAATCGGCATACCGCCACCAACGATTTTTCCCATTGTCGTCAGATCCGGTGTTATTCCAAACAACTGTTGAGCTCCGCCATAGGCAACGCGAAATCCCGTCATGACCTCGTCACAAATCAACAGGGCACCCTGTTGCTGTGTACAGGAACGGAGCGTCTTAAGGAATTCCGAGGTCGGAGTGACGCAGCCCATGTTTCCAACAACCGGCTCGAAGATCACGCCCGCAATCCGAGAACCATGTGCGGCAAATGCCTGTTCAACACCGGCAACATCATTGTATGCCAGGATTAAAGTGTCCTGGCTGGTCCCGGAGGTTACCCCCGGTGAATTGGGTACAGCCAGCGTGGCAGCACTACTGCCGGCTGCAACCAACAGACTATCCACATGACCGTGGTAATTTCCTGAAAATTTAATGACGACATCCCGACCGGTAAAGCCTCGGGCTAACCGAATTGCACTCATCGTCGCTTCGGTTCCGGAGTTGACAAGACGAACTTTTTCCACCGCGGGAACCGCTTCAATGATCAATTCGGCCAGTTGATTTTCAGCGAGCGTGGGCGCTCCAAAACTGGTGCCGGAATCGACAGCGGTATGAATGGCCTGTTGAACACGCTCATGCTGGTGCCCCAGAATCATGGGACCCCACGAACCGATATAGTCGATCAGTTGGTTGCCATCGACATCCGTCAGATAAGCACCCTGACCATGGTCGATAATCAAAGGCGTTCCGCCCACACCGCCGAATGCCCTCGCCGGACTGTTTACACCCCCTGGCATCAGGGATTGGGCTTGTCGGAAAATCTCTTCACTGGCACTGTGGTTCATGGCGTCTGTCTTTTGGAAGGGATGGGATGGGAAAAATGTTCGAGCTGCGTCCGCTCACGGGCTGTTTGTGAATTGACGTGAACAGTCCGAATTCTAGCTTATTCGTTGTGCTACGTCTTTGGCCCAGTAAGTCAGGATGATGTCTGCACCTGCGCGATGCATTGCCAGCAAACTCTCATCAACAACGGCAGCTTCATCCAGCCAACCTTCTGCCGTCGCCGCCTTGACCATGCTGTATTCTCCGGAGACGTTGTAGGCAGCCAGTGGTACACCTGGATAGGTCTGACGGACCCGCAATAGAATGTCCAGATAGGCCAACGCAGGTTTTACCATAACCATGTCCGCGCCTTCCTGGAGATCCAGTGCCACTTCACGCAGAGCCTGCTCTGCTAACGCAGATGGATCCATTTGATAACTGCGGCGGTCACCGAACTGAGGAGCACTTTCTACCGCATCTCGGAACGGACCGTAGTAACTGCTGGAGTACTTGGCCGCATAACTCATGATGGGAACGTGCAAAAATCCCGCTTCATCCAGTGCACTGCGAATTGCCAACACCATACCGTCAAGCATACCACTGGGTGCAATGATATCTGCACCACGGCGTGCGTGTGATACCGCCTGCTGGCCGAGGAGTTGTAACGAGGCATCGTTGTTTACATCCATTTTCCCCGACTGCTGATCCAGCAGTCCGCAGTGACCGTGATCGGTATATTCGCACATGCATAAATCGGTCATAACGAGCAATTCAGGAACGCTGTCTTTCAGTGTCGCCACGGCTTGCTGCACAATTCCCTCGTCTTGTAATGCGGCTGTACCACGGGCATCCTTCTCCGAAGGAATACCAAATAAAATAACTCCCCCCAGTCCTAAATCCCGAGCGGATTTTGCTTGATCTTCCAATTGATCCAGTGATAGTTGATATTGACCCGGCATCGATGGAATCTCAGTGCGGATCGATTCCCCGCTGCGGACGAACAAAGGTAAGATTAAGGCGCCCGGATGCAACCGTGTATGACTGCATAATCGACGTACCGACTCGTTCTGACGGAGGCGCCGCATTCGTAATTGTGGATATTCGGGACCTGAGGTCATGGTGATTAGGTTTCTGTTGAATAGGAAAAAGTATGGGGGGATGCAGCAAAAATACGATGGCTGCATGACCATTTGAGTCTATGTTATATTATGAACCCTGTTTTGTTGGGGTAGGGAAAAAATCAGAACCAAAATATGGCTAACGATGGCCAAAGCCTGGCAATGAACGTCTCAAAATCAGGTCAATAAACAGATTTGCCTTGTATTTTGTAGTTTTCAATAGGTAGGGCATGCTTCGTTGGGACAGCCGATGGGATGAAATTAGCAATCGAAACGGGTTGGTTGGCTAATGTTTCCCGCTTGGGAGTGTGATCATGTTTGGATTTCTAAACATCAGGAAACCTGCCGATGTCACCTCTCGTGATGTGGTGAATAAAATCCAGCGGTTGATCAAGTCGGTCAAGGTTGGTCATGCCGGTACATTAGATCCGCTGGCAACCGGTGTACTTGTCCTCGCCGTTGGTAAGGCGACTCGTTTGATGGAGCATATTCATGCTTTACCAAAGTCTTACCTCGGTACTTTCAAATTAGGTTTCACGAGTGATACGGAGGACATTCAGGGAGAGATGCAACCGATTGTAGATGCACCGGTTCCTAGTCGTGAACGGTTAGAAAAAGTGATTGCGGGGTTTGCAGGAGTTCAGTCACAGCAGCCGCCCATTTATTCAGCACTTAAAATTAAAGGACGTCGTGCATATGACCTTGCACGTAAGGGACGGGATGTTCAGCTAAAACCTCGGGAAATCAAGATTCATCGGATTGTATTGATGGAATATGCCTATCCGTATTTTGAGTTGGAAGTGCAATGTAGCAGCGGTACGTACATGCGTTCACTGGGACGGGATATTGGTAAACAATTACAAAGTGGAGCAGTGATGTCGGCACTGGAACGGCAGGCCATTGGCGAAGTGCGGATCCAACAAAGTCATTCGCCGGATTTTGCTGCCACCAGCGATGTGGAAGACGCATTGCTGGATCCATTAGAGGTATTAACCGATCCACTTCCGATCTGTTTGACGGATGAACAGTGTGCGGAATTATCATTTGGCCGATCCATAGACATTGCATGTGATTTGGTATCAGACGAGATGTTTGCCACCGACCCACAAGGCCGATTTATTGCCATTCTGCAACCCGTGGAGATTCAGCATGATAAACAAGCTGCGACACAACGTATTCGACCGATTCGCTATTTTGGCTGAGAATCGAGTGGATTGAACCTGGCTGATACCGTTGTAATCGATATCTTCGCTACAGGATGCCCTAGGTTTGTGCTGATGAAACGGGTTGCAACTTTGCATTTCTTTTTTTCGCACCTCAGGTCGGTTTGGGTCGAACAATAGTGGTAACGCTGCATTTATATTGCATGCAAAAAATGAATCGTAGAAAAAACGGAATGCGAATACGATTCTTCTCAGGCATGGAAGCTGACACCCATTTCCCCCATTTTTCGCGGTGTCCATGTTGGAACGAGACATAAAAAAAGATCTGTTTGCATTAGCACTTGGCGCGGTGGTTGTCTTTTTGGCAATTTCCTTATTGACTTATCATCCCAATGATAAGATCGAACCACTGATGTCGCCATTTAATCGTCTGTATCAGGCCGATGTTTTGGAATACCCACAGAGTACGTACGTCCAAAATACATGCGGCCGACTGGGTGCCTTAGCGGCGGATTGGTTATTTAGCACGGTCGGTTTCGGAGCCTATTACGTTCTTGCTTCGCTGTTGTTGCTGGATTTGTCGTTACTGAAGCGTAATCAGATCGATTCCCCGGCACTGCGAATCGGAGGCTGGTTGGTTTCCTGTTTAGGCGTTTGTACCTGCCTGGCTTTGGCAATTCCCACGGTCTCTCCCGGTCCGATTTTTGGTAGTGGAGGAGCCGTTGGCGTCATGTGTGGAGCCGCCCTGTCCAGTTCATTTGCGACCACAGGAGGCCTCATTATCGCGTTGAGTATGGTTGTGGGTGGTATGCTGCTGGCGACCGATTACATGGTCGTGGGCGTTTTGAAGACAAGTATCACTGCAATCGGCAAAGGCGTTCGAATGCTGATTTTCTCCCCGTTACGCTTTCTTTGGCAGCACCGACCGACAGGCCTGCCTCGTTCCACCAGTAAAATACTGGATGTGGTCGACGTGGATTTCATGGATTCTCCGGCATCCGCTGGCCTGGATGCAACTCATCCAGAATTGGAAGTCCACATTTCCGGTCGCCCTGCTTCCCCGGATGCCCCGGAACACTGGGAATCTGATCTCCCGGATCAAATGCAGGACGAGGACATTCCGGAACCTGCCGTTGTTGAAGTCAAAACGAAGCGTCAGCGTAAAAAGCTACCACGCCCTCAATTCCGCATTCGTCGCAAAAAACAGAAAGCAGCCCGGCAAACCACCATTACGCCGGAACAAAACGAACGCGAACGGCTCATGCAGTCGCTGGAACAAGCCAGTCGGGATGCCGATCAGTTTGCAGAGTATGAATTACCCAGTTCCCAATTGCTAGACAATCGGATCGGGATCGATTTTGATTCTCAGGAACAACAGATTCGGAAGAATGCGCGTGTGCTGGAGAAAACCTTTTTAGAGTTTGGATTCGATGTGCGTGTCGTGGATGTCGAAACGGGGCCCGTCATTGCGCAATACGAAGTGGCACTGGCAGCTGGATTACGGCTGAGCAAAATAACCGGTCTGGCAGATGATTTGGCAATCGCCCTGCGTGTGCCAAGTGTGCGAATCGTCGCTCCCATTCCAGGTAAAAATACCGTCGGGATCGAAATTCCCAATGGCGAACAGCAACTGGTCCGCATGCGTGAGGTGATTGAAGATTCACAAGCAAAAGTGGACCAAATGAATATTCCCATCTTTTTGGGGAAGGATGTCTCCGGTAACCCGCTGGCCGTGGATCTTACCAAAATGCCACATCTGTTAATTGCCGGCCGAACGGGATCCGGTAAATCTGTCTGTTTGCATACCATTGTTTCTTCGATCCTGATGTCACGTAAACCAGACGAAGTCCGACTGTTAATGATTGATCCGAAAATGGTCGAATTGTCGGTATATGGTCAGCTGCCACATCTGATGCATCCTGTCGTGACGGATATGAAAAAAGCAGAAGCGATCCTGGCCTGGGCCGTCGAGAAAATGGAGGAACGGTATCGATTGCTGGCCCGAACAAAGGTTCGTCACATTACCAACTTCAATGAACTTAGTGCTGAGGAAATCCGTGAACGATTAGGAACCTCGATTGCACAGATGGATGAAGTCCCCACACATATGCCGTTTATTGTAATTGTTGCTGATGAACTTGCGGATCTGATGATGACCGCAGGCAAAGATGCTGAACAACATATTATACGCCTCGCACAGAAAAGCCGGGCGGTTGGGATTCACTTGATTCTGGCGACCCAAAAACCGACCGTGGATGTCATTACCGGGCTGATCAAATCTAACTTGCCGGCACGGCTGGCATTCCAGGTGGCCAGCCGGGTGGACAGTCGAGTGGTTCTGGATGAGTCGGGTGCCGAAAAACTGCTGGGCAACGGTGATATGCTCTTCTTGTGGCCTGGAACCAGTACGTTGATTCGAGGGCAGGGTACCTTCCTGTCGGATGATGAAATCCAGTCTGTGGTCGACCAGTGCGCTCAAGTGGAACAGAATTTTGATCATGAGTTGCTTACGTTACAAGTGAAACAGGAAGGCGATCTGGATCCCTCTGCTCTACGAAAACGAGATGAACTGTATGAAAGCGCTATTGAAGTTGTTCTTCGCGAAGGGCGCGGAAGTTGCTCTTTGTTACAACGGGCACTGGGAATCGGATATGGGCGAGCAGCACGGCTGGTGGATTATATGGCCGAAGATGGAATTGTTGGTGAGCATAACGGATCCAGCGCCCGAGAAGTCCTGTTAACTCTCGAGGAATGGGATCTGATGCAAAATGCAGAAACTCAACAGGACAACGGTGTCGCCGGGATCACAAATGAATTTCATGACGCTTTGGATGAAGATGTAATCGCAGATGATCCTCTCGCGGAGGTCGATGACGATGATGAATTCGCCGGCTACGAGGGGGATGTGATATACGATGAGGACGATTCACACGGTGTTGAAGAGGAGCGATTCCACGTCATTACCGAAACGGATGATGCCCCTGTTTCCATCCCGCTGGGGTCCTCAAAACGTAAGTCGGCCGTTGTCGACACGATCGTTATTGAAGATGACGAGGGCCTATGGAATGACGGCGACGAAGATGCGTGGGCGGATGAACTGGATGCGGAATTTGAAGAATAACCCGCGGTAGAGCTGTCTTTCCGGAGGAAATTTTCACCCCGCGCTGCGGGATATGAATATCTGAATGCAATATGATCGTAGATCGACTTACCAACGCCGCGCAATACCATGCACTCCATCCCTTGATACGAAAGGGATTTAGTTTTTTGATGCGACCGGAACTTGAAAGTCTGGAAGATGGCGTTCACGAGATTGTCGGTCAGGATGTCTTTGCGATTATTGCCCGGGGTCCGGGTGTGGGACGTGAAGCGGCATTGCTGGAAGCACATCGGGAATATCTTGATATTCAATACGTGATCCGTGGCACGGATACCATGGGATGGTTGGAACGCGAATTTGCCGATCGTGTTAAGGATGCCTATGATTCGCAGAAGGATCTGGAATTTTTCTACGACCGACCCCCATCGTGGATCCGCGTAGACCAGGGCAGTTTTGCTTTATTTCTACCTCAAGATTTACATGCCCCGTTAGCAACGTCCGAAATTGTTCATAAAGCCGTCGTTAAAGTCAAAATCGGACCTTCCGCTGCAATCGGTTTGTAGTTGACACTTCTGGACCGCGAAACTAAGGTGAACGTAGTATTATTTTTCATGGTTTTGTTGATCAACGTTTGGTGGTTTCCGCCGAACAACACGCTAACTAAGGTGGCTTTTGATGACGCTCACCCAAGAAGTTCATTTCAGAATTTCACCGATCATTGCGGTTGTCCGAGTAGGTCGCGTGATTATCCATCCCGTGATTATTAGTGAACCACAGGTGTAAGGGCCAACAGCGAAACAAACAACGAAAAAGCCCTGAGACCTGATGCGGGTCTCAGGGCTTTTTTTATAACGATCGAGAAACAGACAATCCAGGAACCGCCAATGACGACGCGAACCATACAAATATACGATACGACTTTACGCGACGGTACGCAGGGCGAAGGTGTCAGTCTGTCACTGCACGATAAGCTGCAAATTGCGCAACATCTGGATGAAATCGGAGTTGATTACATCGAAGGCGGGTACCCATTATCCAATGACAAAGATCAGCAGTTTTTCCAAAAGGTTCAGGAGTTGGAATTACGGCATGCGAAAGTCTGTGCCTTCGGGATGACGCGGAGACGAGGAGTGGTGGTGGCAGAGGATCCTGGTATGCAGGCATTGCGTGATAGTCAGGCGCCTGTTTGCACGATTGTCGGTAAGACCTGGGATTTTCATGTAACCGAAGTATTGCGGGTGGATCTGAATGAGAATGTGGAGATGATTTCCGACAGTGTTGCTTTTCTGGTATCCGAAGGTCGCGAAGTTATTTATGATGCTGAGCATTTCTTTGATGGCTGGAAAGCGAATCCGGAATATGCTGCGCAGACGCTGCAGGCGGCGGCTCAGGCGGGTGCCTGTCTCGTTGTGCTGTGTGATACCAATGGGGGCACCATGCCCGCAGAAATTTCTACGCTGACGGAATCTGCTCGACAATTATTGGAATCCCATTCAGTGCCGGTCGGAATACATTGTCACAACGACTGTGATGTGGCGGTTGCGAACTCCATTGCTGCGGTGGATGCTGGAGCAGTTCAGGTACAGGGGACAATTAACGGCATTGGTGAGCGATGTGGAAATGCCGATTTAGTGAGTGTGGTTGCAAATCTGGCGTTCAAAAAATCAGGATATGATGTTTTGGGCGGAACGGACTTTGAGCGTCTGACAGAATTGTCACGGTTTGTATATGAAACAGCCAACATGCGGTTGCGAAATAATCAGCCCTTCGTTGGGAAAAGTGCCTTTGCTCATAAAGGGGGTATGCACGCCCATGCCATTGCCCGCTCGGTGAGTTCTTACGAGCATTTGGATCCGCAATTAGTCGGTAACGAACGGCGAATTCTGATTAGCGAATTGTCGGGCCGTAGTAACGTAAAGGCCCTAACCCAGGAATACAATCTTCCGGATGATGACGCGCTGATGCGTGAGATTCTGGCTGAAGTGGTGCGTCTGGAAAATGAGGGGTATCAATTTGAAGCGGCAAAGGCATCCTTTGTATTGTTAATGCAACGTTGTGCGAACCGTTTTCAACCTCATTTTGAACAGATTAAATACCATGTCGAAGTTGGCGCTCGTCAGGGAAAATCCATTACAAATGAAGCGACCGTCAAATTGCTTGTTGAGGGTCAGACGCAGCACGTTGTGGCTGAAGGGGATGGGCCGGTGAATGCTCTTGATGCTGCCATTCGTAAAGCACTGACCCCGCGTTTTCCACGACTGGAGGAGATGCGTTTGGTCGACTATAAAGTCCGCGTTGTGAATTCTGAGGCCGGTACGGCGGCTCGTACTCGTGTCTTTATTGACTGCAAGGATGAAGATCATATCTGGGGAACCGTGGGTGTTAGTGAGAATATCATTGAAGCCAGTTGGATCGCGCTGGTAGACGCGATTGAATACAAATTGTATAAGGATGGTCAGTAATGCCGACCGTAACCCCGCTTTTCGTTGGTTGCAGCACAATTCGGCATCGTTAATGATCTGAAAAATAGAGTGAAGCTGAATGAACTTTGAATTCACGCAGGATTCGTTTCCTAAAAAATTTGATCACCAAAATGCCAGCCAGCGAATTTTTGATCAGTGGCAGGAGCGAGGGTATTTTCATGCGGATTCAGATTCGGATAAACCTCCTTTTACCGTCGTAATGCCGCCACCTAATGTTACCGGTGCCCTGCATCTAGGGCATGCTTTAAACGCCACCTTACAGGACATCCTGGTTCGGATGAGGCGCATGCAGGGGTTTGAGACTCTGTGGATGCCCGGTACGGACCATGCGGGCATCGCCACTCAGGCAGTGGTTGAACGTCGCTTGCGAGAAGAGGAAGGTAAGACCCGGCACGATCTGGGACGCGAGGCACTGGTACAGCGCATTTGGGATTGGAAAGGGCAGTATGAAAAACGGATCCTTTCCCAGCTGCAACAACTTGGCGCCAGCTGTGACTGGCAGCGTACTCGGTTTACTTTAGATGATATTTGCGCACGCGCAGTACGGCGTACGTTTTTTGACTTATTTAAAAAAACCTATATTTACCGCGGTAAACGTTTGGTGAATTGGGACACGTTTCTGCAAACCGCGGTTAGTGATGACGAAGTGTTTCATGAGTTGGTACAGGGTCATTTCTGGCATTTTCGATATCCAGTAAATGATCCTCAGCCGGGGGAACCATCGCACGTTACGATTGCCACCACACGCCCGGAAACCATGCTTGGCGATACCGCCGTTGCTGTCCATCCCGATCCCGAAAGAGCTTTCGATAAAGCGCTGGCAGAATTAGAAAGCCGGTTGCAGTCTGCTTCACCAACGGATAAGGATGTACTCCAGGCAGAATTGAATCAACTGACGGAGCGTCGCAGTGAGCGCCTGAAAGGGCTGATTCAACTGCGTGATATGGCTCGGGACGGCAGGACACTCCATTTACCTTTGGTCGACCGTGAGATTCCATTGATTACAGATGAATGGGCTCGTCCTGAAATGGGCAGCGGCTGTGTCAAAATCACTCCGGCTCATGATACGAATGACTATGACGTAGGTCAGCGTCAGTCGTTGCCGATGATTAACATTCTATCCCCGGATGGGACATTAAACGGGAATGCCGGATCCTATCAGGGATTGACGATCCTCGCCGCCCGGGAAAAGGTGGTTGCGGATCTGGAATCCCTGGGACTGATGGCCGAAATTGAAGATCGGGAAATTGATCTGGCGCATTCGGACCGCAGTAAAACCCCGATTGAACCATGTCTGGCGGATCAATGGTTCGTAAAAATGGATCAACTGGCCCAGTCGGCCATGGAAGCGGTTCAGGACGAACGCGTCCAGATCTTTCCTCAGCGGTACCGCCGGGGCTATCTGGACTGGCTGGGCGAAAAACGGGACTGGCCCGTAAGCCGCCAATTATGGTGGGGGCATCAAATTCCCATCTGGTCTCGGTCCTGTCAGACCCGGGAACAACTGCAGCAGTTACAGGCGGTACTGGACGACGCCAGTCTGGTCGATCCATTGGTCGTCGCCTATCAGGTCGAACTTGCGTCTGAACAAAACGCGGCCACTCGAACGGCCAGTGAAGATCTGGATGAAACGTATGCCGTGGTGCATGTCAGTATTGAATCTGAAAACAAGGATTTAGAGGCTCAATTTGAATCGTGGGGATATGTACGTGAAGAGGATGTGTTGGATACCTGGTTCAGCTCGGCATTATGGCCACACAGCACATTGTCCTGGCCAGAATCAACCGCGGCGTTACAGAAGTTCTATCCGACCAGCACGCTGATTACGAGCCGCGATATTATTACGCTGTGGGTAGCCCGGATGGTACTGATGGGCTTGAATAACATGGGGGAAATTCCGTTCCGTGAAGTATTTATTCATCCTAAAATCCTCGACGGCTATGGTGAGACGATGTCCAAGAGTAAGGGCAATGGCGTGGATCCGCTGGATGTAATTCAGACATTCGGTGCCGACGCGCTCCGCTTCGGACTGGCTTATCTGACGACCGAAACGCAGGACGTGAGAATGCCTGTACAGTTTGAATGCCCGAATTGTCAGAATCTGATCGAACAGACGAAAAAGAACCGGGAGCTTCCCAAGGTCGGGTGTCCCGCATGTGATACGGAATTTCGAACCCAGTGGGCACAGTCCGATGATGAACTGGCATTACCGCGTGGGGCGGTGGTTAGTGAACGATTTGAGATATCCCGTAATTTTTGTACGAAACTGTGGAATGCGTCCAGATTTACGCTGATGAATCTTAACGGGTACGACGCGGCGCCGGTCGAGGATTCACAACTTGCATTTGAAGATCGTTGGATTCTTAGTCGTTTATCAACGGTAACGCAACAGGTTACCGAGAAGTTAGAGAGGTATGGATTTGCCGAGGCGACACGGGTGCTCTATGACTTCGCGTGGGATGAGTTCTGCAGTTTCTATATCGAAATGACTAAATCACGGATGCTGGATGAATCGCAACGGGCAGTAGCGCAACGAATCACGGCTGTGACGCTGGATCAACTGCTCCGCTTATTGCATCCGATCATCCCCTTTATTACTGAAGAAGTTTGGGGATTGTTGGCACAGGTTGCGCCCCAACGCGGACTGAGTGAATTAAATCCGGCAGAGGAGTCGATCATGCTTGCCTCCTGGCCTGTTGCAGATGCGGCACGGATCAACCCGGAGATTGAACAGCAGTTTGCTCAGTTTCAGGAGGTGTTACGTGCAGTACGGGAGATCCGCAGTCGGCAGAACATTGCCCCCGGTCAGGAGATCGAATTCTCAGTAAAATGTTCCACGGACATCGAAGTACGCCTGCGTCCGCTGGAAGGTTATTTTCAGTCCATGGCCAATGCACAGGGCGTTACCTGGGGTCCGGACGTGGAAGCTCCGGAAACCGGTGCCACTGTCCGGACAGGTGAGATGGAAGTGATCGTTGACTTAAAGAACTTCATTGACGTGGATGCGGAGATTCAGCGGAACACGATGCTGGAACAGAAATTATTAGGTCAAATTCAGGGGCGGCAAAAGAAACTGGAAAATGAACAGTTTATTTCCCGGGCTCCTGACGAAATTGTACAGCGGGAACGGGATGGTTTGCAGCAACTAGAGAAAGAACTGACGGCCGTGCGAAAAGCCCTGGCTACCCTGAATGAAAACGGTATTTAGGCGAATGAATCCGAGACACTCTTTGAAGAGTTCTTGTTAACGGCGGTTTCGACGGGTCGTTCGGTTACGCTATAATGAGGCTAGAGACTTTTCAAGATTCAGCGAGAGTTGGAAATACTCTTTTTAACGAGGATGGAAGCGGATGCCAGTGGAGATGAAATTATCGCGGATCATTATCAGTGATATTAATGACCATCAGGTAATCTATCTCAAAGAGGTGGATGGTGACCGTACGTTTCCAATACTGATCGGTATTTCGGAAGCATCAAGTATTGAACGCCGCGTCAAGGAATTTCAGACTCCACGACCGCTAACCCATGATTTGTTATGTAACGTTGTCGAATATCTAGGCGCCGAACTCGATAGTGTTCTGATCAGTGATGTCCAAGGGCACACTTTTTATGCCAAGTTACGTCTCCGCAAAGAGGGCGAGATCATTGAGGTGGATTCTCGCCCCTCGGATGCGATCGCGATTGCTGTTACGTGTGATCCGCCTCTGAGCATTTTTGTGGAAGAAAATGTATTGAACGACGCGGTAGCTGAACACTAGCGTTGTACATCCGCGAAAGCCTGAACCAGAGTGGCTTCACCTTCTTCAGCCTGTTTGCTGTCGACCACGACGTTGACTTTTACTTCACTGGTGTTCATCATTTCGATATTGATATCGGCATCGGCAAGTGCCTGAAACATGCGTAAGGCGACGTCCGTATGACTGCGCATACCGATTCCGGTCACCGATAGGATGGCAATGGCCGGGTTACTGACAATTTCCTGTTGGCCATCGAGTTGCTGGATGAGTGAGTTGACGACTTCCAGAGTGTGTTGCAGGTCGGTACGGTTGACTGTCAAGCTCAGACTGGCAACGTGACTATTATCTAAATAACTCTGGATAATCATATCGACCACAATATCAGCCTGGGCGATGGTTTCAAATATACTTGCTGCCACACCCGGGGTATCGGGGATTCCATGAATGGAGATACTGGCCTGATTTTCATCCAGATGGATTTCGGTAATGG
>JAYZPA010000150.1:0-6075 GCA_036150515.1 Planctomycetota bacterium
TGTCAATCATGTGTACTCAGTCAATATTGCACATGCAGTTCCCTTTCTCTGCATTGAATTCAGTCCCTATCAAAATCTGAAACAGCGGCTGCGAAGTGAATATGATCTGATCAATTATCACGCCAATACGGTCGTGAATGATGCTCTTCGAGGTCTGGGGTATTTGCATGACCAGGGTTGGGTCCATTGCGATGTCAAACCAGATAACTTTCTGGTCGACGACGAAGGCCATTGCAAGCTGATTGACTTCGCGCTGGCCGTCAAAGCTGCTAAAGGACTGGGAAAACTCTTCGGCGGCGGAAAATCAAAAACGGTTTCAGGAACACGAAGTTATATGTCCCCGGAACAAATCCGACACAAGTCGCTTGACTGTCGCAGTGACATCTATAGTCTGGGGTGCATGTTCACCGAACTCACCACAGGAAAACTGCCGTTCACCGGAGATACGCCTGAAAACCTGCTCCAAAAACATGTGCATGCGAAAGCCCCGCCTCTGAATTCCATCAACTACAACGTAACGCAGGAGTTCAGTGATCTGGTCGAGGAAATGCTGGCGAAAAAACCGGTTGATCGACCAGATTCAATCGCGGTAATTCTTAGACGACTCGATGCCATGCGCATCTATCGGGCAAATCCGAAACATCCATCAGAAATGCTGCATGACGAGGATGCGGAATTTTAAAGTATCTTCGGTGGAACATTTAGATTCAAGCGAATAGGTATTTCGACAGACTCCGTTTCGGTTTACCATAGAAAATAATTATCGGACAGCACTCTTGTGTTGATCCACCCCTATTGTTTATCCGCAAATCAGCAGACACCCTGAGTGCCATAACCCAGAGAAATTTCATGAGTAGCTCCGGACTCGATTTCGAACAACCCATTCTTGATCTTGAAGATCAGTTGCAACACCTCACCGAGGACGAGGCAACTCAGGATCAGTCCTTAAAAATTCGCGAATTGAGAAATCAGCTCGCCGATGCAACGCGTGAGATTTACACCAATTTGAGTCCCTGGCAAACGGTTCAGGTTGCCCGACATCAAGACCGACCTTATACACGGGACTATCTCAATCTGGTGTTCGATGAATTTGTGGAATTACACGGCGACAGGAAATTCGGCGATGACCGTGCTATCCTGACTGGATTCGCCAAACTGGACGACCAGAAAGTCATGATCGTTGGACATCAAAAAGGTCGAACCGTCAAGGAACGTACCGCATGTTCCTTTGGGTGTGCCCATCCGGAAGGCTATCGTAAAGCGATGCAAAAAATGCATCTCGCCGCCAAACATAATCTACCCGTGATTTGTTTTATCGATACGCCCGGAGCGTACCCGGGCATTGGCGCCGAAGAACGGGGACAGGCATGGGTGATTGCGGAAAATATGTATGAAATGTCCCGGCTGGAGACGCCCATTATTTGTATGGTCATCGGGGAGGGCGGTAGTGGAGGTGCCCTGGGTATTGGCGTCGGAGATCGAGTCGCCATGCTCGAACACAGTTACTATAGCGTTATCAGTCCCGAAGGCTGTGCCGGGATCCTGTGGAAAAGTCATGAATTTGCTTCTCAAGCCGCTGATGCCCTCCGCTTTACCTCAAAAGACCTACCCGGCCTTGATGTCGTGGATGACGTTATCCCGGAACCACTCGGCGGAGCTCATCGTGATCATCAACAGATGGCCATTCAAATCAAGCAATATCTGATTCAAAGCCTGCGAGAATTAAAAGAACAATCAACCGAGGATTTACTGGCGGCTCGGTATGAGAGATTTCGCAGGATTGGAAAACATCTCGAAGCCTGATCCCAATACAGATTTGAGCGTAAATTGCGTCACAGAATCTGTCGCTGACGCTATCACCACATCCTAAGTTGGTTCATCGGGTTTTCAGCCGTAGGCAGGACTCCGGTCATCAAACGATCAGAAGGCAGGGTGAACGTAGGGCAACTGTACCAGAATCCGCCCAAACCCCTAAAAACAGCCATTCCCCAACGTCCGATAATGTTTGTTATGTTCGGTTTGTACTTACCCCTTTTTTCGACCTTCTCCCCGCTACCGCTCCCCTGTCCGACCCACTCACGGACCATGGATGGATACCGCTCGGCGGAAACCAACGGGTACAATACCTACCGGTCTTCCAATCCCATTGCAAACACAACCCCCGACTCGCTAAACTGATCCTCCATGCATTTCCCGGCACCGTATTTACCGTTTCCTCATCCTCACCCTGGCGCAATTCAGGCCTGCGTTGTCGTCCTCCTGTATCTGACGCTCCTGGGCTGCGATTCTGCTGAGAAACCCGTTTCCAACTCAACCAATCCCGCCGTCAGCGATCCGATCAGGCCCCCTGCCTCACCATCTGCAGATCCGGCAAAACCCCTGCCCCAAATCGATGATTCACCCGAACCGGCCAGCATGATCCGATTTAAAGAACTGGATAGCGGTCCGAAATTTCAATATCAAAACGGCGAGCAGGCCGAGCATTCCACCATGCTTGAAACCCTCGGCGGCGGCCTGGCCATCTTCGATTTTGACGGTGATGGTTCGATGGATCTGCTGTTTACCGGTGGCGGTCACTTCGGCCCCGATGAGAAGGACAAGACTCGAATTTCCGGGCACCCCCCTGCTCTGTATCGCAATAACGGGGATCACACGTTTACGGATGTCACGCGCGCAGCGGGGCTTGCCCGGGCCGATTTTTTCAGCCACGGTGCTTTCACCGAAGACTATGACAATGACGGCTGGCCCGATGTCCTGATCACCGGCTACGGGGGGCTTTTACTGTTTCACAACAACGGCGACGGCACGTTTCAGGAAGTCTCCCGCGAACTGGGACTGCAGGACTCGTTATGGAGTGTCGCTGCGGCCTGGGGAGACATCAACCTCGACGGCATTCTGGAATTGTATATCACGCATTACATTGACTGGTCATTTTCCAATCACCCGTTTTGTACCGGCCAGAACACTTCCTTTCTCAGCCGCACGACGGATCAACGCCGGGACATCTGTTCGCCCCGCGATTTTGCCGCCCTGCCCGACCAGCTCCTGCAGTTCAACCAACAGGGACAACTTGAAGACATTTCCCGTGACGCCGGGATCGACGTCGCCGGAAAAGGACTCGGAGTATTGATGGCCGATCTGGATCTGGACGGGGATCTGGATATCTACGTTACCAACGATACGGTCGCTAACTTCTTCTGGCGCAATCGGGGAGATGGTACGTTTGACGAGGTGGCCACGCTGTCCGGCGTCGGTTTTGATAACTCGGGTAATGCCGATGGCAGTATGGGCATTGACATGGGCGACTACAATCTCGATGGCTTACCCGATCTGTTTGTCACAAATTTTCAGAACGAACAGTTTGCGCTGTATCGCAATCTGGGCAATGCACTGTTTCAGCACGTCAGTAGCTCCAGCGGCATGCTTAGTTTTCAAAGCGTCTATGTGGGCTGGGGTACGGCGTTTGTCGATGCCGACAATGACGGTGACGAAGACCTCTTCATTGCCAACGGACATGTACAGCGTTACCCGGTGGAAAGTCCGATCGCCCAGTGGCCTCTGGCTCTGGAAAATATCAACGGCCGTTTTGCCAAAGTCAATCAGAGCCTTGGCAAATACTTTACTTCCCCGCATAAAGGCCGCGGGATCGCGGCAGGAGATCTGGACAACGACGGAGATCTGGATTTGGTATACTCCCACATCAATCAAAACTGCAGTATCCTGATCAACGAAACCGACAATCAGAACCAGTTCCTTGCGCTGCGGCTGATTGGCACCAGAGTGAATCGTTCTGCCGTTGGCGCCCGGGTCACCCTGACAACGGATCGTGGTAAGCAAACCCGCCAGATCAAAGGAGGTACCAGTTTTGCCTCGTCCAACGACCCGCGGCTGTACTTTGGAATACCTGCTTCATCCGGCACAATTCGACTTGAAATACACTGGCCCGATGGTCAAACTCAAGTCATAGAGAAACCGGACACCAACCGATTGCTTACGATTGTTCAGGAGTGACCCGAATCGTGTACCCTGGTAACCCTAACCTGATTCTTCGACGGACCCCGGCGGGCTTGTGGTGCGGCCTACTGGCAGGTTGCCTGCTGCTGGGCGGGTGCCATTCGGGCCCAACCACTGAAGAATTGTTCCAGCAGGGTCGCGCAGCGATTGACGAACAGGACTGGAGCTTGGTTCGGGCCACCAAGAATCAGCTCAAAGAGATGGAAGATGCAGAAATCGAAACTCAGTATCTGGAGGCCGTGTTATATCTCAATGTGCTGAACTACCGGGCGTCGCTGGATCGCATCATGGAAATTTCCGGAGATGGCCGCATCCGTGAAGATTGCATGCTGATGGCCAGTCAGATCTTTCTGGCGACGGGCGATAACTCCAATGCGATGCGAACGCTGGTGGAAATGCTGGTCGAATACCCCGACAATGTTGATGCGCATCGCCTGCTCGCGGCAAAGTACTATGATTTCGGATCGCTGCAACTCACGATGCAGCACTGCACTCGGGTATCAGAACTTGACCCGGACGACCCCCGCCCCGATCGGCTAATGGGACTTATCAGCAAGGACTTTGATAAAAACGAGCTGGCGGTAACGCATTACCTGGAGTCGCTGAAACGGGCTCCCGGCGATCCTCAGTTTACTCAGGTCACGGAAATCCGTCTGGAGCTTGGAGAGGTCTACATTCGGCTGCGGAATTATGCCGCGGCACTGGCATCGCTGGCTCAGATTGCCGACACCCTGGACGACCAAATGCAGGTGGCTGCCGCACGCGCTTTTGAATCAGAATGCTATGTCGCACTCGGTGAATTTGAAAAAGCCCGACTGCAAATTGATAAGACTCTCCAAGTCGATCCTCAGCATGAACACGGACTGGAAATCAACGGCACTCTGGCAATGCAAACCGGGGATCCTCAGCAAGCCCTGAAAATCCTGCAACAGGCAGCCAAACTACATCCCGGAAACGATCGAATCCTGTTTAAACTCTCCAATGTTCACCGGCAACTTGGTCAGACCAGTCAGGCTCAGACAGTTCTGGAACAACACGAACATATCAAACAACTAAAAATTCAGTACATCGAACAAAATGTCCGGGCGGCTCAGGCCCCGGGAGATGCCGAAATCCGATTTGAGTTAGGACAGATTGCGCAACAGCTGTTCGACACGGAAGCTGCCGTAAGCTGGTATCGAGCGGCTCTGGCACTGAACCCGGAACATACGCAAGCTCAGGCGGCACTCGCTGAGCTGCTGCCTACCCGTCCCCGTTAACGATCGTTCCCACGCCCCTGCCCTGCACCGCCTCCCTCGAAAACATCCACCGATAAACCCATGAACTAACTTATTACATGAGTACTGAATAATTCAATGCGCGTCGTCATTCAGCGAGTAAATCATGCCAGTGTTTCCGTCGCCCGTGAAGTGGTCGGACAGATTGATATCGGTTTAGTCGTCCTGGTCGGAATTGGCCCCAGCGACACTTCTGCCGAAATTAAACAGATGGTCGACAAATTAGTCGGCCTGCGGATCTTTAATGATGCTCAGGGAAAACTAAACTGCTCCCTGGTGGATGTAGGCGGGGAAATGTTAGTGGTCAGCCAATTTACCTTGTGGGGAAATTGTCGGAAAGGGAAACGTCCCAGCTTCGTCGAAGCCGCAGCACCGGAAATCGCGGAACCATTATATGAACAGTTTGTGACAGAGGTTGCCCAACGTGGAATCCGAGTGGCCACGGGTACTTTTGGGGCTGACATGCAGGTCACAATAGTTAATGATGGGCCCGTTACGTTAGTTCTGGAATCATGGTAAAGCAATCATGCAGACATTTGATATGATTATGCTCGCCATCCTGGGAGCCTCGATTCTGATCGGAGCCATCAAAGGTATGGCATGGCAAATTGCGATGGTCTCCTCGATCATCGTCAGTTTTCTCGTCGCACGAACTTTCCATCCGCAGCTGGCGACCGCATTAAGTGACATCGATGAACCGTGGAATCAATACATCGCGATGGCTTCCCTGTATCTGCTGACATCCCTGGGTATCTGGATGTTGTTTGCTTTTTTTGCCAAGCAA
>JAYZPA010000151.1:0-8759 GCA_036150515.1 Planctomycetota bacterium
GACTTCGGAGGTTGGTAAATACATTCGCAACCCATGGGGGCTTTACGACATGCATGGCAATGTCGCCGAATGGTGCTGGGACTGGTACGACAAGTCATATTACTCCAAGTCACCGAAAGCCGATCCGACCGGTCCTGCCAGCGGCATTCACCGTGTCTTGCGAGGTGGATCGTATCTCGTCAGCCAACACAACTGCCGTTCCGCTTCACGTTTCTGGAGCCATCCTGCTGAGACGAAGTTCTATATTGGGTTTCGTGTGGCCCGTGATGCTCCGCCGGACAAGGACCTGAAACCACCTGAGGAGAAGGAAAGCGACGAAAAGAGTCGGAAGCAATAACGGCAGTTGATCAGACAGCCTCTGCGCAGAGCCCTGGAGGCAGTTGCATCGGCATGAGCTGTTGTGGCTGGATTTCCGGTGGATGAACCGTCAGGGTTCGCGATGCAGCAGATGGCGAATCGCTTTGACATGCGTCGGGTCACGGTCAGGCATTGGTTCTACGATGCATTGACCGGTCATTGGCCCGACCGGGGAAAGATAAGTCGGGGCGACTGGATTTGAACCAGCGACCTCTGCGTCCCGAACGCAGCGCTCTACCAGGCTGAGCCACGCCCCGTCTTCTCTCGTTATTTCCATCATCAAGACAAGACGCTTATTTTAGCTGTTGAAACTCTCCCCTTAAAGGCCGGGTATGCTGACCAGCGGAGGCCTGAACGTCTTAAAGAATACAAAACGTCGACGCACCCAGGGGAAGCTTTCCGGATCGCGACCGGACAATAATTGGCATGTGGTACAATCGGGACTAAGCTTCATGGTTGTGGTTACACGGGTCATCGAAGACCCGCTTCTTACAATAGATACCGAGTATTTATCCGATGAACAAAATGGTTATTATTCTGACGTGGATTCTTATCTGGCTACCGGCAGGAGTTGTTTATTCCGCGCAACCAAATGTAGTCGTATTCCTTGCAGATGATCAGGGTTGGGGGGATCTCAGTTCCAGCGGCAACACAAATCTAAATACACCGAATATTGATTCACTAGCTCGTGACGGTGCAGCCCTGAAGAATTTCTACGTGTGTCAGGTTTGCGCTCCAACCCGTGCTGAATTCCTGACAGGTCGATATTATCCGCGTACAGGAGTCAGCGGTGTTAGTCGCGGAGAAGGACGATTGAATTATGATGAGATAACCGTTGCAGACTTGCTGAAGCGGGGCGGCTACGTTACGGGTTGCTTTGGTAAGTGGCACAACGGGACACAACCTCCCTATCACCCAAATAACCGCGGGTTCGATGAATTTTATGGTTTCACATCCGGCCACTGGGGTCACTACTTCAGCCCGCCACTAGATCACAATGGAGAGCGTGTTCGTGGCAACGGATTTGTTGTCGATGATTTTACGGATCACGCTTTGGCGTTTATCGAAGCAAATCAACGGCGGCCGTTTTTCTGCTACCTACCCTACAATACGCCTCATTCACCGATGATGGTGCCTGACCGATTTTATGCAAAGTTCGACGGCAAGGATCTGGCGATGCGTCATCGCGATGTGCAGCGTGAAGACGTGATGATGACCCGAGCAGCATTGGCCATGTGTGAGAATATTGACTGGAACGTGGGGCGAATTTTGAAGAAGCTTGATGAGCTTAACCTTCGGGAAAACACCATCGTGATCTATTTTTCCGACAACGGCCCCAATTCGTTTCGGTGGAACGGTGCAATGAAAGGACGTAAAGGCACGATCGACGAAGGAGGACTGCGGTCTCCCTTCTTCATTCGTTGGCCACAGAAGATTCCATCGGAGACGACCATTCCACAGATCGCCGGAGCCATTGATCTGTTACCCACTCTGCTGGATCTCACCGGTGTTGCAGCGCGAATCAACCAACGGAAGCCGCTGGATGGTCGTAGTATTAGTCCCCTGTTGCTTGGCGATTCAGGAGAATGGAAACCGCGGTCACTGTTCTCGATCAAGCAAAATCAGGTCAGCGTACGGACGCAGCAATATCGACTTGATGCAACGGGTCAGCTATTCGATATCGAGGCTGATCCAGGACAGCGTATTGATATTGCGGCTCATCACCGTGAATTGACGGCGGAACTAAGGCAATTAGCAAAGAAACATAACGCCGAGATGCAGACTCATTTTAAAGCGAATGCAAATCGTCCGTTTACCGTTGGCTATGGCGTGTCCACTACGTTGACTGCCCGTGACGGCATTGGACATGGCACAATCCAGCGTAGTTCGAAGGCGCCGAATAACTCGTTTTTTACACACTGGACCCAGTCCGATGATTTTATCACCTGGGATGTTGAGGTTGGCAAAACCGGTCAGTACGAAGTTATCGTGCATTATACCTGTGCCTCTGGAAATGAAGGCGTAACGCTGCAGTTATCGATTTCTGATGATGCCTCGACCAAAGCGGCCGTCCGCGAAGTTTTCGACCCTCCACTGTACGACAAATCGAAGGAACGCGTCCTGAATTCACATTACTTCGTGAAAGACTTTAAACCGCTAAGCCTGGGAACGTTAGTTCTAAACAAAGGCAAAGGAACGCTCAGGTTGGAGGCGATGGATCTGAAAGGTCCGCAAGTGATCGATGTGCACTCGATTGATTTGCTATTACAGAATGAGTAGAAAACGGTTAAACAACCGACTCATCATAAAAAAACCATTTTCAGCTTCATCGTGAGCCGATATTTATATAGGTTCACACCTGTAAACTTGTTTATAATTACGGATGTTATGCAACACGTTATGAATCCAATCTCCGGACAACACCGACCGCAAATGAATCGGCGCAGCGTACTCCAACTTGGTGGCGGTATGTTGGGTGGATTGGGATTGTCCCAGTTATTTGCGGCTCAGGCGGAATCGGCAGTCGCACCTGCGGTTGATCAGCCTGCGGTCATATTCGTGTGGCTCCCCGGGGGTCCTCCTCATATGGAGACCTACGATCTTAAACCGGATGCTCCGGAAGATTATCGTGGAATCTATAAACCCATCAACACCGTCGTGCCAGGTATGGATATCTGTGAATTGTTTCCGTTACAGGCAAAGGTTGCTGATAAATTTAATCTGATCCGATCGGTGGCACATAAATTTGCGGACCATGGCGGCGGTCACAAACGGTTCATGACCGGACGGATCCCGGCAACACCTACGGGCACCGTGAATGATGCACCCTGTGTGGCATCCATCGCCGCAAAGAAACTTGAAAACTATGTCAATTCCAAAGGCCTTTGTAACTATATTGTGCTTGGAAATGGACGGGTGAATTCTGTCAATACGTTTGCCTTTGGATCGGCGTATCTGGGCAACGAGACGCATCCCTTTAGCGTTTCCGGTGATCCGAATGCTGAAAATTTCAAAGTACAGAACCTTTCGCTGCATAGCAGTTTGTTCGCAGAACGATTGCAGAACCGCTCAGCACTGCTATCAGGACTTGATCAGTTTCGAGCGGATATTGATAACAGTGATTTGATGGGATCGATGGACGCATTCAATCAACGGGCTTTGGCGATGATCACCTCCAGTGAAGCCCAGCATGCATTCGATTTATCAAACGAATCAGATAAAACTCGCGATCGCTACGGGCGCCACGAATGGGGGCAGCGAGCGTTATTGGCTCGTAGGCTTGTGGAAGCGGGAGTTCCCTGGGTTTCTATTGTGATGGAAAATCCTTACGTTTCGGGAATCACCATGCCGGATTGGGGAGTTTATAACTGGGATAGCCATGCCGTGAACTGTCACCTCTTTCGCGATGCGGAAGTGCGGTTCCCTATCTACGATAAGGTTGTTTCGGCGATGGTTGAAGACTTGTATGCACGTGGTCTTGATAAGCGGGTATTGTTAGTGGTGACCGGTGAATTCGGGCGTACGCCGCGCATTACCGTTCGACCAGGAACCAAATCTAAGGTGGAGCAGCCCGGTCGTGATCATTGGCCCGGAGCGATGAGTTTTCTTGTGTCAGGCGGTGGTATGCAAACCGGACAGGTGATTGGAGCAACTAATTCACGTGGGGAGGAACCGATTCGCCGGCCTTTGACTCCCAATGATCTGTGGGCGAGTGTGTATCGGCATTTGGGTATCAACCCCGAACATTCTTTTCTGGATCACAGTGGGCGTCCCATGCCGATTCTTCCGTTTGGGCAGGTCATCGATGAGTTGAATCCGGTCGCTTAACGGCATTCTGCGGAAGTCAAATCAGTCTGATCTACCGACGCAGTGATGTGCCACAAATTCTTCATCCAGAGTGATTCCCAGACCCGGACCGTCAGGGACTGCGATGACACCTTCGACGGCCTGTACCTTCTCATGTGTCAGATCATGACGCAGAGGAGAGTCCTCCACACAATCTTCAAACAAAAATGCATCCTTGCAGGTGGCCAGCCAGTGTAAACTCGCTGCGACGGTAATCGGACTCGTATAACAGTGATTGCACAGTCGACTACCGATCTCTTCCACACGCTGTCGGATATAGAGTGCATCGGTAAAGCCATTGCGGGAAAGATCGACCTGATAGACATCCAGCGCCTGAGCATCGATCAAAGGTCGCATCGATTGACGTCCGCATTCTTCTTCACCGGCTGCAATCGGTACGGGTGATCGATCACGCAGCCAGCGATAACCGTCGACATCATTGGGATCCAGAGCTTCTTCGAGCCAACCGATCTTCATGGGCTCAAAGGAGTGTGCTCGACTTAATGCAGTTCTCCGGTCCCACACACAACCCGCGTCAATGAGTAACGTGGAATCATCGCCAATTCCCGCTCGTGCGCCAGCGACTAATTCAATGTCCAGCGATTCGTCCTGTCCCATCGGCTCCCAGCCAAATTTAACAGCGTGATAACCGGCATCTCGCCACTGTTCACCAATGGCTTTCGTTTCGGCTCCATCTTTACCAAATAGAATCGATGCATATGCTTTGAACTGTTGATGATGAGCGCCGCCAAGTAGTCGGTGAATCGGCTCGCCAAAGTGTTTCCCTTTGAGATCCCAGAGAGCAATATCGATCGCTGCCATCGCTGAAATCGTAACACTACTGCGGCCAAAGTACATCGTTTCGCGATACATACGGTCCCACAGTCGGCCAATCTCCAGAGGATTTTCACCGATCAGAATTTGTCGTAGTCCACAGGCGATATTATGGCTAAAGGGAGCGTCAATAATTGCTTGTACAACTTCGGGGGATGAATCTGCTTCGCCAATGCCTTCCAGACCGGTATCGGTACGCACGCGAACAATAATCGAATCCTGACTGCTTGCTGTCTTGGCTTGAACGCTGTCAATTCGCAGGATTTCGCAGATGACTTCGGTGATCTTCATTCTCTTCAGGTGCTTTCAGGGATACATGGAATGGGAAGGTGATAGGTCCGCGGGGGTGGTTACCTGATTCAGGGCTGCTTGCCAATGGATTTTACAAAGGCAATCACATCGGCGATTTCCTGAGCGTTCAGTTCTTTTTCAAACCCTTCGGGCATCAGTGATATTCCGTTGGAGATGAGTTCGTCGATGTTCGATCGCAAGATAACATCTTCTTTTGCTTCGGCGCGGCGGAGTGTCATACTGTTGGAGGTTTCCGCGGCAATGATGCCCGTTAAAATCTGACCTTGCAGGGTGATGACCGAGTAGACATTGAAATTAGGCTGTGCTTCGCGATTTGGATCGAGTATGGCGATTAGCAAATCAGCTTCCGATTTGTTTTTGACCGAGGACAGGTCGGGTGCAACCTGAATTCCAACATTTCCCACTTTGTGGCAGATAGAACACTTTTTACGGAAGACCTCAAGTCCACGTTTCACATCCGTTTCCAGTTGCAGTACGTTTTGGAATTGAGCGACGACTTTGGCCCGATCCGAGTTGACTTCTTTTCCAAACAGGTTGTTGCTGGCACTTCGAATGGTGGCATTCGGGTGTTTCATAAGCAGCTGTTTTTTATCCCGCTCGATATCACTTCGACGGATTACATCCATTTTCACCGCAGCCAGCAATCCCTGGATGGATGTGGTATTTTTCATCATCACATCGACCACACTGCGTCGCACCTCGGGGCTGTAGGTTTTCCACCCTGCCAGCAGGGGTGTGGTGGTGGCCTGGGGATCATGGCTGCCCATAGCGAGCACCGTTGCGACCTGCAGTTCTTTGGGTGATTGGGGTGATAATAGCGAGGGCAGGTTTTGGATGGCTGTCGTGGTATTGGCATAGGACAGTAACCGGACCGCGGCCAGGCGATAGCGCAGTTCCGATTCGTCCATACGGGCGATGACGGCTGCCCGCTGAAATAACTGTTTAACCTGTTGCCGAACGGCATCGGGTGTTTTATCAGACGCCAGAATCGTGTTGAGCGAGGTACCGCGCCGATTCAGACCGGTACCAAGTCCGGAAAGGAGTGCCTGCTGGATATCGGGTGTCAGGTCACTGCGTGTTACGCTGGTAAGCAGATGGTTGGTTGATGTGGTTTCCGGGTTCGATCCGATCATGATGGCAAATTCGCTGAGGACGCCCGGGGCATGGGGCCGGGTGAGAAATTCCTGATCGTTTAATAACTGACTTACAACCTGATCGGCCGTGGAGCCACATGAAGAGAACATCGCTGTACGGATTTCCGCATTGGTACGTGTGTCCATCGCAATATGGGCAAGCCCCTGGATGGCCTTGGGTAACGTGGTTTCACCAAGTGAGAATGCGACCTGGAATCTGACATGAGGGCTGTTGTCCGTTGCGAGCTCGACCAGTCGCTCAACTAAGACCTCATTTTGTTCGAGGAAGGGTTCGGATAGTTTGACGGCATGAGCCACCACTCGGCTATGGCGGTCATTTAGCCCGGTAGTCAGCTGTTTTACTGTCAGGGAGTCCAGACCGTCCAGTGCATACAGAGTGTGCATTCGGCCCAGCGGGTTTTCGCAAGCGGAGAGGAATTGCTCCAGCGCTGAAACGATGGACTTATCCTGCCGTTCCCAAAGTAACCGTTGGGCTGTCTCCCGATTCCAGCCATTGGAGGATCCGAGTTGTTTCACCAGTTCCGCAGAGGTCATTGCTCCCAGATCCATCTTAGGACGGCGTTTCATATCCGGGCTGACCATCCGATAAATTCGTCCCCGGTCACGGCCACTGGTAAGACTGAGGAATTTTTTAATTTCAATCGGGATCGAATACGGGTGTTCGATCGTTTCACGGTACATATCCAGGATATATAGCGAGCCGTCCGGGGCATTAATGAAGTTTACCGGCCGAAACCAGTTATCCGTTGATCGAACAAATTCGGTCTGCTGGTCTGCTCGTACACTGGCATAAACGACGTTGTCGGTATTGACGGTCTTTCGGTGGACGAGGTTCCCGCCGACATCACCAACAAAGGCATTCCCTTGATATTCCTCAGGGTAAGCGTCACCGGTGTAGATGGTAATTCCGGTGGCGGACGTAAAGTAGCCGATGGGATACTCTGTGGGAACGACGCCTTTTTTTCCATTGGGATCCAGCGGTATAAACTCCCAGCCTCCCTGGCTGTTGATAATCAAGCGGTAGCCTTTATCGAGCGCGCGCCATTTTTGACGGACAATGCGCCACGGCTCTGGAGGACTGATCCGGAATACTGGGGCACTGGCACCATCCTGAGCAACGCTACGTACAAGATTCGAGGCTGCATAGAAGCGATTCCGGGCTAGATATTGTTGTGGAAAGACAACCTGCTGCATATGGTTACTGTTACTGCAGACAAAGCGGACACCCCATGCATCGTGTGAATGACCAAACTGTAGTCCCCCGGTGACCGTTTCAAATTTCTCGGTACGCGGATCGAAACGTAAATCCACAGCACCGACGGGAAACAGCGGTTTGCCTCGATAGAGAAGCGTTTTTGGATTACGACCCGCAGCAAAGTAGATTTTGTTATCCAGCCCCCATTGCAGGCCATTGGTAACCGACTGGACGTTGCCCCGGCCAAACCCGGAGAGGATCTCTTCACGAACATCGGCCTGGTTATCGCCGTCGGTATCCTTGAAGTAGTAGAGATAGCCCGGGGCGATCACAAAGATGCCTCCGTTATAGGGTCGTACGGATGTCGGCCAGCTGATATTGTCGACAAATACGGTACTGCGATCCATTTTGCCATCATCATTGGTATCTTCCAGCAACCGAATGATTCCTGCGTCTTTCAGTCCCCCTCCTTCCGGATGGAGTTTGGTCGGTTCATGAGAGAAGGGATATCCATGCATTTCTGCTACGTACATCCGTCCATGTTCGTCGAAACAGGCGTCTACCGGATCGGATACAAGCGGTTCTGCGGCAACGAGATCCAATGTAAATCCCCGGGCCTGCTCGAATGTCTCCAGCGCTTTGTCCGAATCCGTATGTGCGATGCGAGGCATATCTGCTGCGGTAACGACGCGTTGTTCCGGTGGCTGTGCGTGATTAAGATTCGTTCGGAAGGTGCCAATACAAAGCGTGAAGACAAACAAGACAAAGATGGTCATGAATCGATGGTAGGTTGAGTTGGGCATCGTGCTGTTACAGGGGGAAGGGTGTTTTGGGGATAAGAATAGAAAAGTGGCTAGCTTAAGAGTTTTGTAATTCCGGATGTCATGGTGGCATCGATGGATGCATCGCTAAAGGCGACGCTCACTTCGTATCCGGCATTTGCGTATTCCTGAGCGATCGGAATGTACCATGGGCCACCGTCTCCATACGCGGCGGTTGCAACGAATCTTGAGGGGGCAATGGTTTGAGCACGCAATTGATATTCGATAAAGGATTCAGCG
>JAYZPA010000152.1:0-18493 GCA_036150515.1 Planctomycetota bacterium
GAGGATGGAAGCGGATGCCAGTGGAGATGAAATTATCGCGGATCATTATCAGTGATATTAATGACCATCAGGTAATCTATCTCAAAGAGGTGGATGGTGACCGTACGTTTCCAATACTGATCGGTATTTCGGAGGCATCGAGTATTGAACGTCGTGTCAAGGAGTTTCAGACTCCACGACCGCTGACCCATGATTTGTTATGTAACGTGGTGAAATATCTAGGCGCCGAACTCGATAGTGTTCTGATCAGTGACGTCCAAGGGCACACTTTTTATGCCAAGTTACGTCTCCGTAAAGAGGGCGAGATCATTGAGGTGGATTCTCGCCCCTCGGATGCGATCGCGATTGCCGTTACCTGTGATCCGCCCCTGAGCATTTTTGTGGAAGAAAATGTATTGAACGACGCGGTAGCCGAACACTAGCGTTGTACATCCGCGAAAGCCTGAACCAGAGCGGATTCACTTTCTTCAGCTTGTTCACTGTCGACCACGACGTTGACTTTCACTTCACTGGTGTTCATCATTTCGATATTGATGTCGGCATCGGCAAGCGCCTGAAACATGCGTAAGGCGACATCCGTATGACTGCGCATACCGATTCCGGTCACCGATAGGATGGCGATAGCCGGGTTGCTGACAATTTCCTGTTGGCCATCGAGTTGCTGGATGAGTGAGTTGACGACTTCCAGAGTGTGTTGCAGGTCGGTACGGTTGATGGTCAAGCTCAGACTGGCAACGTGACTATTATCTAAATAACTTTGGATAATCATGTCGACCACAATATCAGCCTTGGCGATGGTTTCAAATATACTTGCTGCCACACCCGGGGTATCGGGGATTCCATGAATGGAGATACTGGCCTGATTTTCATCCAGATGGATTTCGGTAATGGTCAATTCTTCCATGCCGCGCAGGCGATTGGCTGCTTCGGCAGGGTCGGCGACCGGAGTGGTCAGTGGAGATTCTGCACTAACGCCGGGTAGCGACGGCTGATCGAGTTCGAAGGTGTTGTGCACAGTATGAATGGCTGTATCGGCTTGTTCCCGAGCGACGAGTGCCGATATTTTGATCTGGCTGGTGGTAATCATATGAATGTTGATCTGTTTATCGGCAAGGCAGCGAAACATGCGGTTCGATACTCCGGATTGAATGGCCATCCCCATTCCCACGACGGAAATTTTTGACATGTCATCCCGCATGGCCACTCGTTCCACTTGCAGTTGTTCCACCGCATCCTGGATGAGTTCCAGAGTGGCATGGGCGTCCTGAGAAGGGACGGTAAAGGAGATATTAGACCTTCCGTCCTTTCCGGCATCCTGCACGATCATGTCGACCGTGATGTTTGCTTTGGCAATGGACGAAAAGATGGCATTGGTGGATCCTGGCTTATCCGGCACTCCGGTTAACGTAATCAATGCCTCATTAATCGTAACCGCCGCTCCGCTCACAGCGCGGTGAGGGTCTTCAGAGATATTAGAAATAATCGTGCCTGGGTTTTCTGACATGCTGTTTCGAACATGGATTGGTACGGAGAACTTCTTGGCAAATTCAATGGATCGGCTGTGCATGACTCCGGCGCCCATGCTGGCCAATTCCAGCATTTCGTCATAGCTGGTATGAGACATCCATCTTGCCTGTTTGACGACTCGCGGATCGGCGGAGTACACTCCATCGACATCGGTAAAGATCTCGCATTCCGCGCCCAGTACGGCGGCCAGTGCGACGGCGGTGGTATCACTGCCACCGCGGCCCAGTGTGGTAATGTTAAAGTCGTCATCGATTCCCTGGAACCCCGCGGCGATGACAATATTGCCATCGACCAGCAATTTCTCAACCCGGTCGGTTGAAATGGAAATAATCCGTGCTTTACCATACACATTGTCGGTTTTGATCCCAATCTGGGCACCGGTCAGGCTAATCGCTTTGCGTCCCAGCGAGGTAATGGCCATTGCCATTAGTGCCACACTCACCTGTTCACCGGTTGACAACAGCATGTCCATTTCGCGGGCGGGCGGATCGGACATGATTTCACTTGCCAGATCGGTAAGCGTGTCCGTATTCTTGCCCATCGCGCTGACAACCATGACGACTTGCTGGCCCTGCTCCTGAGCATGGATGGCGGTACGGGCAGCAGACATGATCTTCTCAATGGTAGCGACACTGGTGCCACCAAACTTTTGGACAATAATAGTCATGGAATTTCATCAGAGTGTTCGGGAATAACTGTTGATTCTCGCAGAACCAAACGTATCTTCTAGTTTTGATATACAAACAGAATGTCAACAATGCCAAATCAGCGATTGAGGAAGGATTTCATGACTTGAAATCCCAGTGGGAATTGCAGGCTGGAGGCCGTTGCCTGGATTTCGTCGTAGCAGGTGTGATCGTCGGCATCAATTCCTGTACCGGCCATAATAAACGGAACGATCCCATGGCTATGGGTTTTAGTTTGGACCGGGGTTGGATGATCTGGTGATATTAAAATGCGATATTCACCGTGCGTTTGCAAAGCCTCAGTAACGGGGCCCACAATATGTTGGTCAATGGCTTCCAAGGCTTTGATTTTTCCCTGTACATCACCCTCATGAGACGCTTCGTCAGGTGCTTCAATGTGGACGCATACCAGATCGGTTTCCTCCAGTGCCGTGATGGCCGCCCTGCCTTTGGCAGCATAATCGGTATCGGTATACCCCGTTGCTCCGGCCACCTCGACGCAATTCCATCCAATCAGCGAAGCAATGCCACGTAGCAGATCAACGGCTGTGATCATGGTGCCGTTGATACCGTAGACATCGCTGAAATCGGGTAGTTGAGGTGTGCTCCCCAATCCCCACAGCCAGACGTTGGTGGCAGGCAGTTTTCCTTCGTCGATCCGTTTTTGATTGACAGGGTGATCATGAAAGATCTGCATGCTGGTGTTCATTAGTTCGCAAAGCAAGTCGCTTCCTGGTCCGCGGGGAAAATCGTTGGCGACGGTGTTGTCGGTTTTGTCATGCGGAGCCGTGGTTCGGGTGTCCCGGCTAAAGGGTGCCGGATTTTGATCTGCCCGATAGATCAGCAGATTTCGGTAGCTGACACCCGCAATGAATTCCAATCGATGGTCCGTGATTTCCGCTTGTAGTGATTGCAGTAGATCTCGTGCTTCCTGATCCGAAATATGATCGGCGGTGAAATCCTTCATAACTTGATCCAGGATTGTCACCAGATTGCACCGAATGGCCCAGTCCTGGGGTCCAAGTTGAATGTTCTGAGCAGCGGCTTCCAGAGGCGCGCGGCCTGAAAAGTACTGATCCGGATCAAATCCTAACAGGCTCATGTTGGCAACAGCAGAGCCGGCCGGGAGATGAGGGGGGACATGGTTGGCTGCCCCCACAATTCCCAAACGAGCCAGTTTATCCATATTGGGAAGTTGAGCCGCCTGAAGGGGAGTTTGGTCTGCCAGACTCTCCTGAGGTGTGTCTGCACATCCGTCGGGAATGATGACGATATATTTCATGGATCAGTTAATTCGGTTGATGTTCAAAAATGTGAACGTGTTGATTAATTCATGATTCTGATGATCACTGCTTTGCCCGTGATATTATCCGATGATTCCAGTTCACTTGCGGCGGTGTGTATGGCACCCGCGGTGGTGCGATGACTCATGATGACCAGCGATACTGTGTTGTCGGGGTCACCGGCAGTAGTTTCCTGCTGATTGATTGAAGCAATAGAGACCCCATGGCTTCCTAAAATACTTGCCGTGTCGGCCATGACGCCCGCTTCGTCTTTTACCTGCAGACGGAGGTAGTACTTGTTGCTCATGGTTTCCGGTGCCGTTACTTGTCGCGGGGGCCGAGTATCCGACCAGAGTTTTAGATTACCGAATGTGAGATGCGTGCGGCCGACCACCGTGTCGATGATGTCCGCAACCACTGCGGATGCGGTGGGCATTTGCCCTGCACCCTGACCGTGAAAGAAAACAGGTCCCACGGCATCTCCACGGATTCGGATGGCATTAAATGCATCACCGACTTCGGCTAACGGATTGCCCTTGGGAACCAGTGTCGGAGCCACACTCATTTCAACTTCACTGCCCTGGAGCCTGGAAATCGCCAGCAGCTTGATACGAAAACCACAGCGACTTGCGTTCTCGATGTCTCGTATGTCTAACGTTTCAATTCCCTGGCAGGGGATATCTGCCCAGTGAGCTTGTACACCAAATGCCAAATGGCTGAGAATGGCCAGCTTTTGAGCCGTGTCACTTCCGTTAACATCAAGCGACGGATCTGCCTCGGCAAACCCCAATTGCTGAGCCTGTTGCAAAGCCGTGGCATAATCCGTTCCGCATTGCTGCATTTGAGTAATGATATAATTGCAGGTACCGTTGAGAATGCCTTTGAGAGAAGTGATTTGGTTTCCTGTTAAGCACTGACCAATGTTGGTGATAATGGGAATCCCGCCGGCGACGGACGCTTCAAATGCAATACACCGCTCCAGTTCGCGTGCGCGATCAAATAACTCAGCTCCATGTTCGGCCAGCAGAGCCTTGTTGGCCGTCACGACATCTTTTCCGGATTCCAGCATTTGCAGCATGATCGTACGGGCCGGTTCGACGCCTCCCATCAATTGGGCAACAACCTTGATCTCCGGATCATTGATGATATCGTCGATGTTGGCGCTGAGCACACCTGCGGGAATTTCAACGTCGCGGGGCTTTTGCATATCGCGGACAACGACTTTTTCCAGCCATGGTATGCGACCGGCATGCCGCGCCGTTCGATCTCCGTGGTCTAACAGAAGTTTGGCTACGCCAGTGCCAACCGTCCCTAAGCCGATAATTGCAATTTTCGTCTTTCTCATCAATTTACTTTTGTTTCAGGATCCGGTTTTGCATCGGTGGCGAGGGGCACGTCGATTCACGTCGACGGTGGATTGCGGTACACTACAATCCACCGTTTCGGACGTCGTCAGGATCGACCCATTGTCAGGAATCATCCTAAGGCGATGCTGAAATATGGTCAAGATGAACCAATGCCGACTCGTTTGTGGAGATAGATTGGTTTTGGATGGCCTTGTTCCAATAGCGGAAACCGTAGATTTAACAGAGGAATAGTAAAAGATGGAATCGTTTGCGAAAGAATTTTTTACCCGCCTGCTCGAGACGCCGGGACCTTCTGGATATGAACAGCCCGTGCAACGTCTTGTACGGGAATATGCGCAGGCCTTCGCGGATGATGTGACAACCGATGTGCATGGTAACGTTATCTGTTCTGTGAATCCGCATCATTCGAAACGACTGATGTTTGCCGGCCATTGTGACCAGATTGGAATGCTGGTTAGCCATATTGATGATGAGGGATTTGTGTATGCTCAGACAATCGGTGGTTGGGATCCCCAACAATTAGTGGGACAACGTATGGTGATCTGGACGGAAAGCGGGCCGGTGGCAGCCGTCGTTTCACGGAAACCCATTCATCTACTAAACGACCAGGAACGAAAACAGGTCGTAAAACTGACTGAAATGTGGTTGGATGTTGGAGCCGATTCCAAAGAAGATGCTCAGGCGGTGGTTGAAATTGGTGATCCGGTAACGTTGAAACTTGGTCTGCAGGAAATGCGCAATTCCCTGTTCAATGCACCGGCTATGGACAACCGCACCGGTGTTTGGGTGGTGATCGAAGCGCTCCGGCGGGCAAAATTGATGAACCCCGTTTGCGCTCTGTTCGCCGTCTCAACCGTTCAGGAAGAAATCGGACTCCGCGGGGCTCAAACCAGTGCTTTTGGAATCGACCCCCATGCAGCGATTGCTGTGGATGTGACGCATGCAACGGATTGCCCCAGTATCGATAAAAAGCAACTCGGCGATATTTGTCTGGGCAAGGGTCCCGTTGTTTTTCGAGGTCCAAATATGAATCCTCAGGTGGTTCAGCGGATTTGTGAATTATCTGCTTCACACCAGATCCCCATGCAACTTGCGGCGATCGGACGCGGCGCATCCAACGATGCCAATGCGCTGCAGTTGAATCGTGCCGGTGTGGCCACCGGTTTGGTGAGTATCCCCAACCGGTACATGCATAGCGCGGTGGAGACGATTTCTCTGGAAGATTTGGATAGTGCGGCGGAATTACTCGCTCAGTTTGCCGTCGCTTACACAGAGCAAGATGACTTTACTCCGGTCTGATTTGTACCGACAAATGAAATCTAAACGGACCTAACGGAGGCTTTTAGGAGCTTCCTATCCTGCCGAACAGAGAATGATTACATGGCCGGAGATGCCATTGAAGCAAGTTTCTCACCTGTCAAAATGGCATCCTGATTGAAGTGGTTTTCACCAGTCTGCCAATTTGGCACGGGATCCCTATTAGTTGTGGCCCAGTTCGACGTGTGATAAACATATAAATGCAGTTACACGTCCTTGTGCATTCGCTGTTTGTGGATTATTTTCGATGGTTTGGCACGTGTATTGCGTTGCCTACAGTAACGAATGTTTTGTGTAATCGGCGTTGATCGACTCGGTTACGTAAAACAGTCAAACTGGAAGTGAATTAGGCCTGGGTAACATCTGGAAACAGAGTTACCGGGCAGACGTATAGTAATAAACGATTTGGACAACTCTTGAAGGAGAATCCGGACGTGGCAAAGCAAATGGTATTTGATGACAAGGCGCGGCAGTCTTTGTTGTCTGGAGTTTCTAAACTAGCACGAGCTGTTCGAAGTACACTGGGGCCACGTGGCCGAAATGCTGTATTAGACAAAGGTTGGGGATCTCCCAAGGTAACCAAGGACGGAGTCACGGTTGCTGAGGACATTGAATTGGATGATGTCTTCGAAAACTTGGGATCTCAGCTGGTAAAAGAGGCAGCCAGTAAAACAAACGAAGTTGCCGGTGACGGCACGACGACGGCGACGATCCTTGCGGAAGCGATTTTCCGTGAAGGTTTAAAGATGATTGCTGCCGGAGCCGATCCGATGGCACTGGGCCGTGGTCTTGCACAGGGAGTGAATGCTGTCTGTGACCAAATCAATGGTTTAGCTACGCCGATTGATCCGAAAAGCCGTAAGGAAATCCAGCAGGTTGCCACGATTGCCGGCAACAATGATCCTTCGATTGGTAAAGTACTCGCAGACGCCTTTATCAAAGTCGGTTCTAACGGCGTGATCACGGTCGAAGAGGGTCGCGGTAATGAAACCACCGTGGATGTGGTTGAAGGGATGCAGTTTGATCGGGGATTTCTTTCTCCGCATTTTGTTACCAACGAATCCGAAGTTTTGGTTGAGTTGGAAAACTGTTTGATTTTATTATTTGAAGAGAAGATTTCATCGAACAAGAAAATGATTCCTCTGCTAGAAGCAGTCAGTCAATCGCAAAAACCGTTGCTGATTATTGCGGAAGATATTGAAGGAGAGGCATTGGCAACCTTGGTTGTTAACAAAATGCGTGGCATCCTGAATGTCTGTGCGGTCAAGGCCCCGGGCTATGGTGATCGCCGTAAGGCGATCATGGGTGACATTGCTGTTTTGACCGGTGCGACTCCCATTTTTAAGGATTTGGGTATTGAACTGGAAAGCGTCAAACTATCGGATCTGGGAACGGCCCGGAAGATTAAGATCACGTCCGAAACGACCGTCATGGTTGGTGGTGCCGGATCTAAAGAAGATATTCAGGGTCGCGTTGAACAGATTCGAAGTGAGATTGGTGTAACGGAAAGTGAATACGATCGAGAAAAGTTACAGGAACGTTTAGCGAAACTGGCAGGTGGGGTGGCACAGATTAATTGTGGTGCGACGACTGAAACGGAAATGAAAGAGCGCAAAGCACTATTGGAAGATGCGAAAGCGGCGACGCAAGCCGCACTGGAAGATGGGATTGTCGCTGGTGGAGGCGTGGGATTGATTCGTGCAGGTAGCGCGGTTGATAAATTAGGCTTAAGTGGCGATGAGGCACTAGGTGCTTCAATTATCAGCAACGTACTGGATTATCCGCTCAGAGCGATTGCTCAAAATGCCGGACTCGATGGTGCCGTTATCGTAAATCGTGTTCGTGGCCTGAAGGGTAACAATGATGGCTACAACGTCGATACGGGAAGCTATGGCGACTTGATTGAAATGGGAGTTCTGGAACCTGCCAAAGTTGTCTGTACGGCATTGCAGAATGCAGCCAGTGTTGCATCGCTGTTGATTACCACGGAGTGTCTGGTTACGGAGGTTCCGGTGGAAGACGACGGTGAGGATGATCACGACCACCATGACCATGGCATGGGTGGTGGCATGGATCCGATGGGTGGCATGGGTGGCATGGGCGGCATGCCAGGGATGGGCGGTATGGGTGGCATGCCCGGAATGATGTAATTCCGGTTACGGTCGCTGCCGTTAAATCAATTAGAAGAAACCAAAGAACATTTAGTTATTTAAGGAATTTACGAGTCATGGCAAAGATCAAAGTTCGTCCTTTGGATGATCGCGTGGTAATTCGTCCGGCAGATTCAGAGGAAGTTACAGCAGGAGGGATCGTTCTGCCTGATTCCGCAAAGGAAAAGCCTCAACGGGGTGAAGTGGTTGCGGTGGGAAGTGGTCGTTTGCTGGAAAGTGGTGATCGTGCGACATTGTCGATTGAAGTCGGCGATGTTGTTATTTACGGAAAATTCGGTGGTGCCGACATGGAAGTAAATGGTGAAGAAGTAAAGATCCTGCGTGAGTCCGAGATTCTCGCAAAGGTGCTTAATTAGCATCCAATCAATTTCATAAATCAGTTGAATCAAAGATGAATCAACGCTAGGAGTTTGAATCGTGGCAAAACAACTTTTGTTTGAAGACAACGCTCGTTCCCGAATGTTACGTGGTGTTAGTAAATTAGCGGATGCTGTGGCTGTGACCATGGGCCCCACGGGTCGAAATGTCATTATCGACAAGTCATTCGGTGGTCCCACGGTAACCAAAGACGGCGTTACGGTTGCTAAAGAAATTGAACTGGAAGACCGGTTCGAGAACATGGGTGCTCGATTAGTGGTTGAGGTAGCCCAAAAGACATCCGACCTTGCCGGTGACGGTACGACCACGGCAACCGTACTGGCTCGATCGATTTACCAGGAAGGTCTTCGGAATATTATAGCTGGCAGTAATCCCATGTCGGTACGTCGGGGGATCGAGAAAGCCGTGGCAGCCGCGGAAACTCATCTGTTAGGTATGTCCAAGCCTGTTTCGAGTAAGGAAGAAGTGGCTCAAATTGGTGCGATTAGTGCCAATAATGATGCTGCGATTGGTGAATTGCTGGCCGACGCGCTGCAACGGGTAGGAAAAGATGGTGTGATCACGGTCGAAGAAGGCAAGACGTCCGAAACCACGGTGAGTTTTGTTGACGGGATGCAGTTTGACAAAGGTTATATCTCTCCGTACTTCATCAACCGACCAGCGGTGATGGACTGTGAGATGGAAGATGCTTATATCCTGATTCATGAAAAGAAGATCAGTAATCTGCAGACACTGGTTCCTGTCTTAGAGAAGGCAAGTGGTACGGGTAAACCCTTATTGATCATTGCTGAGGACGTGGATGCGGAAGCACTAACGTTATTGGTTGTTAATAAGCTGCGTGGTGTTTTAAACGTTTGCGCGGTTAAAGCTCCTGGATTTGGTGATCGCCGAAAAAACATGCTTGGTGATATTGCAACGCTGACCGGAGGCACGTTGATCAGTGAAGATCTGGGAATGCAACTGGAAAACATCACGTTGGAACAGCTCGGCCAGGCGCGCAAAATTTCTGTAGACAAGAGTGCCACCACGCTGGTTGATGGAGCGGGGAAACGAGCTGAAATTGATGCCCGAATTGAGCAGATCAACAATCAGATGGCGCAGACAGAAAGTGAATATGACAAAGAGAAATTCCAGGAACGGTTAGCCAAACTATCCGGGGGCGTGGCTGTCATTTCCGTAGGTGCAGAAACTGAAACGGATATGAAACAGAAGAAAGCCCGTTTAGAAGATGCATTGCACGCAACGCGGGCTGCCGTCGAAGAAGGTATTCTTCCCGGAGGTGGTGTGGCGCTGCTGCGTTGCCGAGAAGCAGTGGAAGAAGCCCGGGCTGGGGCTCGAGGGGACGAAAAAATCGGAGTGGATATCATCCTCAATGCACTGGACGCACCTTTGCGGCAAATCGCCGACAACGGTGGAATTGATGGTTCCGTTGTGGCTGATAATATTCGTGCCAAATCATCGCTCTCCTATGGCTTTAATGCCAATACAGGCGAATATGGAGACCTGCTTAAGGCGGGAGTACTGGATCCGGTTAAGGTGGTTCGCACCGCGCTTGCCAATGCCGGGAGTATTGCCGGATTAATGTTGACCACAGAAGTGCTGGTCACTAATTTTGACTCGGATGATAAAGATAAACAAAAGGTTGAGGGTAGTGTGAACTAGTCTTATCCCCCCTGTGGGAGGACTAACACCCGTTGTCTATGCAAAAGCCGCCTCCCGATTGGATGGGGGCGGCTTTTTTGATTTTTCCAGAGGGAATCCGGTTTTCGGCATTGCTCAGAATCAATTCTGAATACGCATGGATCCAACGGGGCAGTGGATAAAAGTATGGCCGAACAACGAGATTACTACGAAGTACTGGGAGTTGCCCGCGACGCCTCGAAGGGCGCCATCTCCAGTGCTTATCGCAAACTGGCCATTCAGTTTCATCCCGATACCAACCCGGATGATGATATGGCGGTTGATAAATTCAAAGAGGCCGCCGAGGCGTATGAAGTCCTTGGTGATGCGGAGAAGCGCAGTCGCTACGATCAGTTTGGACATGCCGGACTCGCAGGAAGTGGCGTCGGAGCCTCTTCCAGTGTGGAAGATATTTTTGAGGCTTTTGGTGATATTTTTGGCGGCGGCATCTTCAATAGCTTTTTTGGGGGTGGCGGTGGCAGGCAAAACCGGGTGCGCCGGGGTAGCGATATTCGCTGTGATGTGACTCTGGATCTGGAAGAGGCGGCGACCGGTTGTACACCGACGGTGGAGGTGACTCGTAATGAGTTATGCAAATCATGTGAAGGCAGCGGAAGTGCAGCAGGTTCGCAACCCGAAGTTTGCGTTCGGTGCGATGGTCGCGGACAGGTCATCAAATCTGCAGGGATTCTTCGCGTGCAAACAACCTGTCCCGCTTGCCAGGGGGCTGGCAGTGTCATTTCCGTGGCCTGTGAAGGATGTGGTGGACAAGGCATGATCCCTCACACCAGTCAGCTGAAAGTGAGTATCCCGCCGGGAGTCGATGATGGAACGCGTGTGCGGATGACCGGTCAGGGCGAACCAAGTACGTCGGGTGGCCCGACGGGCGATTGTTACGTTTTTATTGCTGTCCATCCACATCCCGTCTTCCAACGTCACGAAGAAAATCTGCTCGTACGATTACCTTTGACTTATGCTCAGTCGGTACTGGGTGCTGAGGTTGAAGTTCCCACACTCACGGCCAGTGAAATACTCACCATCCCCCCGGGTACTGCCTCGGGTGAGACGTTTCGTATACGGAAACAGGGGGTCCCCCACGTACATTCGGGACGGTCGGGAGATTTGCTTGTGCAAACGTACATTGAAGTGCCAAAAAACGTCAGTGAACAGCAGCAGCAGCTGCTGCGTGACCTGGCGGCCATGGAAAAGACCGAAGTGGCCCCCGAACGTAAAGGCTGGTTGGACCAGCTTAAAGACCTGCTTTCACCTAGTGACATTTAAAAACCATAACCCAGTTTTTTGAGAAATGATCGATGAGCAACAATGAAGAACATGAGCCCGAATCGGCTGAGAATGGAGATTGTCCCGAACCAACAGAATCCCTGTCGGAAGATTCGTCCGCCATTGATGAAGTGATGGAAAATCTGGATGGCGCGTCGTCGGATGAAATGCCCGAACCCACGGTAGAGGAACAACTACAGACGGAACAGGAAAATAATCTGCGTTTGCTGGCGGAACTGGATAACGTTCGCAAACGAACGCAACGCGATCGCCAGCAACAACTGCAATATGCCTCATTGCCGGTGATTTCCGACCTGCTTTCGGTGGTGGATGACCTTCATCGAGCGCTTCAGGCAGCAGAAACATCCGGAGATGTCGAATCCCTGCAGAGTGGAGTGGAAATGGTTGTACAGAGTTTTGTCAACGTTCTCGGAAAACATAATTGTGACCCCATCGTGGCGCAGACAGGACAGGAATTCGATGTGAATCTGCATGAAGCAATTAGTATGCAACCCAATGACCAGTGGGATGCAAATACCATTATTAATGTCGTACAGCAGGGTTATCAGATGCATGACCGAGTGATTCGTCCGAGCCAGGTCATTGTATCCAGTGGACCTTCGGAAGCATTGGCGGATGAAAGTGATGATCGGTAATCGTTTTCTGACGGAGTTTAGCAATTATGCCAACCTATGATTATCAATGCGATGCCTGTGGACACATGTTTGAGTTGTTTCAGGGCATTAATGACCCTCTTAAACGTAAGTGCCCTGCTTGTCAGAAGCTGAAACTCCGCCGTCTATTTGGTACGGGTGCAGCCATTCTATTTAAGGGTTCGGGGTTTTATGAGACGGATTATCGCAGCGACTCTTATAAAAAGGACGCGAAAAAAGCGAGTGCCGCTGAAAAACAAACCAAACCGGAAAAGAAAACCAAAAAGTCGACTGACAGCAAGCCGGGTAAGTCCGCCGGCGACAGTTCCCCTGCGAAGGGCGACAGCAAACCCTAGTCGACGTGGACTTTTCTGTGGCGGAACCATTAGAATATGCCTTGTGTTTTGAAAGTGGAGTTATCGGTATGGCAGTCATTGAATGTGTAACGTGCCAAAAGGAATTTGATACGCAAGCGTCTGAGGCAGTCCCTTTTTGTTCGAGTCGCTGTCGGCAAATTGACCTAGGTCGGTGGCTCAACGAAGAATATGCGATGCCCATGGAATCCACTGAAGAAGAACCTCTGGCCGATGCTCCCACCTGCCTGGAGTAGTCGCGGGCAGGCAGGATATCCCGATTTAAAGGAATTAGATCATGGCTCAGCATTATGAAGTTGTCAAAGGAATTGACTGGAAACAAGTCTGTCCACCCATCGTACTGACGCGGTGTTTTCGTGTTGGAATCAGCATTTCCGTATTACTTCTTACCACGCTCGGGGTTTGTCTTACCGGAGCCGGCTGGAATGTTTCGGACTGGGCGTTTGCGCCAAGTTCTGAGAGAGCGGTACCGGCGATTGATTTAACGACCACTCAGTCCGTCACCGATGATTCTGCCTCGGTCTGGGAGACGCTTGCCGATGGGCAGGGCGTTGGGTGGGTCGGGAATAAAATATGTGGATACCTACAGGAGGAACATCTGGCAGATGGCCAAATTACGGGTAAACGCGCCCTGGCGAAATGCATTGTGGACTTTTTCTGGCTGTTGTTGGTTTGGTCATACGTTGGCGGAATCATCACGCGGATTGCGGTCGTGCGAATCGGTCGTGGGGAGAGGGTGAGTCTTCGGGAAGCCTGTTGCTTTGTGCGGCGAAAGTACGTTTCCTATCTCATGTCGCCGCTGTTTATCATGGTATCTTGTGCCGTGATTTCTTTGCCCATGTTGTTAATTGGATTGTTGCTGAACTTTGATGTGGGCGTGGTTCTGGCAGCAATTCTGTGGCTGATCGTCATGATAGCCGGGATCAGTATTGCTGTTCTTCTGACAGGCTTGTTTTTTGGCTGGCCGTTGATGTGGCCGGCGATTAGTGCGGAAGAGGCAGGTGATGTTTATGAAGCGACGAGTCGTAGTTTTGCCTATACATTCCAGGCTCCCATTCAATATCTGTTCTATGTGCTGATCGCTCTGGCGATCTGGATGCCAGGCGTGGTGATCGTCCAGAATTTTACGGCGTTTGCCGAACAGATTATTTTTTCAATTGCCGGAGTCAGTGGGGGTGAGAGTCTCACCGGCATTCAGCATTATCTACAGCAGGGGCGCTGGGATTCCGGTGAACCCAGTGGCACCTTTACGGCCGGTGCCAATATCATTTTTGGATTGCATTGGTTGGGTCATGCGATGGCGGATGCGTTTTGTATTGCATTCTTTTTCTGTTCGTCCGCGGGGGTCTATTTAATGCTGCGTCGGTTTGTCGACCAGACGGAAATCGATGAAGTCTATGTGATCGACGAAAAGACGAAATATGGTTTGGCCGATTTGATCCGGGAAAATGAACCGGAAGCGGATGCAGTCGAGGAGGTTTAAGGAATGGCGGGTTTTCTGTTTCTTTCGGATGACCTGATGTTCGGTTCCCGAGTGTCCCATGTCGCACAGCAGCAGGCGGTGACGTTTCAACATTTGATGGATCCTGCAGCATTAGCCCAATCCCTCGAAATGGATCAGCTTCAAATGCTTATCCTTGATTTGTCCTCATCGTGCTTTTGTCCGGATGCCGTAATGCAAAACGTTCGTGATGCCGGATTGCAGATTAAGACCATGGCTTTTGGTCCGCATGTCCAGACGGGAAAACTGGCGAAAGCAGAACAAGCGGGATTCGAACAGGTTGTCAGCAATGGTCAGTTTGCCGGAATGTTGCCTCAGTTATTCAGCGATCATGCCGCCGAGTAAGCTCGGCGCGGTTAAAGTGCTTCCGGCCCAGCCAAATCAGCGCTTAGGTCATGCGCTGTGCCCAGGGGTAACACGAATATCTTGCCATCTCCGATATTTCCTTCCTGACCTGTTTTTGCAGCGCTGCATATCGTGCTGATGGTTCGTTCGAGAAAATCGTCATTAACCGCAATTTCCAGTGTGATTTTGCGTAGTAGATGGGATTTGTATTCCATCCCACGGTACAGTTCGGTTTGACCCCGTTGCCGTGCGAATCCAAGAGCGTCGCATACGGTCATGCGGGTTACCCCAACTTTTTCAAGCGCTGCCTGGACTGCTTTTAAACGCGTGGGTTGTATAATTGCGACAACAAGTTTCATAACGCATTCAGTTTTTGTTTTTTGTTGTGGTTTGATGTCAGCGTCAATTATACGTGTTTTGGATCAATATGATATCCGCCATCCTGATCGAGTGCAGGCATTCGGCAGTGGGGGGGGATTCAGCGGTGCGCAGTTTTGGAGGGTTACGGTGGCCGGCCGGGAATTTTGTCTGCGAAAATGGCCTCGCGGTAAACCGGGCACCGATCATGCCAAATTGATGTATACAACGTTGCAGCATGTTCAGCAGCATACGCAGTTGCCGTTGGCCTTCCCTCAAACACCGACTCGCGGAACGGATCCGTTTGTGAAAGAGGGTGGTCGACAGTGGGAGTTATCGGAGTGGCTTCCCGGCAAACCGGTGCGGGAACATCCCATCAACCCAGAGAAATTACGGGCAGCGATGCAGATGCTGGCCACGTTTCACAATGCGACCGAGCACATCCATCATGGAGAGGGAAATTCACGTGCGATCGAGTTCCGTTGCCAATTGATCGATCGACTGAATGACGGGCAATTGGATCAGATTCGCAATGCCTCCAGTCAGGTGGACACAGGGGTTAAAAAATCTTTTCTTGATCAGTTCAGTATTCATGGTGGGGCAATACGGAAGCAACTGCAGGCGGTTCGAGAGCGCCATGGTCCACAGTTTCCAATTCTGGGGGATATCTGGTCTGAACATGTACTGTTTACCGGGGATCAGGTGACGGGCGTGGTTGATTTTGGTGCTGTTAAAGTGGATAGCTACCACCTTGATATAGCGCGTCTGTTGGGAAGTTATGAGGATTACCACCCTGGAAGCATTCAATCCGGGATTGCCGAATATTCGGCAATTAGGCATCTCGGAGAGTTGGACCGTAGCTTGATCGAACTTTATGATCAAGCGTACGTATTACTTGCGGGCATTCAATGGTTAATCTGGATTGAATTGGAGCGTCGAACATTCCCTGACTGGGAGGCAGTGCAACAACGCCTTGAAAGACTAAATCGTCGTACGCCGAACGGGCATTAAACCAAAGGGTAGTGGTCTTCCCTGTTGTAGTGTCTCTGGAAGTAAACGGGCGGTTCTCATAGAATGAGTGTAACGATTCAGCTAGCGGGGAGCGCAAGGACAATTGATCAATAGGACAAACATGCTCAAACGGATGAAGCAAAACCACGTCGTTTTGATGCGAATTCTTATGGCGGCCAGTGTCCTGCTGTGGGGCAGCGTCGTTGGAACGACCGCGGCGCAGAATACCGCTGGCAGTTTTGGTTCCAGTGAGACAACGGTCACTGGCACGGCTCACTTTAAACTTGTCAAGGGTTCGCAGACAGAGGGTCAGCTGACGGTTCAAGTGAAGGTGGTTGAGGGGTTTCATATTTACTCCGTCACCCAGAAACCCGGTGGCCCGTTGCCAAGCGTCATTCGTCTTGGCGAAAGCAAAACGGCGGTGACTCTGGGAACGCCGGTTCCGGATCAAGTTGCTGAAATCCACGCGTATGAAGTTTATCCGGGCTTGGATGTTGAAGAACACCATGGCACGGTGACCTGGACGGTGCCCATCGAGTTTGCCAGCGCTGTGCAGTCACCGCAGGATCTGAAGTTAGCGGTGCAATACAGTGGGTTGGCATGTACGGACGATTTAGGGATTTGTAAACCGGCTAGTCTGAAGTTGTCGGCTGCCTTTGCCGGAGTGGTGAAGCAGGATTCCAATGAAGATCAGGATCCCGCGGGCATTAAGTCGATGGACGAGTTGATTGGTGGTGATGCGTCCCCTGACGCGGGGTTTGCCGGACCGGAATTTGGTGAATTTGGTGTTGAGCCAGGAGCATTAGTCGTGGCTCGAGCAACTTACTTTGTGGATAAAGAGTCGGGCACCGGGCAGATTAGCCTGAGGGCGACGGTGCAGGAAGGTTACCACATTTATTCATTGACACAGAAACCAGGCGGACCCTTACCGACCACACTTGCGGTTTCAGGTGCTGCCGGTTTGAAAGCCAAGGGAACGGTGCGTGCCAGCAAGGCTCCGGAGATTCATCAATATGATGTTTATCCGGATCTGGACGTGGAAGAAATCAAAGGGACGATACGGTGGTGGATACCCTTTGAGGTGGATATGTCCGAATTTGAAAGCACCCCGGATCTGGACGTCGTGGTGATTCTTTCTGCACTTGCCTGCACGGATGACTTAGGCCAATGCGTACCTCAGGAGTTACGAATGGAAGCGGACGCCAGTGCAACGCTGTCTGAAGAATTTCAGGCATTTATGCGAACGTCAGCCGAACCCCCGCTGCCCATACCGGCGAAAGATATTTCACATTCAAAATCAGATCCGGCAGAGGGAGTGGCGCCTCCTGAAGACTCCCTGGCAGTGGTTCTTGGCTTTGCGTTGTTGGGTGGATTTATACTGAATTTCATGCCCTGCGTGTTACCGGTGATCGGCCTGAAAATCATGTCGTTTGCCCAGCAGGCAGGCGAATCACGAGGCCGCGTCTTTATGTTGAACGTGTGGTATTCCTCAGGGCTGATGACGGTCTTTTTGGTAATCGCATCTCTGGCGGTTGGCATCGGTTGGCACTGGGGTCAGCAAAACCAGTCAGACGGTTTCAACATTGTGATGAGTGCCGTGATTTTTGTGATGGCACTTAGTTTTATCGGTGTGTGGGAAATTCCGATTCCTGGTTTTGTAGGCACGGGGAAGATGGCTCAGAAAGCGGAAAAGGAAGGTCCGGCTGCGGCCTATATCAAGGGAATCATCACGACTTTACTGGCGATTCCGTGCAGCGGACCAGGGTTGGGTGTTGCGCTGACGTATTGTGCTCAACAGCTTGCCGCCAAGCCTGGAATCCAGGGGTTGGTGAATGTTTATGCTGTGTTTGTGGCCTTAGGCTTGGGCATGGCGTTTCCCTATATAGTGATTGGTGCGTTCCCTGGTCTTGTTAAATTTTTACCGAAACCCGGTGCCTGGATGGAAACATTTAAAGAATTGATGGGATATGTGTTGTTGGCAACGGTCGTATTTATCATGACCTATATCAGTTTTGGGTTGGTCGTTCCTACCATCGCCTTCTTATTCGCACTATGGATCGCATGCTGGTGGTTGGGAAGAATCCCGTTCTCGGCATCACCGGGCAGCAAATTAGGAAATCGAATGGCATCCTTCTTATTTGCGATTGCCGCAGGATGGTTTTGTTTTACCGCATTAGGGGATGTGATGCAGGCGCGATTTGAGAAGCAAATCGAACAGCAGTTGGTGTTGGCGGGGTCCGGAAGTGGCATGGAAATTGATGAGCAGGGAGATAATATCTACACCGCATCGCGGTTACAAGAACTACTGGATGATGGTCGTTATGTCATGGTGGATTACACGGCGGACTGGTGTTTGACTTGTAAAACATTAGAACAAGCCGTCCTTAAAACTGACCGGGTGCAAGCAGAATTGAATCGTCGCAAGGTGATTCGGTTGGTTGCGGATTGGACGGTATTGCACTCGGAACTTGGCAAACAAATTGAGTTAGAACTTGAACGTTTGCAGAAGGGTAAACAGTTACCGATCATTGCCTTTTATTTTCCCGACGACCGTAATAATCC
>JAYZPA010000153.1:0-32160 GCA_036150515.1 Planctomycetota bacterium
TGGAGAACCTGCTGGAGAACCTGCTGGAGAACCTGCTGGAGAACCTGCTGGAGAACCTGCTGGAGAACCTGCTGGAGAACCTGCTGGAGAACCTGCCGGAGAACCTGCCGGAGAACCTGCTGGAGAACCTGCTGGAGAACCTGGGGGAGAACCTGCTGGAGAACCTGGAGGAGAACCTGCGGGAGAACCTGCGGGAGAACCTGCGGGAGAACCTGCGGGAGAACCTGGAGGAGAACCTGGAGGAGAACCTGGCAAGCCTGCTGACCCTGAAACAACTCGAGACCGCCAGGTACTTCAGGCCGAGGTGATTGCTGACATAAAAGAAGAGAAGTTGATGGAAGACTTGCTAAAAGCTCAGCAACTGGCATTACTTGCCGATCAGGGCAAGGAATCTGCTGCCGAACTTGCGGATCTTCGTAAGGAAGCTGACAAAGCCGTGGAATCGAATGACCCTCATGGGCCGGATCCTAACGAACTGTTAGAGGCGATTTTGGCTCAAGCCGAGTCTCTCGCCGGCGTTGGTCAGTTAGCAAGTGAAATTGCTGAACAACAAAACATTGCCAACGAACCTATCCTTGACGCTTCGGAGTTGTCACGTGAGCTAACTCAGCCAGATGAACCGCAGCTTGCTGCTAATGAACTTCCCGGGGACACTCCTGCTGGCGAACCGTCGGGACAGCCTGGTGACACTCCTGCTGGTGAACCATCCGGGCAACCCGCCCAGCCAGGGGACGCTCCTGCTGGTGAACCATCCGGGCAACCCGCCCAACCAGGGGACACTCCTGCTGGTGAACCATCCGGGCAACCCGCCCAACCTGGTCCAGCCCCGGCAATGCCTAATGATGGATTTGTTCCCGATAATACAATTGAAACGGCGGAATTAATGGCTGGTACCGAATTGGGAACCACGCCGGATCCGTTCGCATTGGACGAGTTGCCGTTTGACGGTCTAGCCGGTGATCCTGGAGAGCCCGGCGAGCCGATGCCGGGTGCCACACCGATGCCGGGAGGTACACCGATGCCGGGTACGACACCGATGCCGGGAGGCATACCGATGCCGGGTCAGGCGGAACCTGCAAGTTCCGAGTTGGCAGATATACCGATGGCGGCCGGTGCTGCTGCAGAAGGGGGAGCGGAAAGTAAAGGAAAGCTGGGAGCATCGGAAAATGAGGGTCCTCAGGACGGTCCGGTTAAGGTCGTTGAGGCCAAAACGGACGGCGACTCCCGAGTACCCGGGGGTCGGGGCAAAGACACAGAAGTCCCTCGGATTGGAAGTCAACAAAGTCCCTGGGTGACGACCCTGCCCAAATCGGTGCAGCAGGCGATTAAATCCGGTAATAAACGCACCTTGCCACGGGGCTACGAAGACCGATTAAAGAGGTATTTTAACAGTATTAAATAACGAAACCCAGCGGGTTTTAACCTGCGATGCGAAGTATCAGGAAGTGAAAACATGTCGGAAGAAAACCAAATTGACAATCAGGACGACGTAGCCGCGGTTACCCTGTGGGCTGGCAAGTGTAATGAACTACGTGAAGAGTTGTGTAAGGTCATTGTTGGCCAGGACGAGGTGATTGAGCAAGTCCTTATTGCGGTGCTGGCCCGTGGCCATGCACTCTTGGAGGGAGTTCCTGGTTTGGCGAAAACATTGATGATTTCGTCAATTGCGGAAGCGTTAACTCTCTCTTTCCATCGCATCCAGTTCACGCCCGATCTGATGCCGTCTGATATTACCGGTACGGACGTGCTTCAGGAAGATCCGGTCACTCGAGAGCGAAATTATGAATTCGTACGAGGTCCTATTTTTGCCAATATGGTTCTTGCGGATGAAATTAATCGAACGCCCCCGAAGACTCAGGCGGCGATGCTTGAAGCGATGCAGGAGCGTGTTGTTTCTGCGGGTGGTAAAACACACACGTTACCCGCTCCGTTTTTCGTCCTTGCCACACAAAATCCGCTGGAACAGGAAGGGACTTATCCACTTCCCGAAGCACAGCTGGACCGTTTTTTATTGTACATCAAGGTGGGTTATCCTTCGTCTGAGGAAGAGTGGGATATTGCCCGTAAAGTTTCTGCGGGTGAGATGGGAGACATTCAGGCGATTATTTCAGCGGAAGATATCCTTGAAGCTCAGAATTTGACAGAGCGTATGCCTGTATGTGATCAGGTACTGGGTTTTGCGCACGCTTTTGTTCGTGCGACCCGACCGGGACAACCGGAGGCACCTGAGATGATCAATAATTGGGTTGAGTGGGGAGCCGGGCCTCGTGGCGTGCTTTCGCTTATTTCCTGTGCCAAAGCGCGTGCTTTACTGCACGGTCGCTATCATGCCAGTACGGATGATGTGTTGGCTGTGATCCAACCAGCGCTTCGTCACCGAATTGCACCGAATTATGCAGGTATGGCTGCCGGGATGAACAGTGAAAAACTCATTGAGATGTTATGTGAGGAGATTCCGGCCGATCAGTCATTTCAGGAAACGGCCGTCGGCGTTTGAACATCACTCTTAATTAACAAAATTAACTTATGACTCAGGCAATCCTCAGTAAATACATACGTCCTCAGGTCCTGAACCAGCTTAGTCGGTTTAAACTTGAACCACGACAGCTTGTGGAAGGTACGCTGGCAGGCGCACACAAAAGTCCGTTTCACGGATTTGCTGTTGAATTTGCAGGTCACCGTGAATATGTCCCGGGTGATGACTTACGCCACCTGGACTGGAAAGTCTACTTTCGGCACGAAAAACATGTTATCAAACAGTATGAAATGGAGACAAATCTTAATTGTCACCTTTTGTTAGATATTTCAGCTTCCATGAGATATGGGGATGAGGATCAGCAAAAACTGTTATATGCATCGCGCCTGGCCACAACACTTGCCTACCTCATTGTCGAACAGTCCGATCGCCTGTCGCTCACGACGTTTGACAGTAAGATTCGCGGTTCGCTGGCACTGTCCAATAATGTACGGCAGATTATTAAGATGACGGAGTCACTTGATGCGGTGACCGCGACGGACAAAACAAATATTACGGACGTGTTAGATGAATTCGCCGCCGGCATTTCCCGGCGTAGTATTGTTGTTGTCATCAGTGACTTTTTCGTTGATCTTGACGGGCTGGACAAAACGCTTCAGCGGCTCCGATACGACAAGCACGAGGTCGTATTGATGCAGGTCATGCATCATGATGAGATCTATTTTCCATTGGAAGGCATGATCCGATTTATCGGCCTGGAGGATCCGGATCAGTTCTTAACGAGACCTCAGGACATTCGGGAGGGTTATCTGGAGTCGCTACAGAAATTTACCACTGAGTTTACCGAGATTTGCGAAGCAAATCGGTGTGAATACGTCACGTGCGATACAAGCAACGATCTTGGCGTGACGCTGGCCAATTACCTCCAGCAGCGAACGATGGCCGGTAGTCTTTGATGAGCTTGCAGCCACCAAGGACTCAATAAATCCTGCCCGGGAATCGACGGCGTTCTGATGGATCACGGGGCGGTGAACCCGGAATCGCAGGCCCAGAAAACGGTCCCTGCAACATCTCAAGCGGGCGTTGCAAGAGATCAAGCAGTCGTGGTAGAAACTGGATAAGGACCGACCGGAAATCTAGTATAGATCGCCATTATTCATCGGGTTTTGTTGTGTTCTCCGTGATGAGTTGCAATAATCCTCGCAGAGAGTTTAAGATTTGCCGTGTCAAGCTGGGACATGTCTCCGATGAGTAATGCAGTACATTTTCGCTGTCCGCATTGTGATTATCAGGCGATGCTGCCCCCGAATTTCCTCGGGCAGCAGTGCGTTTGTGGCGGCTGCGGACAGACCGTTGTTGTCACCGATCAAGCGGCGGTTGCCGTTGCACAGTCGACCGCCCAGAGGGAGCAACCTCAGCAACGCTCCAAAACGGGGCTGATCCTTGGTATTCTGGGTGGAGTCTTTGTCGGCGTGGTTGCCGTTTGCGGCGGCGGAATCTGGTACCTTTTTTATGGCATGAACGCGGACGTTCTCCCGGACGTTACGCAGGTAACCGGCACCGTCCATATGGACAATCAGCCTTTCTCGGGTGCCACGGTAACGCTTCATCCCAGGCAGTCTGAACCTTACGGAGGGATGGTCGGACGTTATGCCATGGCAATTACGGATGAAGATGGGCACTTTTCACTGGCGACGGTCTATGCGGTATCCGGTCAGCCAGCGGTGGTTTCTGTGGACGGTGTCCAGGCGGCTGAATATATGTTAACCGTTACCAAAGCTCCGGCAGTCACCTCGAATTTTCCGATTCAAGGTCCTGATGATGATCCCTTAGCGGAGTATTTAAGCGATCACGATCTCAATGCTACCGAGGAGGACGGCGATGTTATGGAGTCCGATGCAGCGCTGTTTGTTGCGGAATTTAGATCGGGCAACGATATCACCGTGTCTGACTCGGTCGAACCAATCAACCTGACCATCACACTTTCCAGCAGTGGTGAAAACCGTATTTCAAAATAGTAACGACGAACGAGCTGGTGGCATTGCTCAAGCAAAATGTTCATCGAGCCAATATTTTATAGTTATGAGGGAAGCCTAAATGGCAGACACAAAATCCCCCCGGGGTCTAACCATCATTGAACTTCTGGTTGCGATGGCCGTTGCAGGTACATTGAGCAGCTTGTTGCTCGGCGGGCTTACCTCTTCCCGGGAAGCTGCCAGGAAGATGTCCTGCGCTAACAATCTGAAACTAATCGGTCTGGCAATGCGCACCTACCACAATACTTACCGTGCATTGCCACCCACCGGTACGTATGTCTGGGCCCGGCAATCCAACAACGTCCAAACATGGTCTTCCAGTTCTCATGGAAGTGTCTGGAGCAAACTTCTGCCATTTATTGAGCAGGATCCGCTCTATAACCAGTTGAATCACATTGTCACAGGTTTACGTCAGGAGGATCCTTTTCGGGGTTGGTCCCGTTTTGAGATTGATGGTGCAACCACTTTCGATGGTAAACATGTACGTAGTGAAATCATCCCTACATTTCTTTGTCCTTCGGCCGGCCTGGAACCGTTGCTGCATCGCAGCCGGCCAGAGATAGACCCCACGATCATCACATATGGATATTCCATCGGCGCCCAAAAATGCCCCTCCTGGGAAAATATCTGTACCACTTTTCCGGGGAACATGTTCAGCACCGGTCCGTCCCCGCACGGGACGGACGGTCGTGCTTTCAAGATATCGGGCGTCTTTTCAAATGGCGGCTGGGCAGCGAGATTCAGAGACATTACAGATGGTGAAAGTCAGGTCATTTTGGGGGGTGAAACTCTGCCTAACAAGAGCGACCATATGCAAAAAGGTTGGCTTAATCATCATGCAAACTTTGTCTTTACGGGTGGCCCGATTAACTATCCCGTAGTCGGGATTGGCGATTCGGGCTTCAGTTGGAGCGAAGCGAATCCCCCGCTAAACCCTAAAAACTGTTCTCATTTCAAGAACTGGTCGACGTCGGCTGGGTTTAAATCTCATCACAAAGGAGGAGCCCAGTTCATATTTTGTGACGGTAGTGTTCAGTTTCTTGCGGAGGACATCGACTATATTATATATAATCGTCTCGGGGATCGGCGTGATGGAATGCCCATCCGGGACTGGTCTATGAATTAATGGCCGGCCGCGCAAGGGTGGCTGCGGGCGCTACCTCTGGCGATGCAGCAGGCAGGCCTGAATGGTGTTGGGAGTCTTCATCTCCTTGATGATGGCTACAGCTGTCGTCTCGTTTACCGTTTCCACCACCGAGTACCAGCCCCAGTTACTGCGGGGATTCTTGGTGTTCCATAATTTGTTGGCGTACCAGGTGCGGCCTGCATCGCTACTAAAGGCGAGTCGGGGTGCCCGATGGTAGCCACATAACAGGGTTCCGTCTGGCAATGAAGTCACCGCTGCATGGGATCCGGTCAGGCTTTCAATCGGGTTTGTCCAGGTTTTACCGCCATCGATACTGTTCACGCGGCTGAGTCCGGTCCGGTTCCCCCGGGGTTCGCCGGGAATATGATCGGCGCGATCTTCGGTACGCAGCAATGCGACCAGTGAACCATCCCTCAGTTCCGCCACCGTTGGCTCACTAAAAATCATTTCGTTTTCGGGATTGCCGTGACCCAGAATGATGAATTCCCAACTATCACCGTTATCCGTACTACGCACCACCCCGGCACTTAACCATCCCGATTGCAGGTAACCGGCTACCGGAACCAACAGGGTGCCGTCTTTAAGTTCCAGAGGACGTCCACCGGTCCAGACCCAGGCATTTCCCAGCGGGCCGGCATGGATACGTTTCCCACCTATCCATGTTTTTCCCTGATCGTCACTGTATGCCAGTCGCAGTGGCTTTTCGGAGATGGCCATCATGCGACCATCTCTGCGAACGCCGATATTACTGATGGTCCTGACATCCTCTCCCAACACCCCCAGATACGGTTTGGACCAGGTTTTGGCACCGTCGGTGGAACGGATGAAGATCGGTTTGTTCCCGCCCGGTTCAACCGCCACTACGATCGTGCCATCATGCAGTTTGACCACGCACGGAATCACGCGATAGCGATCCTCATGCGTGGCGGGTGCTCCCTGGTAGATCTGCCGGGCGGGGGTCATGGTCCAATTCGTTTCCACTACGTTTGATTCGCTGTAGCGCAGAAATAGCTCGTGGTCGGGTTCCTCGGCAAAGAGAGCAAAGCTAATCTGCGATACGGTTAGCGTTAAAATTAAGGTGGTCATGATGAGGATACGATTGCCAGACATGTTTTCCCTCTTTGCGGGTGTATATAGGTGGAACGATTGGCGACGGCCGTCACGGTCACATAAGCATCTATTCTAGCAGACGGTCAACCACGAGGAACTTACAGATGGACCGGACGCAGGATATCGCCACGCGTTGAGCCGGCCGGATGTTAGAGTGAAATGGCTACTTTTGCAGTTTGAGGTTCGCTGCCTCTCGCCACGCCTGGTGTATGGGACGCAGGACACCGATCGAGGTGGTCTTTTTTATAAGTTGAAGCGTTTTTGAGGCATTACCTATCTGAGCGTATAACCTTGGGGCATCATAACTACGGTCGCTTTCCAGCTTTTTGATATCTTTGCGTACCGAGACAAGATGTTGATTACACCTCTCCAGCAGTTGATTGCCAAGCTTTTCAGCTGCTGAACGTTGTTCATCCGTGGCATTGTTCTGCCACTGACCAGCGACTATTTTGCATTGCTCAGAAATGTCAAAACAATACCGGAGAGCGACTTCAACATAGGCATCAATCAGTTGTCGGGAATCCGAAAAGTCCGGGTTGTCAGAGAGAAAGGACTCAATGGAACCAGCCAGAGAATCGATCGCGTTCTTATTGATCACTTGTCGACGAACGGCTTCTATTTCCAGAGACAGGGCATGATACCGGGTGAGCGTGGGGCTCTGCATGCGCGTTGCATTTTCGCGCAACCGATGAACCACTCGCATCGTACCGATCCGCTCCATTTGTTTTAGTTTGTCCTGCAAATGGGTAAAGGCTTGTTCGGATCCACGCTCCTCGAGGTAAGCGCGCTCCCGATCATCAAGGGATGTCTTGATTTTCAACGCATCTTCCACCATGTCGACAAATGCGTGCGGCAAACTAATCCCTTGGTTTAATCGATCCGTTAAACCATTGGACATATTACCTACATGCGTCAGCTCACCTTCGGCATTGAACAGGAAGAAGTAGTAGAACTGACCGTATCGGAGATCGCAGTTGGCGGGCAGTTCTTTGCCTGAAAGACAAATGGGCACACGCTGGTGAAGTTTTTTCAGGGCTTTGGAAGGGAGCAACACGGCCCCCGCATCTTTAATCGCTCATCAGCCGCTATCAAGGTTGAAATTGTATAGGACGACGGACGGAACTTTTTTAGCCTGGTTGCCTTTCAGGAATTGCTCCACACTTCCCGTGGCATAAGGCAGGGTGGATTTTTGTGCAAACGCAGTCGTTGCGAGTAACATCAGCGAAAGGACGGTAAGCGATAGTTTCATCGGTAGTTCCTAAATCCAATATCTGTGATCATTAAAAAAGGAATAACGCTGGGATGATTTTAAACGTTATCCACCCCTCGGGCAAGTTGCCGGGTGCTCCACCGGAGATGACGCCCAGAAACCGCTTAGGTTGATCCTGCATGTGCGGTCATGGTTAACCGCCATCGCTCCGACGGGACGAGATGCTATTTGGGGGTATAACCGTGCCACACCCATTCAATGGCATGGGGCAGAAATTGTGCCTTGGCGTTGCCCACACCGTGCCCTGAATCCTGACAGAACAGATATTGATAGTGATAACCCTTTGCCTTGAGCACCTTGGCCATGCGATGGTTGGCCTCAACCCAGTCGTGCATTCCATCACGCATTACGTTGGGGTTGTAATTGTCACGGTCGCCAACGGCCAGAAAAATGCGAATGGGTTTCCGGGGACTCTCTGGAATGAGTTTGTTGTGAAATCCCCAGGCGCCATCGGGCGTTTTCGGATCAAAGGGCCATTGTTGATTTACAAAAGTGCCCGAGGTTGTAAGAACACGGTGATAGAGATCGGTGCGGTACCAGGCCATGATGAGTGCGGCGGAACCTCCGGAACTGCTGCCCATCGTTGCGCGACCGTCGGGATCATCGGTGAGGCTGACCTTGCAGTGTTTTTCCACCAGTGGCAGCACTTCCGTTTCAATATATTCGGCGAACAGACCTGACATGGTGTCATATTCTTTGCCTCGCTCATGTCCCTGGGCATCACCGCCACCATTGGCGATCATGATCGCAATCATCGCGGGGACTCGCTTTTGGGCGATCAGGTTGTCGAGGATATGGGGAAGGGTCATGTTGGGGCGGCCTTTCGGCCCGTCATGGCAGACCATAAACGGTGCAGCCTTGCCCGGTACATACTGCGCCGGAATGTAAACCGTGATCTGTCGCGTGTAATCCACTTCACGGGTTTCAACAATGAGCGTTTTGGGGTTGTTCGGATCCACCTTGCCGAAAACATCCCGCGCTATTCCCGGATTGAAGAGTTTGCCGTCCTTTGAATGCATCGTGAATTGCATTATCTTCCCCTGCGGAACTCCCTCGACAACTCTGCGTTCGGGAGCGGGTGTATATTTCGGGCCGATGAGAAAATTGCCGGTAGCGTCCGGCTGTGGATTCAGTCCGGGTTTTCCGTCGAGGCGGACGAACGTCGGTGCCCCTGGTGCGTCAAACATTCGCGTCGGTGGTGCCGAAACGGTGAATTCCAGATGCATAAAGCAAAGCAGGAACAGGGCGTTCGATGTTATTCGTTTTTTTGACATGATGACTCCTCATTGGTTACGCGTTTCAGCCATGCCTCACCGGTTCAACGACCCGAACGGTTTTCAGACAAACTGTGACCCCCATTCGCGGTTGTCCCAGGGTTTGGAATTTGTTTAAACTGATCAAAACCGCAACTCGGTTTTTGTCCACATTTCGTGGACGTCAACTGAATGATCTCCATGATAACACTTAACGATAAGGAGTTAAACGATGCAGAAGCTGATTGATGGAATTCGGCAATTTCAAACCGATGGATACAGTAAGAACCAGGAACTGTTTGAAGGGCTTGCACAGGGTCAGAGTCCACTGGCGCTGTTCATCACCTGTGCGGACTCCCGCATCGACCCCAATCTGCTGACAGGTACAAAACCCGGCGAATTGTTCGTTCTGCGAACAGCCGGTAATATCGTTCCATGCTATGGCAGCATGCTGGGCGGAGAAGCTGCCACGATTGAATACGCCGTGTTGGCGCTGAAAATTCGGGATATCATCATTTGTGGACACTCACATTGTGGAGCCATGGGTGGATTGCTCAATCCGGACGCAACTCAGAATTTACCCGCGGTAACGACGTACCTGGAACATGCCCAATCAACGTGCCAGAAGATCGATGAGAACTATCCTGATCTGACGGATCCGGATGTTCGGCTTACACGGGCGGTTGAAGAAAATGTGCTTGTGCAACTTGAAAATCTGCGTACGCACCCGTCGGTTGCAACGGCGGTTGGCAACGGAGATTTAAACCTGCATGGTTGGGTTTATAAATTCGAAACCGGTGAGGTCTACGAATATGCTTCCGATCAGAATGCATTCCAACTCGTCCAGGGTGACACGCCCACCGCAGACGACTAACGCTGAATATGCAGCTCATTTTTATCAGCCATGGGGTCAACGGGTGCAAGGACCGGATTCCCGCTGTGAGTCAATCATGCCGTTCAAAAAATGCATGAAATGCGACGGTTCACCGATAGTGAAAGCCCTCGCCTTTAATGCAGACCTCCGGATGATTCGTCGGGTAAAACAAGGCCTTCGGTCGATGCATGGATTCCGTCTGCAGCACATTCATGGATATATTCGCCGATCATTTCCAGAGTGTCTTCATCGATGAATTCATTTTTGGAGCCATCGATAATGACCGTTGAATTAGGTTTAATGGCATCGAGCGTCTTTTTGATTTTATGGCGACACAGGAAGCTGACATGTTGAGCTAAAACGAGTCGGATGGATTCGCCGGCATGGGTTGGCGACGGTTCGCCGCGCAGCGGATTGTTGGCGGTCGAGACCAGAATAAAGAGCAGACCAATACCCATTCCGATGATGACACCGACCAGTAAGTCCGTAAAGACGATCGCCAGTAGGGTCACCATGAACGGAAGGAATTGCCGATAGCCCATCTTCCACATGCTGAGGAACAGTTTTGGGTTAGCCAGTTTGTAACCGGTTATCAGTAAAATGGCTGCGAGGCTCGAAAGGGGGATGTAATTCAGGTAGTTTGCAAAAAAGCCGACGGACAGAACCAGAAAGATACCATGGATGATCGTCGCTCGTTTGGTTTCACCGCCAACCTGAATATTAACGGAGCTTCTAATAATTACGGAAGTTACCGGGAGGCTGCCGATGAGTCCTCCTATGGAATTACCGACACCTTGAGCGATGAGTTCACGACTGGCAGGCGAATTTCGTTTTTTAGGGTCGAGCTTATCCACGGCTTCCAGATTGAGGAGGGTTTCCAGGGAAGCAACGATGGCAATGGTGAGTGCTGCGATGTAAACCTGAATGGTTCCCAGGGCACGAAAGTCAGGGAAGGCAAACCAGGCTGGTTTTTTTTCTTGATCCGTTCCTTCTTTGCCGTTTTCGGCATCAGTGTCTTTAGGGATGTCTGGGGGAAACAGGTCGGAAAGGCTTTCAATCACCGGGACATCAACGCGGTGGCTTTTGTCAATTTTCCAATCGTCTCCCACGCCCGCCAAACCAAACTGCATTCCCACGCCTAAGAGCACCACCGCGAGGGCTGGTGGAACAGGTGTTTTTTTCAGAAATTTGATTCTTGGCCAGATGACGAGAACCGCAATGCAAATGCTTCCTGTCAATAAGGCTCCTAAGTGATAGTTTCCCTGAAATATTGTGAGAATCTCGGAGAATGTGTTTTGTTGTTCAGGTTGGATAAATGACATCTCACCTTCGAAGTCATTATCATCACCAAAGAAGTGTGGGATTTGTTTTAGAATGAGGATGGTTCCAATAGCGGCCAACAGGCCTTTGATTACACTGGAAGGAAAGAATGCGGAAAGCGTACCGGCTTTCATGAGGCCTAATCCGATTTGGATGACGCCGGCGAGAAAAACGGCTGTAAGAAAAGCCTCAAACCCGCCCATGGTTGCGATCTGAACCGACACGACTGCGGTGAGGCCGGCAGCGGGCCCGCTTACACTCGTGCTGGATCCACTAATACTACCCACAATTAAGCCGCCGATAATCCCGGCTAATAGACCGGAAGCTAACGGTGCATCTGATGCAAGTGCGATACCCAGGCATAAGGGTAATGCGACTAAAAAGACGACTAAACCAGCTATAAAATCCTTTTGGAATTTACCAGACGCGGATTTCTGTAGATCATCTGAAGACGACAGATGCTCGTTCAACGGATCGACTCCTTAACGTTATGGCCAGCTCTATAGTAACACTTCCCTATCTAAATTCTCAGTCTGTTTTATGATTGACAACCCTCGCTACACAAAAGGGGGGGGGCGTTTTTTATCTAATTATGAGCGATTATTTACTTCGTTCGATGTGGTAATAAATAAAGAATCTTATTATATTTTGCAGACGGATTATCACGTCATTTAAGTCTGAATGGTAATCCTTTCCGAAAATGTATATTCATTATGATATGGGAAGATGCATCTCCTGCGTGACGCGATTACGGCCGGCCATTTGTCGCTGGATTTGGCATGCGATGGTCTCGATGAAATTTTTGAGCATGTACTGGATTGCATGATGGCTGCGGATTTAATCCCCGCTGAGTCCAGGCAGGGCATCCTGACAAAACTGTTAGATAACGAGAAAATCACCAACAGTGCATTGGGGCACTCGGTCGCCATTCCCCACGTGTATACAGACGACCTGGAAGAGCCCGTTATCTATGTTGTTCGCTTAAAAAAAGCCATCAATCTGGAGGCGGCGGATGGAGTAACCACTCGGTTTTTCTTTTTCATGCTGGGGCCCAAAAATGCGAGTGGGACACATCTAGATACGCTTGCGAATATCGCCGCATTGGTAGGAGACGACGAATTTCGATATGCGATCGGCAAATGTGAAACAAAGGAAGAGTTTGTTTCTGCGATTGACGAATTCGATTCTCGTCATCCGGTACCGAACCGAACGGAGTCCGCGAAAACGCCGGGCCCGTCCAAAAATACGGGGCTTGAGTTCACCGGAAAGATTTTTGGCGGGGTAAGGGGCGATATTGCACGGCGACTACCGCACTATTGGAATGATTTCACCGATGGCTTCCACATCAAGTGTTTCGCGTCCATGTTATTTCTGTTTTTTGCCTGCCTGGCACCTGCCGTTCTTTTTGGTGGTCTGATGGGAGATGCCACCGGAGATCAAATAGGCGTGATTGAAATGATTCTGGCGGTGGCAATCTGTGGGATGGTTTACGCATTATTTTCCGGCACGCCCCTGATTATTCTAGGTGGAACCGGTCCGATGCTCATTTTTACAGGGATATTATTCCTTCAATGTGAGCGATGGGGAGAGCCATTTTTACCGATCTATGCCTGGGTCGGTATTTGGTCGTCGATCTTTTTGTTGGTCGTAACCATGTTTGATGGCAGTTCGCTTATGCGTTATTTTACGCGGTTCACCGACGAAATATTTGCGGCGCTGATTTCAACCATTTTTATTATTGAAGCCATTAATAGTGTCATCGATGTTTTTCGCGATCCGGAAACCACGACGCTTGCGGAGCCGCTCCTGGCAGTCATTCTCGCTTTCGGGACGTATAGTGTTGCCATGTCGCTGTCACGATTACGTCGTAGTGACTTTTTGCGTCCTCAGTTGCGTCAAATTCTCTCGGATTTCGGCCCGGCAATTGCGTTGGGGATCATGAGTTTAATCGCTGTTTTTGCGAGGGACAGCGTGCCCCAGGACTTCCTTAAGGCGCCGCAGGAATTTGGAACCACGAGTGGTCGCCCATGGTTGGTAGACATAGGGGAGGTTTCTGTGGTAGCGCGATTCGTCGCGATTATTCCAGCCATCTTTTTGACGGTATTGATTTTTCTCAATCAAAATATCCCGGCGAGATTGGTGAACAGTCCCGACCATCATCTTCACAAAGGGGTCTCCTATCACTTAGACCTGGGCTTAATAGGTATCATGATGGCGGGTTGTTCCGTGTTCGGCCTTCCCTGGCAATGTGCAGCGACGGTGCGGTCTTTGAATCACGTGCGCAGTCTGGCAACCGTAGAAGTGCAAATCGATCGTAGTGGGCATTCCCATGAACGGGTGATACACGTTCGGGAGAACCGACTAACGGGTTTTGTAATCCACCTAACCATCGGAATTATTCTCTTATTAATGTTGGACAAATTACAGTTCATACCTAAATCCACGCTCTATGGTTTGTTTCTGTTTATGGGAGTCGTATCCATGTCGGGTAATCAGTTTTTCGCCCGAGCGAGTTTGTGGATTCGCGATCCCGCACTTTACCCCTCAACGCATTATATGCGGCGGGTGCCTCAATCAGTCATTCACATCTTTACGGCGTTTCAGGCAGTCTGTCTGGGGATTCTGTGGATTGTCAAAGCGAGCGCGCTTGGAATTTTATTCCCGGTGTTTATTGCGTTACTGGTCCCTGTGAGGATGTTGGCAGGAAAATACTTTAGCGACCAACATCTTCAGGCACTGGACTCTCAAGAAGCTCCGGAGGACGAGACGACGCATTATTCCGGATAGGGATCCAAGGCGGATGCTGTGGTGATTCTGAAAACTGCGTATTGCATGAATAGCACTTAGAACCGCGGAGTAATTTATTGTAAGCTGTATGCTGAGGACAGCCGTTTCAGGAACACCATTCCCAGGAGTTTATGTGCCGGACACGATACCGATGTAGTTCGGTCTCCTGCGGCCCCCGATTCGGCCGATGGGGAAACGGTTTTATCCAAGAAGTCCATACCCCGTTACAGCTCGAAAAAATGAGTCGAAATCGAAAATTCCTCTTTGCAGCAATCTTTCTTGCCGGTGGTTTATACGCATTCACTGCCTATGTTTCCCACCCTGCCCGAAGTCCGTTCGAGACGAGGAAAATTGATTTTATTCCACCTGGGGAAAAATCAAAAAAATCGGCATTGGGGGATTTAAAGCAGGTTCCAACGGACCTTCAACGATGGTTTACGGATCAACGTCATTTCCAGTCGATTTCCGCTCCCGGAACAGGAGACTGGCTGGCATCGCATAAGGAATCCGGACAGTCAGTACAACAATATCTGGCGATTGCGCCCAATCGTCCGGACGTTCAACGCCACATTATTTATCTGCTGCCGTTGAGTGAATTTGAAAAAGACTCATCACCGGAACTTTCGCAGTTGGCTGAATGCATGGAATCTTTTTACGGACTGAAGACGAAGATTTTGAAAATGGTGCCCATCCAGTCCCTCGGAATTACGACTCGCATCCATGCACAGACGCAGCAAAGGCAGGCACTTACTTCCGACATACTTCGACTGCTGAAGTCGAGGTTGCCTCAGGATGGTTACTGTTTGTTGGCGGTGACCATGATGGATCTCTATCCAAAACCGGATTGGAATTTTGTGTTTGGCCAGGCTAGTCTGAAGGAGCGGGTTGGTGTCTATAGTTTTGCACGCTATGCCCCCGATTTTCCCGGCACAGCGGATCCCGGGGTCGCGCAACAGCTGATGCTACGGCGTAGTGCGCAAACGCTGTTGCATGAAACCGCACATATGTTTGGCATGCTGCACTGTATTTATTACGAGTGTGTCGTCAATGGCAGCAATCACATCAGGGAGTCGGATTCCAGGCCACTCCATTTCTGTCCGATCTGTCTTCGAAAATTGTACGCATCCTTCCCGGAAGATCCGGTGGTGCGCTATCAGCGAATTCTTAAGACGCTTCATGAAATTGGCCTAAACGAGGAAGCCGAGTGGTTTGCCGAGCGTTTACAGGTGATGCAGAGTCGGTAGTTGGTTTCTTTGGGTAACGGATCCTGATGAAGACCTTATTCTTCAGTCGCCTCGCGGATGAGCTTCATGTAGACGCTGCGTGCATGATCGTAGGCAGCCTTTGCGTCGTCCTGTTCATCGGCGTTATAAACCTTTTGTTTGGATTTCCAGCACTGGTTAACACCCGCCAGACACCATCGCAGACTGTCGACCGATCCCCGCACAGGTTTGCCGTCCACGATGACATAGATGGGATTTGTATGGGCATGGGGAAAGACCCGAATGGCGACCCACGAACTGCGATCAAACTCGGCCTCAAACGTGATTTCCTGAACGGATCCATCCGTTTTCAAGCGGCTTGTGTCGACGGGAAATCCGTTGACAATCAATTCCACCGGAACGTCCGGAGATCCTTCAAGATAAGCCGCTGCACGAACATGGAACTTTAACTCATCACCGGAGGACACCGGAAGTTCACTTCTCTTTTCACCCACCCTGACCGCGGTCTGGGTGGATGTCTGGCCGGCCGAAAAGTCCAGTAGGTGGCAAAGGCCGTCGCTGACGTAACTGCGGCCGTCGGCGATAGATTGAACCCATTTACTGAAGGTTAGACGGCCATCGACCCGGGCATAGACCCGGCCGATGCCGACCCGTTCGCCACTCATGCAGGGAAAGTCCGTTTCCCCGCTGGCGGCGATCCGGAAGCCGGCATTTAATACGTGGTACCACATGTTCCATTCAGCAACACGTTCGGTGTTCATGGTCGATATGAAATCGACCGCAGCAACAGGCTTTCCATCAGGGCCGGGCACTTGATGTGTCACATCCATAATGAATTCATTGGCGCCGATGCCATCGAACGCGGGGATGTTATAGTTTGGCAGTGAGTGTGGTCCGTCCTTTCCTTCGGTATCCGGAACTCGTCCCACGATACGACTGAGGCCAATAGATGAATGAGCCGGTCCACAGATCGCTCCCTGTCTCTTGGCCCAGCGAAGTGTGTTCAGGCCCAGCGTAGGCCAGTGTTCCTTGGATTCACCACCGGGATAAATCTGTTGTTGAAGGTTCAGCAGGTTCAGGTGACCGGACATATGTGATCCAAAACCGGAAACCTCGACGTCGTACCGCAGCGTGTAGGGATACCTGGACTGTTCGGCAACATCACCGGTAAAGAAACGTTTTTGATAATCAAAACATGGGCCCCAGGTCAGACAGCAGCCAACTTTCAGATCCTCACCCATCAGGTGCCGGATCATATCGGACGGCTCCACTCCGAGAGTCGGATTTTCGTAGTGCAGGCAGCCGGCCGCATGGATGTGATGGTCGCCGGACCACCATCCGGATACAGCGGGATCAATCCAGCGTTGAACCCGGTACATCAACTCCGCTGGCTTTCGGCCGACGACCAGTGTTTTTGTTTCCGGAATCGTTTCGGGTCCGCGGGAACAGATGATGGTGTATTGCTCCGGTGGAAGGGATATCACTTCACCATCGCCGCGATAAATGTGGCGCTGGAAAAAGAAATCCGGTGCCAGTCGTTTTGACTGCGTGGGGTAAATTTGTCCTTTGCTGTCCCGTATTTCAAATCTGGCAAAGGCAGGCAGGCCATCGCTGTCCACAATGTGGAATGTCACGGGGGTTGCCTGTTTGCAATCGAATACGAGTGGTAGGGTTGTCCAGTTTTTGGAACGCTGAGCAGAATAGAGATCGATCCAGTCGATTCGTATTTTTCCCGGTTTCACGAGCGGATCCAGTCGCACGCCGGCCAGTTGTCCGGCAGCGTGGAACGGCACTTCGTAAAGATGTTCTTTCCCGGGTTCCAATAGAAAATTGGTCTGTCGGTCGCCGGTAGGCATGGGAATGTCACGCGTCCACCAGAATAATTGCCCAATCCCGTCGACTTCTGATTTTGCCCAGAACCGCAGGGTCATCGGGCCGCCCCGTGCTTCGACGTCGGCTCCCATAAACGGGTCGTCTCCGGACGATGTAATGTGGAGCGAACCATTTTTGACGTCGATATCAACCTGATTCATTTCCCGCCAGCCATCGGCATCTTTGTCAAATCGCCATTCGCGGATCAGTTCGCCATCGTCTCCCGCTTTGTTGCTGACGGTAAATTCCAACAAACCCTTTTTCGTACCGGGATCACGGGCATAGACATGGATGATTCGGTATTCGAGTGCCAGACCACTGAGGTTTGGATTCAACGGCTTTCCTTCGAACGAGGTAAGCTGCATCCACCGCGAGGGAATCTGGTCGGCAGGTGCGTGGGGTAGGGGGCGGGCATTCGGACTTTCGACCAGCATGCGTCCGGTGCGTCCCGGTCGGTTTATGACTTTGATGAGAAACGTGCGCCACCCCTGTTCGAGCAACTCAGGACTGGCTGCACCTGCTTGCACCAAAGGTGGCCCGGTCTCTTTCAGCGATACGGTAGCCAGGCAGAAGGGATCCAGCAGTTGCTGTACGCGTTTAGTCACCCGAGCAGCGTCCTCTGCGGGAGAAAGGCGTTTCAGCTGAGATGTGACCGATTTAGGCAGCGGATTGCCTACATAATCCATCGCTTCGACCAACCTTTGCATGGAGGCCAAAAGCGGCTGCGGCTCCACGGCTCTGATGGTCGTCGGGTCCTCTCCGGCCGAGACTGCGGTTGCCCAAAGCGACATGAAAATGGCAAGGGTTCGCCGCAGGACAAGGGGGCAATGACTCTTCATCGAAGTGTCCTTTCGAGGTGTATCGCTGACGTCGTGGGACAGGGTCGCGTCTCAAGCGATCAAATCGCTGATCACTTTACCGCCGAATTGGCTTAATTGTTTAAAACGTCCGGCGTGATAGTAGGTCAGTTTATTGTCATCGAGTCCGAGCAGCCTGAGCAGGGTGACATGAAAATCACGTACGTGGTGTACATTTTCAACCGCGGTCATTCCGGTTTCGTCGGTCGCCCCAATGGTATGCCCGGCATTACAACCTCCGCCGGCCATCCAGATCGTCATGGCGTTGGGATTATGGTCGCGTCCGTAGGCAATTCCGCCCCGTAGACCGTTGTCAGGAGTACGTCCGAATTCGCCACACCAGACAATGAGGGTACTTTCAAGCAGGCCTCGAGCCTTGAGGTCTTTAATCAGCGCCGTGATCGGTTGATCCACACTCGCAATAAGATTTCCGTGGGCACGTTCGATGTAATCGTGGCTGTCCCATGTCCCCTTGAATACCTGTACAAATCGTACCCCTTTTTCAATCATCTTGCGTGCGAGCAGGCATTTGCGACCGAACGAATCTGTTGTTTTTTGACCGACGCCGTACATGGCCAGCGTTTTTTCGGATTCCCTGGAAAGGTCAATCGCGTTGGGAACTTCCGATTGCATTCGATATGCGAGTTCATAGCTTTCCAGACGTGCCGCGAGTTCTGTATGCTGGGGATGCTGCGCGGCGTGGCGGGCGTTGACCGACGCCAGCAAGTCGAGATTCATTCGCTGCCGTTGCGGGGTGATGCCCGACGGGGGTGACAGGTCCAGAATAGGCGACCCCTTCGGCCGCAGGGGTGTGCCCTGGTAGAATGCAGGCAGGTAACCGTTGCTCCAGTTCGGCGCCCCGCCCTGTGGATAAGATACTTCGGGAAGGACGACAAATCCGGGCAGGTCCTGATTGACCGTCCCCAGACCATAGGTGACCCACGCCCCGATTCCGGGATCGCCACCAAAACGATTGCCGCAATTCATCTGGTACATGGCGGTGGGATGATTGACGCTGTCGACCTGACAGCCGCGAAAGAAACACAGATCGTCCGCGACGGACGACAAGTGTCGCCAAGGGGCAGATAGATCGGCTCCACTTTCCCCGTGCCTGGCGAATTTAAAGGGACTTTGTACATAGTAGCGTTTGCCACTCTCCATCGCGGATTTCTGTTCGCCGCCGCGGGTGAATTCAGTCAAATGCAGTTTTTCCAGTGCAGGCTTGGGATCGAACGTATCAACATGCGACGGCCCCCCCTCCATCGTGAGGAAGATGCAGTTGGTCGCTTTAGCCGGAAAGTGACCATTGCGGGGTGCCAGCGGACCTGCATGTTCCCCGGCCGTTGCCTCGTCGGAAATAAGCGAAGCGAACGCCAGACTACCCAGTGAGGTCCCCAGGCGAAACAGAGATTCGCGTCGATTGACGTGTGGCATCTTCCCTCCAACACCTAATAAATGTAGACAAACTCGTTTGAATTAAGAATCACTAAACATAGATCGGACAAAGCGCGTGTGTGACGGTTCACGTCTGCGGGTTGAAGATCCGGTACAAAATCTGCATTGGGATACAACGGTTCACTAAACGTAAACCTCTCCCCGGTGTTTTCTTCCACCGCTTCGCGAATGACTTCCAGTGGCGGCGCGACGCGGGTGGCCGCTTCCTCGGGCAAGGCCTTCTCGATCTCCCGCCAGTGCGCAAGAAACTCTTTCATTTCCTGTGGTGATGGTTCACGAGCCAAAGCGAGTTGAAAACAACGCCTAACCGCTTCGCGATCACTGTTCGACTCGTTCAATGCCTGCGCCGCCATGGTTAATGCGCGGGTGTGCGTGTTGTTGCCGTTGAATAAACTAAATACCTGAGGTGTGACCGTGGACGCTTCACGACGTTCACAGGAAAAATCAGGGGCGGGTGTATTGAATACTTCCAACATCGGATGTGGCATGCCCCGAAGCTTGAGCACATAGATAGACCGCCGATGCCGTTGCGTTGGTTGAGGATTAGGTACCCATGCGGCGGCAAACGTTCCCATCACCTGCCGTGGTTGCATGGCGACTTCACTATTAATTTCCGGCCGGCACGGGATTCCGCCGAGTGTTGAATTCAATTCACCGGTGACGGCGAGCATGGAATCACGTAATTCTTCCGCGGTGAGCCGCCGGGGCTTAAAAACGGTATAGCGGGTCCCTTGCGGATCCAGTTCGCGAAGTGATTTGGGGTCCGGATGGTGACTGGATCGACAGTAGGCATCGGATGCCATGATGCGTTGATGCATCGTTTTGATCGACCAGTTGTCTTCAACCAGAGTGTAGGCTAGCCAGTCGAGTAATCGTGGATGCGTAGGCCTTTTTCCGGTCGATCCAAAATTGTTCGGATTTCCGGCAATGGCCTCACCAAAATGCCATAGCCAGAGGCGGTTGGCAATCGTCCGCGTTGTCAGCGGGTTGGAGGAATCGGCAACCCAGTTGGCAAATCCCGTGCGCCGTTGTTCGATCGAATCGGAAATGGTAGCCGCAACCTGGTCATTGATCACGCTCAGGATTCCGGGGGTTACAGGCTGGCCCGGTGAAAAAGGATCGCCACCGGTCAGGATGGCGGTATGCTCCAATTCACCACGGGTCATCCGGTCAGAGGGAATTCGGGTTGGTGCCGAGACGTTTGCGACACTCTTCGTTCGTCCGTTGTACACCGAGAGCGCATAAGGCTGGTACCGGTCAAACTGCCAGCCTAATCGTTGTAGTCCCTTACGTGCGATGCGTTCGAGTCCAAACTGGGCGGGTGTGAAATCAACGAGTTTGGGTGGGTAATCGCTTTGTTTGAGACCGGAATTGCGTAACGCCGTTCGGGCTGCATTGAAGATTCCTGAGGTGCGGCCGGCGGCTTTCAATTTATTTACTGCTTCGTCCCATGGGGCTGGCGAAGTCCCTTTCTCCCGATACCACCGCTGGGCATTCTCCAACAAGATGCGATCCAGATCGGCGAGCGATTGCTGGTGCGTTTGCTGAAGTTTCCTAAGATAGGCTTGCTCTTCAAATCCGGATGTGTTTTCATCGTCGAGGAAACGGGCTTTGCGTTCAGCCAACTGCGTCGTACTGAAAACGGCCTGAATGGAGTAGTAGTCCTTTGTGGGCACAGGATCGAACTTGTGGTCGTGGCAGCGGGCACACTGTAACGAATGTGCCAGAAATGTTTCACCAACGCTATTCGTGACATCGTCGAGAAAGCGTTGCCGCGCGATTTTGGCAACTTCCATTCCAGTCAGTTCCCAGGGACCCATGCGCAGAAATCCCGTGGCGACGATCATTTCCGGATCGTTTGCATCCAGTTCGTCACCTGCGATTTGTTCGCGGACGAACCGATCATATCGCTTGTCGGCATTGAATGATCGAACCACATAATCACGATAACGCCAAGCATTCCCCCGCTCGAAATCGTTCGCGAAACCGGATGAATCGGCATAGCGGACCACGTCCAGCCAGTGTTGTGCCATCCGTTCTCCATAATGGGGCGAATCTAACAAACGGTTCACAACCTGTGAGAAAGCCTCTTTGTCCGGTCTTTCGTCGTTCGTAAACGCTTCGACTTCCTGGGGTGTTGGTGGCAACCCGGTCAAGTCAAACGTAGCCCGGCGAATCAGCGTTCGGCGATCAGCGCGTGCTGCAACGGGCAGACCATCCGGGATTTCCTGTTCAATCAGTTCGTCGATTGGATTTCGCGAACCTTGAATATTTACTTTGGGAACCGGTTGATAAGCCCACAGCCCGGCTGGATCATACTTTCGGTTCGTCCATTCCGGCGCAAGACCACCGGAGGTTTTGACGGGTATGCCGTCTTCCAGTGACCACGCTTGGGCGAACTGTTTTTGAATGGACTCCTGCTGCTGCTTCGATGGCCACCGGGCACCGGATGCGATCCATTGCCGTAGCCATTTCAGTTGTTCGGGGGATAAATGCTCCGCTTCTTTCGGGGGCATTGCAGACCAGTCATCATTTTGACGGGTCGTTGCCAGATACAGGGGGCTTTTGTCAGGCTTTCCCGCTACGATGGAAGGCTCACCGCTATCGCCGCCTTCAAATAATCCCGCCGATGATCGGAGGTCCAGTGATCCTTCGATCTCCTGAGGGTCGTTTCCATGGCACCCCAGGCATTTTTCGCGAAGTAAAGGGGCAATGCGACGTACGAATAGAATTTCGGAATCATGGTTGGTCGATTCCTGACCGTACGATGAATCACCGATCGTTGTGGCAGCGATACATACGATGAATGTCAAAACGAAGATTCTCATGATTTTCCATTATAGAGGATGCAATGGGTAATGGGAGTGTTCCGTGATGGAATCTGCTATTGGCCACCATGTTGAATTAGAATACCTTGTTGGACCAACGGCCCTGCTGACAGAGGTCTCGTTCATCCGGCCTTTCCATCGGAGAACTAGAAGGAACTGAAATAGCAGGTGTGGATCCAACGCGCAACAAACAATCGTGTAACCATCGTAAGTGCGATCGTGCAGAAAGAGGTGAAGAGAAATGAAAACTCTGGTGTGTGGAGCGTTGGCAGTCATTTTGCTCGCCGTCGCCGCCTATTGCTTATTTGGGTTTTTAGCAAGCTTTGAGCCGGTAGCGAATGCCATAACTTTTCGTGTCTTTTGGGCTTTACTTGGTTTGGGGAGTCTTGGCGGCGCAGCCGTTCTTGTCAGCATTGGGTTACGCAAAAAAATATAGCTCTGGGCTACAGCATAGGGGCGCGCGGCTTTAATGCACCATGGTTCATTTTTGGAATTTGTCAAACCAGCTTTGCACTTGGATCCCCGGATGTTGATTTGCCGGGATCATTTGGGCCAGCCGCTTCTTTATCTTCATATGCCGGGGCTTGTGTGCCAGATTCGTCCATTCGTTCGGATCAATTCGGTGATCATACAATTCTTCGGAACCGTCTTCATAACGTATGTAACGCCAGCGTTCGGTGCGAATCGAGGTATTCCCATCCCCATAAGATGAAATGGCGGCGGGACGTGGAGCGGATGGCTCGGTGAGTTGCGGCTTGATGGACGTTCCGTCCAGCCAATCGGGAATTTCGAATCCTGCGAGGTCCACCAGGGAGGGATAGACATCAATCAGACTAACGGGCTGGGTGCAGGTGGAACCGGTCTCGATTCCCGGGCCGCGAACGATAAAGGGAATATGCGTCGTCTGTTCCCAGATGGCGCCCTTGCACCAATGTTTCTTCTCACCCAAATGCCATCCATGATCGCTCACCAGCATGATGATGGTCTCACGCCCGCGGGGGTTCTCCTTCAGACTGTCGAGAAACCGGCCGATCTGTCGATCGACAAAAGCGACGGACGCATGATAGGCGCGTATGGTGACATCCCACTGGTCGTTGGTAACGATATATTCGTGATCGCTTAATCCCGCATGCAGCGGTTTGTGAGCGTGCGTCCGGGCCAGACGTCGCGCAAATTCGGGCATATCGGCCCAGTCATCCACGCCGTCAGGTTCGGCAGGGCGGCGAATGGATTCGAGCGGGAATTGATCAAACCAGGGCTTCGGCACATGCAAGGGACGATGCGGGCGGTAGAAGCCGACAGTCATGAAGAGGGGTTTTTCGGTGACTTGCTGCCACTGCTCAATGGCCCAACTTGCGACCTTGTAGTCGCCCATCTCTTTGTCGGCAACGTCGAGGGCATAGCCGTCATTGGGTGCTCTCATCGCGTTGAAGTTGTTTTCGCCTTCAGGGGGTTTGGGATCGCGTGGTCTGGGGAACAGGGCATCGCCGATTTTCCCGGGATGGCCGTGGAAGACTTTGCCCCCGCTAGCAACGCGGTAACCGCCTTCCATGAAAAACTGCTGCATCGTCGGGGTGGTGATTGGGGTTTCGTTGGGACTCTTGGCGTTGAAGTAGGTGCCGGTCTTAAACGGATAGACACCGTAATTGAAGCTGGTCCGTGAAGGGCGGCACTGCGGGGAGTTGCAGTATGCCTGGGAAAAAACCATGCCGCTCGCGGCCAGGGCGTCGATGTTGGGTGACTTGGCGTCGGGATGTCCGCCCAGATATCCCAGCCAGTCATTTAGATCGTCCACGACGATGAAGACGATGTCCGGGTGTGGTCTCTGCTCGCTCCGAGCCGGGTTTGCTGTGATCGCGATTCCGATAACGAGCAAGATCCCCCTGGCGAGGATGGTGAGTTGGTTCATGAGTGAACGGATCTTTCTGCCGGTGAGTGTCTTCAGGACGGTTTACTGTTTCTTTCGTGAGCGGGCTGAGTTCTCGATATCCTTCATGGCCGGACCTGCGCCGGCGATTAGCTGATCACAGCGGGCACGCATTCGATTCAACATGGTTTCGTTGTTTTTGTTCGGGGCAAGGTTGGTTAGCTGATCAGGATCGTTTTTAAGGTCGTGGAGAAATTCGAAAGGAGGCCTGTCTGTACCATCGACGTAGTAGCGGACATAGACCCAATCAGTATCGCGGACACCTTCCCAGCGGGGGATGGTTTGAGCAACCGCAATAAACTCACAAAGAAAATCCGTACGCCAATCCGTCAACTCGACACCGCGGATAAGCGGAACCAAACTGCGCCCGGTATGCGCAGCAGGAACCGGGAGACCTGCGAGACGGATCAAGGTCGAGGCAAGATCGCTGTTCAGTGCGAATTGTGAAATGACACGTCCGCCTTTGGCTTTTGGTAGACGCGGGTCGTAGACGATCAGTGGGACGCGGAGGGATTGTTCGTAGTGCGTCCACTTACCCGCGAATCCACGATCCCCAAGATAGTAGCCGTTGTCAGCAGTGTAGATGATGACGGTGTTGTCAGCGAGTCCCTGTTCCTCAAGCTGCGTCATGAGACGTCCAATGACGTGATCGATTCCGCTGATCATGCGGAAATAGGCACGCATGTTTGTTTGATATTTGTCGGGAGTGTCCCACCGCCAGAAGAAGCGTTGTCGATTGATCGATTGCTTCAGAAAATCGGGCTGTGACTCATAGATGGCGGGATCGTTCAGAGTGGGAAGCGGCATCTTTCTGTTCTCATACATCCCTTCGGTCACTTTGGGCCATGGATAATGACCAATTCCCGGCCGCTTGTCACGGTCCTCAGCGTGGGTCGCATTGAAGCTGAGCTGCAGGCAGAATGGTTGATCTGTCGGTTGCTCTTTCAGGAACTCGATTCCCCAGTCGCCCAGGATCTGTGTTTCGTGACGTTCGGTGCCGTCGGCCTGTTGTTTAAAATAGGGATTGCGGCCCAGCTTGCGACGGACGTCAAACATCGCCGTTGCTGATTCCTGCGAGATGGTGACGTGTTCTTTTCCCAGATGTCCGGTTCGATAACCCGCCTGTTTCAGCACGGCGAAATAGGACGATTTACATAACTCCGGATCGAGCGGCCCGGGCGTGACACGATAGAGATGTTTGCGTTCGTAACATCCGGTGAAAAGGCAGGACCGACCTACCCAGCAGGTCGATGTGGTAACGAAGGCATTTTCAAAGCGGACGCCAGCGGTGGCGAGGCGATCGATGTTGGGGGTCTTCACGATCGGGTGACCGGCGCAGCCCAGGGTGTGATTGCGCTGGTCATCGGCGTACAGAAGAAGAATGTTCGGTCGGTCGGTGGACTTCGCAGGAGCATTTGCGCGCTTTCGGTCAGGCTTTGCCTCCGCTGTTGCGAATGTATCAACCATGCGTTCGTCGGGAACATACCACTGGTCAAGAAGTTTGCGGAGTTCCTTCACAAGTTTGGGTCGTGCGGCAGCGAGATTCACTTTTTCTTCGGGATCGTCTTTTAGGTTGAAGAGTTGCGGTTCTCCCCGCTGAGGAGGAAACTTCATCCTGCCCGGCGCTCCGTCGTAGGTTAGGAGCAGTTTGTCGTGGTTGCGGATGACCCAGCGATAAAGGAGCGACGCCTGGGGTTTCTCGATATCGGCGATGTCATGGGCAAACGATTCACCGAACAGGGTGTCACGTTTAATCGCATCCCCTGTTTTCAATGGAGGTAAAAGGTCGAGTCCGGGAAAGTCGTGGGGACCTCGGGCGCCGGCCGCTGCCAGGATCGTTGGGACGATGTCGATCGACGAACAGAGTTCAGGCCGATCCCCTGCCGGAATCACGCCCGGCCAGCGAAACATGATCGGTGTCCGTGTGCCCCCTTCGTAGGGACTGCGTTTGGATCGCGGAGCGTATCCCCCGTTTTCAGTCTGGATCCATCCGTTGTCGGTGACATAAATCACAAGTGTGTTTTCCCCAATGCCGGACTCGTCGATATGTTTCATCAAGGCGCCACAGGTTTCATCAAACCACTCGCACATGGCGTAGTATTTGGCAATTCGCGTCGGAATGCCCTTGGCTACATACTTATCGAAGAGCCGGGGCGGGGGCGTGTGGGGCGTGTGGGGCATAAAAGGGGCATACCAGATGAAAAACGGATCCTCGGCCGCGACGGAACGATCCATAAAGTCCAGTATTGGCTTCAACCCGGATCGTCCGATTTTGAGGCCGTCGTCGCCATGTCGGCCCCGCGGATTGGGAAATCCCCTTGTCATTCCCGCGGTAAATCCGCCCCGACCGTAGGAACCTTCCCACCACTTGCCGCTTTGATGACTGACGTAACCCTTTTCGGCCAGCCACTTGGGAAGCGCACCGCAATGATCGATGTGGGAAATCAGCAGTTCCCGTATGTGTTTGTCTGTTTTTTCCGCATATTCAGTGTTCGCAGGTGTGTTTGCCGGGTCGTTACCGGTGGTTTTGTTTTGATGGGAATAGAGACCGGTGGCCAGGGTCATCAGGGCGGGTCGGCATAACGCAGTGGGGACATAACCACGTCGAAACAAGGCGCTCTCTTTGGCCAACCGGTCAAGGTGAGGCGTTTCGATTGCCCGGTGCCCCATGAATCCATAGTCGGTGTAACTCTGGTCATCGGAAATGATCAGGACGATGTTAGGAGGTTTTGAATCGGCGGAGACGCCCGCGGATACCACGGACAGCAAAAGCGGGAGCAGGCCGAAGAAGAGTTGGGGTTTGTGTGCCATTGCAAATTTCGGTCTCTTTTTTGGATGCGTCGGTTTGCCTGCTACAAGCATTTAATTTAGTCTTTCCAACAGACATTGGAAACCTGCGGTCTGCCTGGTTCATTTGCTTCTGGGCTGCAAGCCATGTATAAACGCACGTAGTCTGCAGACCAATTTTGGGTGTGAATCCTGACGTCCGTGTGTGAGAGCAACTGCCAAGGGCACGAACGAACCCTTTTGAATGTGAATGCCTTTGAGTATACCTATGAATCCATTGATTTCGATATCCGCGATGGTCGGGTTGCTGTTCGCCTTGACTGTAACGGGCGAGGGGGCGGAGCCGTCTGCCAGACCTAACGTCCTGATGATTTGTATTGACGATCTCAATGACTGGGTCGGCTTCCTCGGTGGGCACCCCGAAGCGATCACTCCTCACATGGATGCTCTGGCCAGACGCAGCCGAAATTTCTCGAACGCCCATTGCGCCGTTCCGGTTTGTTCTGCCTCACGAGCCAGCGTGATGTCGGGAGTCGCCGCGACGACGCACGGAAGTTATGAACTTGGACCTAAATACGAGGAGTTACCCGCGTTGCGGGACGTCCCCACGATTCAGCGATACTTCAAAAATAACGGCTATTACACCCTCTCAGGCGGGAAGGTTCTGCATCACGATTTTAATGGAAGGTTAGCCGGTGCGATTGACCGGTCGCTCGGCCGAACCCGCAGTCCCAGGCCGGAAAAACCAATGAACCGGCCCGCGGTCTGGAGCGGCGCGTGGGATTGGGGGGCGTACCCGGAAAAAGACGCCGAAATGGCAGACGTCCAGCTTGCAAAAAAAGCAGCCGCAGCACTAAAGGAGGACTTTGATAAACCATTTTTTATGTCGTTGGGCTTCTTTCGCCCCCATGTTCCTCTCTTTGTCCCGCCCCGGTGGTTTGAACTGTACGATGCAGACACATTGATACTGCCAAAAAGCCCACGGTCAGACCTCAACGATATCCCCAAAAATTTTCTTGGCATTAACGACTATGCGGTTGCTCCGACCCATGGGCAGGTAGTGGATCACGGTAAGCAGCGAAGCCTGACGCACGCCTATCTGGCATCCATCAGTTTTGTCGATCATTGCGTGGGTATCGTTTTGGAATCGCTGGAGTCGAGTCCCTATGCAAAGGATACCGTGATCGTCTTGTGGAGTGATCACGGATTCCATCTCGGCGAAAAGCAGCATTGGGCCAAACGTACGCTGTGGCAGGAATCCACGCGGGTACCGCTGTTGTTTGCCGGTCCGTCTATCAATCCCGGCGAGGCTTGTCCGGAACCGGCCAGTTTGCTTGACGTCTATCCCACGCTGGTTGAGCTTTGCGGGCTACCGCTCAATCCTCACCTCGAAGGTCTTTCTCTTGTTCCTCAACTCAACGATCCGACGACGCTAAGGGACCGTCCGGCGATCACGTCGTCCTATTTTGGCAATCACTCCATCCGCTCGCGGGACTGGCGGCTGATTTCTTATCAGGACGGAGCCAGAGAACTCTATGATCATCGAAGTGATCCGGATGAGTTCCATAATCTGGCAAACGATCCCGCACACCAGGCGATCTGGGATCAGCTTGCACGCTGGTTGCCGAAAGATGCCGCACCGGAATTCAAGGCCAGGTCGGAGCGTTCCCGGGTGCGGGTGAAATGAAGGTCAAGGGTCTGAGTTACCCATCGCGGGTGCACATTGGGAACGGTCGGTAGAACTATTTCCCGGGGATTTGGAACTCGGTGAGAACTGCTGCATGGTCGGATGGAAACTCCGGAAAGCTTCTTTCGGACTGGGACGGATGGTGAGTGATCACCGTTGAATCGATGGTTTCAAGACGTGAACCGGTGGAATAGATGTAGTCGATTCTGGCGTAGGGGTCGCGGTATTCAGGTTCCGGGTGATCCTGGACAGGCACAAAACCTTTTCCAGAGACATACTGGTAGCCTGGTCCAACGGTGGTCCATGTGTGTCCCAGAGTTGCTTCAAGGATGTCAGGATTCGCCTGGCGAAATGTGTCCGAGAAACCTTCCTTGTGCATTGCTTTGGAGACTTTAATCGGCAGCACGCGTGATTGATTTAAATTGCTTTGTCGGGTTACTGCGTTGTGATCGAGATGGGAAACACAATTGAAATCGCCGGCGACAATCACAGGCACCTGGTCAGCGTTGGCAAGGTGTGTTTGAAAATCGTCATGAGCCAGAAACTTCCGCAGTTGGTCATAGCGAAGATCATCTCCAGCACCGTAATCCGTATCGGTTAGTTCCCTGTTCTTAATGGCGACGATATGACGGCCCCCGCTGGTCAGCCAGATATCGTAGACGCGGATTTTGTTTCCATCCGGCAGGTTGACGGTCGCCGCAATGAATGAGAAAGAAGAAAGTCCCTTAAGTGACCCAAAATCCGTGAGAGGATAGCGACTGAAGATACACAGGTTAGCATCGGCCGATGGCGTGTAGTGATGGAATTTCAGCGATTTAGCAATGTCGGCAGCTGATCCGTACGTTTCGATCATGGCAACAATGTCCGCATCACTGCGACGAATAATATCAATGGCTCGTTCACGAGCGGTTTTATCAGCGATCGTGTATTTCGGATCCTGATTGAGTCGTCCCCAAATGTTCCATGTCATCACCTTTAAAGACGTTTTCGGTTCCGATTTGATGGAATCGTTCATCGGTGGATCGGTTTGAATTTCATTTGCCTGAGTGTCGATTCGCCGCTTTCGAATCGCGGGAATCACGATGGTTTCCGGCGGTGCGTCATCCCGATCGAAGTAACCGGTATCTGCCAGCGCCGTTCCTTTCCAGGTGGAAGCACTGGGCTCGATGTTGATGAGTGATTGTTCCGGATCGATCGTGATGGTTGTAAACAGGGGATCTTCGTAGTAAGCCATCCTGGTTTTGCCACCAACCCATTTGTAAGATGCGGAGTTGATGTGGAGGTAGGTAACTCCACCTACCTGCAGCAGAGAATCAACATGGGTATGCCCGTTGATGCAGATTAGGATTTTGTCTTGATGGTGGCTAAGCAGTTTCTGGATTTCCGTCGCATTTTGAACCGGGTGTGCTCCCGCCAGCGGTTGATGGCTGAGGACGAGCAGCGGCCGATCGGCTGTCTCTAATTCCGCTTTAAGCCAGGCCTTTTGTTGATTGCCGATGAAAGAGGGGTAACCCTTCTGGGTTGGGGATCCGGTTTCATTTCCATCAAGTACGATGATTCGCACGTTTCTAAGATCACGGCGGTAATACCCGGATTGGATGCCCCACGCCCGGTAACAGTCCTCGCGAGTCAGGTTATAGTCAAACTCGTGATTGCCAATGACGTGGATCGTGTTTTGATGCGCGGCATTGAATTTGTCGGCGAACGACTGGTGTTTCTCGTTGGGGAACGCGAAATCACCCATTTGAACGAGAGCGTCGGTCTTGCTGGCCTGCATGGCGGTTAAAAAAGCGTCCAGGCGGGTTTCTGCATCCACCGCCAAACCGCCATGCAGATCCGCAATGACGCCAAGACGAATGGGTCCGTTTGACGGGTTGGTGGAAAACATTTCGGCAGGAACCGGCAGGGAGTAGGAAGCGCAAGTCGCCCCAACGGTGGTTGCCATGGTTTTGAGCGCTGTCCTGCGTGTGGGGTTGGTCATGAATCCGCCTGATGAAAAAAAATGCGTGAAAACGTTGTGACCGCTGAATCCGCTTGAAATTCAGATCAACGTAGAAGTGTGTTGATCGATTGGGTGTCGAATTCAAGGTTGATTTTAGCAACCCCGTCACGAAGCTGCCACATCCACCTTTGATCAAAGCGGATGAAAAGGGAAGCTGAATATCGCAGGACGACCAAACCGACCTGTCGATTTGGTTCCGATCGTCGTGGCGTGCTACAATTGGAACCGGTCGTCCCGGAAGCAGATCTTACATCCAACGATTGAATTTATGCAGAAAGTGGTATACGTCATGCGTTTCGTTACACGGTTCCTGACTTTCACTCTTTTATTAGGCTCCCTGTCGGCACAAGAGAAACTGCAGTCCTCCGAGGGCCTGGAAACGAAAAATCAAACCAAAGTGGTTGCACATCGAGGCTTGATACTCGATGCTCCCGAAAATACGATCGCCAGTTTTCGTGCGTGCCTTGAATTGGGATTTGGATTCGAATTTGATGTACAACGAACCAGGGATGGCCATCTGGTCTGTCTGCACGACGTGACGGTTGACCGAACGACCGATGGCAAGGGGGCGATTGCTCAGTTGAATCGTTATCAAACGGTGGGATTCGATGCCGGCAGCTGGTTTTCACCAAGATTCAAAGGACAGGTCATTCCCGGGATCGATGATGTGTTTCGATTAATTGCAAGTTACCCGCAGTGCAAAGCGATTTTTGCCGTTGATATCAAGCTGGACGATAAAAAGGTGGAAACGGATCTGGTAAAACTTGCCAACCAATATAAAATCCTTCACCGATTGCTTTTTATTGGCAATACGATTCACGATCCGGAGGTTCGTAAACGCCTGCGTGCAGCCGATGCGACGGTCAATTTAACGCACGTTGCCCATGACTCCAAAGAGCTGTTGGAATCGGTTGCCAATCCCGATACAAATTGGGTTTACGTGCGGTATCTACCATCGGCAGCCGAGATCAAAAAAATTCACGCTGCGGGCAAGCGGGTTTTTATTGCCGGTAAAACGGTGTCCGGCCTGGAAAAGGCTCATTGGCAAATGTGCATTGATATGGGTGTCGATGCGATTCTGACGGACTACTCCATCGAACTGGCGCGGCAATTGAGAAACTAACTCGGTTCCGAGGACTTAACGCGCTATCCGGGTTTCTTAGCCGGATTTAGGAGGATGTGGGGTGAGCTATTTAAACAGCCGGTCGAATTCGCGTTGAAATACATTGCTGTAGGAAAAGGTTAGCCG
>JAYZPA010000154.1:0-14966 GCA_036150515.1 Planctomycetota bacterium
GATAATCATAATTTTTGTCATAATCGGCAAAATCCTAGTATTCCTAAAACACTGGAAATACAGGTTCTATTTGGCCCTGTTTATAGGTTGACTTACCTGAAATACCCTACAACCGGGGGGGTATTAGCAGGGCGCAAGAAAACGCCCCAAAATCCACAATAGGTCTTTGGGGCGTCATTCGTTTGGTCAATTTTCGTCAAATCAGACCATTATCAGTCGAGAAGCGACTCGTTTTCCTCCGAATCAACGTCGTCCGCAATGTCGGAAATGATCCGGTCTACCGAATCCGACCAGGCCGCGTTTGACGGCAATGGAGTCGTATACTGATCCTGAGAAACATTCGCTTCCACATCCATGCCTGTCGAGACAATCGCTGCCGCGACCGGTGCTTCAGCAACGGCTGTATTCAGTTCTTCCTGACCATAGCCCTGGAAGAATTGCTCTGTCGATACATTGGCTTCGCCTTCACCTTCACCAAGAGCACTGCCATTGACGATTTCGATTCCACTACGACTCCTCCTCAAGCGACTCTATCCCCAACAACCACCCCTGCCAGCGCTTCCCCCTAAGGCCCGCTCAATTTGATTATAATACTCTGACATTCGCCTCACACACCGACGCACACCTCTAAATACAGGTACACCAATCGCATGTTCCAGACACTCCGCCGCCGCCAGTTTCTACGGACCAGCATGGCCCTGACCGCCCTGTCCTGCTCTTCTCCCACCCCTTCCCTGCTAAGCGATGACACGCCGGACCCGGTGAAACGGCTGACCACACGTTTAAACCCTCAAATACAGGCTTATCGTGAAGCGGCCCTGCAACTGCTCCGTCCGTCCGAGCGTGATCTGGAGCATGGCCTGGCAATGCATGCCGATTCCATTGTATTTGATTCCTATGGGTTTTCCCCACGCGCTGCCGTGGACGGAGATACCATCAAAGCGGCCATCGAAGCGGGTGCATCTTCGGCAGAACTGGACGATCTCCGCGAAGATTCCATGATGACGCGTTATGTTTCCAACCCGGTTGAGCAGCAGGAATACCGGGACGCCTGGCGAAGCAGTGGAGTCACCTGCATCTTTCAAAACGCTGGCGAAGAGGGTCAGGATCCGTTACGACTCCTAAAACGGCTTGCTCGCTTCACCTACACAACCGACATTATGCGTGGGTTTGTATCCAAAGCGGTCGTCCCCAGTGATATTCAACAAGCCAAACGCGAGGGGCGTCACTCACTCTGTTTCACCGGAAACGGTGTCCCGTTAACCCAACAGTGGATTTCCGTCGAAGACGAATTACGTTATGTCAAAATATTTTTTCAGCTGGGCATCCGCATGATGCATTTAACGTATCAGCGCCGAAACATGATTGGCGACGGTTGTGCCGAGAAAGCAAACGCGGGACTGAGTGACTTCGGCCGCTCCGCCATTCTGGAAATGAATCGTGTCGGCGTCATCCCCGACTGTGCCCATGCCGGATGGCAAACCAGCCTTGAGGCCGCACAGGTTTCCACCAAGCCTGTCGTCGCCAGTCACAGTACCGTCGGCGCCATCCACCCGCACATCCGCAGCAAACCGGACGAAGTTATCCGTGCCATTGCTGACAGTGGCGGTTATCTCGGCGTCTGCTGCATTCCCCGCTTCCTACGGGGCAGCGGCGATCTTCAGCAACTCCTAAACCACATCGACTACCTCGTTAAAAAATTCGGTGCCGATCATGTCGCCATCGGAACCGACGTTGCCTATACATCACAAAACGCCGCCAGCGAACGGCGTAAAATCCCGTCACGCGGTCGGCGACGAAAGGAATTCCGCTCGCTTTGGCCGGACGACCCCTTCCCCACCACGCCCGTCATGTCTCAAAGCATGGCCTGGACCAACTGGCCGCTGTTCACGGTCGGTCTGGTTCAGCGCGGGCACAGCGACGATGACATTCGAAAGATCATCGGTGGCAACGTGATGCGGGTCCTTCAGGAAACGCTGTAGGAGACCTTAACCGATGGGGATGGGTAATTCCGGTAACCCTGTCCATCATTCGGCAGGATACGATATAATTCGGGTACTATGAGCACACACAACATCCAACGTCGTACATTTTTGCAATCCTCACTGACCGCAGCGGCACTGGCCGGTTCCGGATACCACAGCAGCGCCACGGCGCAGGAGGATAAACCGGCTAGCCCCAACGCACGATTACGCGTCGGCACAATCGGGCTCCGCTATCAGGGATCGGTGATTACGGAAAAAGCACAGCGCTACGGCGACATCGTGGCCCTGTGTGATGTTGACCAGCATGTACGTGAACAGGCCCGCGCCGCCTTTGGCAGCACGCCGCGCATCTACGAAAACTATGTAGACATGCTGGCCAGTGCAAATTTAGACGTCGTACTGATTGGGGTTCCGGACCACTGGCATGTCAAAATGGCTGCCGACGCCTGTCGCGCAGGCAAAGATGTTTACGTCGAAAAACCACTAACGCTGACCATCGATGAAGGCAAGTTCCTGCGCCAGGTGGTCAAAGAAACGGGCCGTGTTCTCCAGGTCGGTTCATGGCAGCGCAGTGATTCCCGCTTTCGCCTGGCGGTTGAATTGATCCGTGACGGCCGCATTGGTGATCTGCAACAGGTCGACGTCGTTTTGGGAAAAAACAAAGTGGGGGGACCGTTCTCTACGTTTAAGGTCCCCAAACATTTCAACTGGGATCTCTGGCAGGGACAAACCCCGGACCGACCCTACATCCCCGAACGTGCCCATTACACGTTCCGCTGGTGGTACGATTATTCCGGAGGCCAGATGACCGACTGGGGTGCCCACCATCTGGACATCGCTCAGTGGGGAATTAATTCGCTGCCGGTTGAAATCAGTGCCACCGCGAAATATCCCACCACCGGCGATGACTGCTATGATGTCGCCATCGACTTTCACACAAAATATAAATATGCCAACGGCGTACAAATGACCGTCGCGGACACAGGTCGTAACGGAATCATGTTTACCGGCAGCAGCGGGAGAATTTTTGTTAATCGCGGAACGATTACCGGCAAGCCCGTGGAGGACCTCGCCACAAACCCGCTGCCTCGTGAAGACTGGGACGATTACCAACACGACAATCTGGATCGCCCTTTGCGTAACGGTAAACTCGAAGCGATCGTAAACCACATGGGCAACTTCTTCGATTGCATTGAAACACGCAACCAACCCATCTCCGATGTGGAAAGCCAGCACCGCAGCGTCAGCACCTGTCACCTCGGTAATATTGCCCAACGTCTTGGTCGGCCCGTGATGTGGGATCCTGAGACGGAAACTTTTCCACGTGACCCAACTGCCAACCAGTTACTGTCGCGTGAACAGCGCGATGGCTTTGAAGTGACATAAAAGGCGGGCTCTTCCCATGCTCTACAAGCCGTTTGCTTTCCTGCTGCCCGGGCTGCTGTTTTTCTGCAGCATCCATAACATCGCTGCAGAACGATTCGTTCATCTCCGAACAGGCGAACGCGAGTGGGATTCCTTTGCACCCACCGCAGAACACGAGTCCCTGACGCACACATTTCACGTGGACAGTGAAGCCATCCCACGCTGTCTTTCCTTTCGTCAGGTCGATGTCAAACAGCAATGGACGCTTGCCATCAACAAGCAACCACTGGGTCAGCTTGTGCGGGATGAAAATGACATGCTCATTTTCATGGACATTCCGTCAAACCTTATCCAACCGGGTAACAATCAATTAACGGTAACTCAAACCGGTCGCGCCACACCGGACGATATTTATTTTGGCTATCTTCAGTTTCACACTCAAACCAAAGCAGATTATCTCCAGCAGTGTCAGATCGCGGTCAAAGTGACAGACCGCACAACCCAGCAACCGATCCCCTGTCGACTCACGATCCTGAACAACAGCGGTTCGCTGATGACGGTCGGTAACCCATCCACCGATACCACGGCTGTCCGTGCAGGCGTGATCTACACCAGCACCGGTCAAGCGACCATCATGGTCCCCCCGGGCCGATACACCATCATTGCCGGACGGGGTATGGAATGGGGCATTGATTCGGCGACCGTCACTGCATTGCCGGCGGAAACGGCCTCTCAGCAACTAACGATTAATCGCGAGGTGGATACACGCGGATTCGTTGCCTGTGACACGCACGTCCACACGTTCACCCACTCCCGACACGGCGACGCCTCTCTTGACGAACGATTAATCACGATCGCCGGAGAGGGAATCGAACTACCGATCGCCACGGATCATAATCTGCACATCAGCTATGAACCACGGGCAACGGAATTAGGCGTGCGAAAGTACTTCACACCGGTCATCGGCAACGAAGTCACCACTCGCATCGGCCACTTCAACATCTTCCCGGTACCTGCGTCCGCGCCGCTGCCTGACCACACACTGGACACATGGGAAAAGATCATCGGTTCCATCCGCGAAAAAACCGGTGCCGGCATCATCATTCTCAACCATGCCCGGGACGTCCATAGCGGGGTCACGCCCTTTTCTCCACAACGTCACAACTCCCTGACCGGGCATAGTATCGCCAACGGTCCGTTTGTCGCCAACGCCATGGAATTAATCAATTCCGGAGCGACGCAAACCGACGTCATGCAACTCTACCGGGATTGGTTTGGGATGATGAATCGCGGCATTCAGGTGACCGGCATTGGCTGTAGCGACTCACATGACGTAGCTCGCCATTTCATCGGACAAAGCAGAACCTACATTCGCTGCCCGGACGGGGACCCCGGAAATCTGGACATCCCCAAAGCCGTAACCGCTTTGCAAAACGGCAAAGCCCATGTGAGCTACGGCTTATTCACCACCCTGCGAATCCAGGACAAATTTGGCTCCGGCGAAATGGTAACTCCCAAAAAACAACCCCTGGTTCACATCACCGTTCAGGGTCCCTCCTGGGTCACGGCCCGGCAGGTCGAGTTATACATTAATGGCTATCTGTATAAGACGATCCCTATCGCCAGCGGAGACCGTGCCGGAATCAAATGGTCCGGACAACTCCGTCTGAATCATCTTGAACACGATGTTTTTGTGGTTGCCATAGCCCGCGGAGACGGCGTCCGTTCGCTCCATTGGCCCACAGCCAAACCCTATCAACCCACCTCGCCTCATTTCGAACCGTACACTCTGGGATCCACCGGCGTCCTTCAGTTGGATATCGATCGCGATGGCAAATTCTCCTCCGCCCGAACCTACGCCGAACAACTGGCCCTAACGCATCCCTCCCCGGCCAAACTTATCCGTGCTCTGGACAATTATGATACGGCCGTTGCCAGTCATGTTGCGGAACTTCTGCACCGCGCGGGCACGAATCTTTCAGATGACGCTCTACAGCAACATCTCCGGCGGTCGCCCCGTCAAACCAAACTGGGGTTTCAGCTGTATCAGCGTTCTCAAATTCCAACGCTTGCTGAACCGTCAACTCCTTAACCCTTCTCTTCGATACCGCCTGCTGCTATGCCTTCACCTCATGCCCATCATTTTGAAATTCGCGAAGGAACCACTTACCTCAACCATGGTTCATTCGGCATCGCTCCCCACATCGTCCGTCAAGCCCGTGATCACTGGACGGAAAAACTGGAAACGCAGCCGATGGATTTCTTTTGTCGGCAACAGACGGATGCCCTGCAATCAGCCAAACAGGCGCTGGCCGGTTTTCTCAACACCCAGCCCGGCAATCTGGCCTTCGTTGACAATGCCACCTGGGCCATGAATGTCGTCGCCGGGTGTTTCCCGCTTTCTTCGGGGGAAAATGTCGTCCTTACCGATCATGAATATGGCGCCGTGACACGCATCTGGGAAAGAGCCTGCAAACGCGCCGGTGGAGACTGCTTGATCGCAACCCTGCCTCCGCATTTTCAGGACCCGACCGAAGTCGTTGACAGCATCCTTCATGCCTGTGATGAAAAGACCCGCCTGATCGTTGTTAGTCACATCACGTCTGCCACGGCCGTAACGCTGCCGGTTCAGCAACTCTGCCAGCGCGCCCACCAGCGGGGAATCATGGTTTGTATCGATGGTCCTCATGCTCTGGCACAACTGGATGTTGACCTGGCCACGCTGGGATGTGACTTTTATACGGCCAGCTGCCATAAATGGCTCTGTGCACCGCTGGGGTCCGGATTTGTTTACATCGCTCCAGAACAACACCGGTGGGTTCAGCCTCCCATCCTTAGCTGGGGTCTGATTCCTCCGGACACACCGCAAACATGGGATGATGAATTTAGTTGGGTCGGTACCCGTAACGTTGCATCGTACCTCAGCATTCCGACCGCGATTGCGTTCATGCAGGAGATCGGTCTCTCCGAGTTCCGTGATTACACTTTCGCCCTATCACGCAACGCCCGGCAACAGTTGCAGCAGGAATTCGGCGGCACCTCCCTCTCCGCCGATGACCACCGTTGGTATGGCACCATGGCCCATGTCCAACTCCCCTCCGGCAACAGCGAGCAATTACAACAGGCACTTTGGAATCACCATCGGATCGAAGTCCCGATTATCGACTGGCAGGACAAGCGGTACGTCCGTGTCTCCAGTCATCTTTACAACACCCCGGATGACACCGGGATTTTGCTGGACGCATTAAAAACGGAACTGCCGCGCACTAACACCTAAACGGCATCCGCCGCGCCCCTGCTGATTCAGCCATCCAGAGTCGCTTCCGGATCCAGCGGAAAAGCCGTCGCCCGCACGTTTTTAAACTGAAAGCATTCAAAGTCAGGTCGGTGAATTCCCGGCGTATCGGCATCCAGAATCACGGACGCCAAGGGTCCAATATCAGCCCGGAAATGGACGGCGCTTTTGAGCACCAACAGATTACGATTCGAAACATCCAGACCGACCGTTGCCAGCATATTGCGATCAATCAACTGCCGTCTTTGCGTGCACGTCACCACTTCAACACCGCCAATTTTCAGCAGCGCCGTATCTCCCAGGGTGTCCTTCAACCCCTGAGCCATGGCGCCCCCATATTCATATTTTCCATCGCTCACCGCGACAACTTCTGCGGTGGCATGCACCGGAGCGCCATGGCGGTCGTCGGTTTTGCCGCCAATCCGCGCCTCAAACGACTTGCCGACCCCGGCCTTCATGGCCTGCGCTACGGTCTCCGGATCAACGATCAATCCGACGACCCCTCCCTGGAAGTTTGCATCCACCATAGCCTGCAGGGCCACCGTCCCGTCACAGGGAGCCCCACCCCCGGGATTATCGGAGCCATCGGCCAGGATCACCAGACCCTCCGTACGATCAGCCGTCTCCATCGCCTGTTCGGTGGAAACCAGCGTCGGCTGCAATGCAGCCCGTTGCTGCCACAACCATTCCGCCATGCGATCCACTGCCTCAACCGCCTGCTGTTGATTCCCGTCACTGGTCGCCAGCACTGAAACTCCCATGCAGCGAATATCCGCAAAGGGAAATCCCATCGCAATCGTCGCGGTGAGCAAACCCGGTTCCTGTTCCAGCGCATGGAGTTTCTTCAGCAAGCCCTGCATCGGTTCCCGCAACGTGCATTGCATCGGCGGCATGGTCAACAGAGGTAACGCACGAAATGCCTGTCGCGGCTCAATTTCCTGTTTCACAATTCGCTGAATCAGTTGTGCTGCCTCCAGACCTCGCGCACCCATATCCACATGCGGATAGGTATCAAATCCAATGATGACCGTGGATCTCCGAGCTAATTCCGCTGAAATGTTCGCATGCAGATCAAGCGTCACCACGATCGGCATCTGCTCTCCGACGGCATCCCGTACACGACGGACAATTTCAGCCTCCGCGTCCTCGTAATCCTCGGTCACCATCGCCCCGTGCAGATCCAGCAGGACGCCTTTCGCTGGCAAAGCTTCCCGAACACGCTGAATCAGCATTCCGACCAATTCCTCGAAACATTCGCGTACCACGATGCCGGACGGATAAGCCCGGGCATTGAATACACACATCAATTCAAACCCACATTGCTCCGCACCCCGCAGATAGCCCCCGTGGATCGTGTTGGTTCCACAAAACCGCTGCACAATCGCAGCGCCCCCTTTGAAGTCTTCGCCCAGATGACTGTCACGAACGAAATCCATCGTCGTGGTCGGTGTGTCGGAAAAGGTATTGGTCTCGTGTTGAATACCGGCACTGATAATTCGCATGGACATGATCTGCTTACGAACGAATCGCGGGCTTAGGGTACGGACGGTTCTTTGTTCTGACTCACCACCGAACCCGACACACGCGGAGCATGACGTCGTGTCTTTTGATCCAGCATGAGACGGTAGGGCACACCGTTAAGCAGATCTTGCGAATCGCTGTAAACATAGAAACTGTCCGTTTCATCTTTCGCTGCAGCGACCCGTGTGGCGCATTCCACCGTCACAAACCAAACCCCGGGTTCGAGTCGCTCACGCAGGATTTTATCGCTTCCGGGCTTGGTAAGCTGAAAATCAGCCGGTCGATCCAGATCGAGCTGCCCCTGCCTTACATAAAGATGAAAATCGACATCGGTCTCTGCGGTAAGCTGGATCGTGGTTCGCACCGCATCGGTGGGTACCACCATCCGGAAATGATGGAATTGCCCGTCACCAATCTTCGTAAAAGCCGGATTCTTATCTTCTGTGCTGAGGTTCATCAGACGTGTTTCACCGCTGACCAGTTCGGCCTTCACCGCCGGCACACCGCCCCCGTCCAGACAATACATAAAACAGGCCTCGGTCAGAGCAAGTCGTTCACCATCCTCAACGCCCTCTGGATGGGAACCAATATTCACCACCCTGCCTGTTTCAGGTTTTACCTTATACGCCCAGATTGCGGCTCCAAGATCAGGACGTTCCCCGGGCGTATCGTAAATTGCCAGCACCTCCGTCTTGTCGAGGTGATCCCCTTTCTCCCTGGACATCCAGTTTCCGTTGTTATGGTAAATATCTTCGACATAGTTATCGGCACCAAACTTTCGATATTTCAGCAGCGGCGATTCCTCAGGAATCACGTGCCCGACACGTGCTTTTTTCATCCCGGTATTCAATGTGTTATACGGATAAATGTGGAGATACCCCAACCGTTTCTGGGTGGCAGCATCCACATTACGGCCACTGAAAAAAGAGCCGGCACAGCTACCACAATAACTGCCCCCGGCATTAAAGAACTGTCGTAGCGTCTGCCGGCCACTGAGCTCCAATGATTTTCCATGATTGGTGGCACCACCCCCGTTGACATAGATCATCCGAAACCGGGGCGCCCCATCCGGATAAAGCAGCGCACCATTCGTATCGCGATCATCGCCTGCGACAATTCGATTCTGAATCGCAGCATCTTTCCCGGCGTAATATTCATAAGACAGACCGAGAGACTCTGCAGCAAAGAGTTTGCGGCGACTACTCAGATTAACACCGCTGCTCATAAACAGATCTTTATAGAATCCGGGAGGCGACTCCGCGGTCGATTGTGCATAAACCCCGTTACTCAAAGACAGCAGCAACAGCGCACCGATCACAATCCGTATTTTCTGGTTCAGGATCACAGGCATCCTCTTGCTCCTCAAGGATCCACGAATACGGCAGGACTCAACATACATCTTGAAACTCCCTCTCAGGCCAGTAACCCGTCAATAACATTTCCCGGTGAAATCGGCGTGGGACGTGCCAGACGGGGCAAATAGGTCGTGTGCGGATCGATTCCCATCGCCTTATAAATGGTCGCTGCAAAGTCTTCCGGAAACCAGGGTCGTGTCGCGGGTTCCGTCCCCTTGGAATCCGTCGCACCGATCACAATCCCCTTTTTCACACCCCCTCCGGCCAACACAGCACAACCTGCACCGGGATAGTGATCCCGCCCTGCCGTTTTATTGATTTTAGGTGTCCGTCCGAATTCCCCCATGGCCACCACCAGCGTAGTATCCAGCATACCGTGGGCTTCAAGGTCATCCAGCAGCGTCGACAGGGACATATCGAATTGCGGTAAATTCCCCGGGCCCTTATAGGAATGCCATTTGGAATCTGCTGGAACGGCTCCGGGACGTGTCGCAAAGCTCATCATGCTGTCAAACAGCCAGCCATGATTATCCCACGTTCCATTAGTAGTTCCGTCTCCAAACAACCCCCCCTGAACCGCATGATTAATCGTGACGAACCGTGCACCTGCCTGAATCAATCGCCGTGCCAGCAATACCCGCTGGCCATAAATATTCAACCCGTATCGTTCCCGTAAGGCAATCGGCTCGGACTCGATATCCATCGCCTTTTGCATCCGTCCGCTCGTCAGCAGATTGACCGCATCCCTGGAGAATTGATCCTGGGATAGAAGAGAATCGTCTCCGTTATCGGCGAGTTTCCCAAGGTTATCAAGCTGTCGCAGCATCGATTGGCGATCTTCAAACCGGATTTTTTCCAGCTTCAATTCACCCACACGCACCGTCGGTTTTACCGGATCGCCCTGAATCTGAAAGGCCGCCTGAGCTGCACCCAAATAACCCGTAGGCTGCGTATATCGGGCAGCTGTGGGGAGCCCGAAAAATGACGGCATGCCCAGCGCACGGGGCCCCAGCAAGGTGGAAAGCAGACACCCAAAATTGGGATAATACTGCCCCGTCGTTGCCGGAAACATACCGCTGGTTACGTGCTGAGATCCGGCTGCATGAGATCCGCTGCGACCTCGCCAGGAACGAACCACAGCAACTCGATCCATCCGCCGCGACATCAGGGGCAGTTTTTCACAAATCTGCACGCCCGGTACATTTGTAGAAACAGGATCCCATAGCCCGCGTATCTCCGCCGGAGCACCCGGCTTAGGATCAAACGTTTCATAATGGCTGGGACCACCCGCCAAAAAGAGAAAAATACAGGACATCTCCGAACGCTGACCACTGACTGCCTGAGCTGATAACAGCTGGGGTAGATTCAGGCCAAACATACCAGCGCCGATTTGCAGCGCCGTCCGTCGTGAAACCTGATGCACGCGTTTTCCTTCCGCACAACCCACCACACTGCTCCCTACGCTATAAAACATCCAGTCTGCATGATCAACCGCGATCCCATTCTAACCTATTGTACCACCTGAGACACAACGCCAACTACCCAATCCGGCGGGCAGATCACGGTGAATACTATAGCGAAATCTCAATAATCACGGGTAAATGATCGGATGGAAAGCGACCTTTGACCTGAGTTGGATCGGTCACATGGGATTGAACCTTCATCGCCTTATCCACAAACACAAAGTCGATCCGCTGTCCGGGAACGACTTGTTTAAAGCCGCACCACGTTGAATCTGGGCCAGCGTATTTTTCCACACGACTCCGTGAATCCACCAGTGATGATTTCGAAACCAATTCCTGAAACGGCGCCGAATGTTCCCGACAGTTAAAATCGCCCATCACGGTTACCGTCGACGGCATGACCTTTTCATGGATCCTCTGCAGCCACTGCACGATCACCGCTGAGCTTGCTTTGCGCGCCGTGCTGCCCCGATGATCGTAATGTGTATTGATAAGCAGGTGAACCTGCTTATTGGATTTATCCTTGAGCCAAACAAACGTGGCAATTCGAGGCAGTGCTGCATCCCAACTTTTACTGCCCACCTGTTCCGGTCTCTCGGATAACCAAACCGTCTTTTTGCCCAACAATTGAAATCGATCACGGCGATAAAAAATCGGTGAATACTCGCCTTTCGTTTTCCCGTCATCCCGTCCAACACCCACCGCCGCGTAGTCCGGCAACAATTCGTTCAGACGCAACAACTGTCCGTGTGTCACTTCCTGCAAACCAGCAACATCCACCTTATGTTTGGCAAACATCGAGGCAACGACATGATCCCTGAACTTCCAGTTATTCAAACCATCACCGGGATTGTCATAGCGAATATTAAATGTCATCACACGCAGCTCATCTCCGACGACCATCGTACAGCTGAGCATCAGAAACCAAGTTATGAACAGATATTTTTGCATCGAGGATTCCTCGCCTTCATAGATTTTCGATCACCCTGGTGAACCACGTAGTCGTTCACTCTTCCAGTAAAGCAGCGACATCCACATTTTTTGTCTGGGCAGCATCCACCGCATAAAAGGCCGCACGTTTATACCCGAACATCGAGGCAAACCAGATTTCCGGTACCCGACGAATTCTTGTATTGTAGTTTCCGGTGGCTTCATTATAGAAGGTTCTCGCAATTGCCAGTCGATCTTCGGCCTCGGTAATCGCGTCCTGCAGATCCTCCATTGCCTGATTTGCTTTTAACTCCGGATAGGCTTCTTTTAATGCGAATAGCCGCTGAATCACCACCTCCTGTACCTGAGTCGCCTGTTCACCCGCCTGCACTTCCGAGGCCGATGGCATCTCGCTGACCGTCGATCCGCCGGCCCTGGCCCGCGTTACCAGTTTTAATGTTTCCTGTTCATGTTGCATGTACGCCTGACAAATTTTAACCAGATTGGCAATCAGGTCATACCGTCTCTTAAGCTGAATATCGATGAGGCTCCAGGCACGTAATAATCGCTGTTGTGTGGAAACCAATCCATTAAACACCAAAATGACATACATAAAAATCGTCAGGCCCAGACTCCCAACGCCCGCCAGAATCATCCAACCCCACGTCGCTGCTGCTGCATTTTCCAGGTCCTGATTCACCACCGCATGAATCACCATCGGCAACAACGTACCGCAAACCACAATACCAAATGCGGTGAGCCAAATTCGCCAGGTATAGCGGGACACAAGTTCGGACTCCGACTTGGTCGAAATCATAAAGACATCATCATCTTCATCGAACGCAATTTCGACTTCTGCGGCAACAGCCGACATCCGGGCCGATCCCAGCAGGTAGATTTCGTCATTTTCAACAATGGCCGATTCGGTAAACCTGCGGCGATGATTAGAACCGCTCACGCTGCGTGCCGGTCCTTTACCATAGTAAAACGGATCGCTCATCGAACAACGGTAACTAAAAATCTCCTCACCTTCCATCTCGGCCTGATTGGGAAGGACATGTACTTTTCCCGTGTCGTCCACCAGATTGAATGCAGCTCGATCCGTACCTGAATCCACCGTCTCCCAACCCGAATAGGTCTCGGTCCGCGTATTACCCTTGCTGTCGGTTACCGTACGGGTTCGTGTGTAATGTTCCTCAATGGAATACTTGTACCAGCAGCAGGGTGATTCATTGAGATAACTCTCCAGTGGATAACGCAATTCCACCGTGCCTTTAACTTCATTGAGTCCAATGAAGACGCCCTTCACTTTTGAAGTGGGCGTATCTTCGATCAGACGTTTTCGTTTCGTGGATTTCCAGTAAACCACCAGACAAAAGAAAAACAAGCCGGTCGGTATCACGACGGCTGCCACCATGGCGGCGGCAGCTTCACCATCGTCTGCTATCGGAAATACATTTTCCCAAAATTCCATTTTTCACATCCTTGGTCGTATCGACGCCCCCAAAACTGGCGAAAATTCGTCCCCGTTGATTTCTATTGCGGAGACGTTGGGTTCTAATAAAAGGAAATCCTCACTGCACTCCATCATACCGGAAATATTCATGTCCTACTGTAACCTCTTACAAATTGGATTCGCTCGATGGCCCAGAATGGCATTGCTTAGCATCCTTGCGTGCTTATCGTTATGCCTGGCAACCCACGCTGGCGAACCCACTGCCTCCGCACCCGACTCCACCGTGACATTCTATGCGATGGGCGATGTCCCCTACGCTCCGGAAGAAGACAAGCTGCTGCCGAAACAAATAGCGAACCTACCGGCCGACGGACAATTCGTAGTACATGTCGGCGATATTAAGGACGGCGCCACGCCCTGTGATGAAGCGGTGTATATCAAAGTCGCCTCCATGCTCGAAAAAACCAAACTCCCAACGTTCATCATCCCCGGCGACAACGAGTGGAATGACTGCACCGCGCCCGCTCAGGCCTGGCAATACTGGGTTCGACACTTCAATCATTTTGACAAAAAATGGAAATACGATTTTCCTGTTGAACGTCAGAAAGTTCGCAGCGAGAACTTTACCTTCCGTATCAACGGCGTCCTGTTTCTGGGCATTAATCTGGTGGGAGGTCGAGTGCACGATGAAGCCGAATGGAAAACACGACACGCTCAGAATGTGGACTGGGCCAAAGCAACCATCGACCGCCAAACTCAGAACATCCACGCGATTGTCCTGTTTGGACATGCACATCCGCTTCCAGTACACAATGATTTTTTTACTCCTTTTGTGGAGATCATCAAAACAGCGAAACACCCCACACTCTACATTCATGGCGACGGTCATCGATGGATTCAGGACAAACCGTTTGGTACCGACCTGATCACACGGGTGCAGGTGGATCAGGGAGGCATTGCACCCCCGGTCAAAGTCACCGTGACCGCCTCGCCAACCCAGCCGTTTGTTTTTGACCGCCGAAAACCGGAGACACCATGACCCGCCATTTTCCGACCGTCGTCTCCACAATCCTTCTGATCGGAATGCTGCTAGCGCCTTCGGTCGATGCAGATCCCATCGTACCCTTACCCCTGCCCGACGGGTGGAGTTGGATTCCCGCGATCGACAAATCCCGGGTTACCGCCACGGGAACCTGGCAGGTCGATCAATTTCGTTTTGCCGATGCCGCTCACCTCAAAAGTTATACTTCGGGCGATACCCTGAAAATACCCTTTTCCGGGACAGCTGCAGGCCTGCGTTTAGCCGGTCAAAATACTCCCGAGTATCAGGGACAGGGTGCTGCCTGTACAGGAAAGATCCAATATTTGATTGATGGGACCGTCGCGGGAACCATTGCCTGTACCACCGCCGGCAGGGAGCACTTACTCGTCCAGGGCCTCAAACCCGGAAAACACCTGCTGGAGCTTCGACATCTTGGGGACGCCAACGGAATCGGCTGTCGTATCGAGGGCTGTTTCGCATTCACCGCCACACCGGGCACCGTCCAAGGGTACGTAACCGGCCAGCGATCTCAGTTCCTCACCGACTGCCGTATC
>JAYZPA010000155.1:0-23455 GCA_036150515.1 Planctomycetota bacterium
CCCACCAAAACCCCAGCCTGCGATCAGGCATCGAGAGCAATTCCAGCACCTGCTGTGCCTCTCGGAATCAACTTCCCGCAAGAATCTGGAACTCCTCCGGAGCTTTCAATTCTCAATCATGGACGATTCATTTGTTCAACAAACCGTCATCATGCGTTATTCAGATCCATCCCGCATGTTGTATTAATCAAAATGTCCTAATGGACGCTACTACCCTGAACGGAAGAGTAGGCTTTGGGCCCATTCTTCGGATCAGGGGTTGTATGGCAGGGGCGGAGGGACTTGAACCCGCAACCGCTGGTTTTGGAAACCAGTGCTCTGCCAATTGAGCTACACCCCTGTAAAAAAGATTGTCGAAAACTTATTCGACAATCTTTGTAACCACACCGGAACCGACGGTACGTCCACCTTCACGAATTGCGAAACGAACACCATTATCCATAGCGATTTGTTTGTGAAGTTCAACATTGAGTTTCACATTATCGCCAGGCATGCACATTTCGGCATCGACCAGGTCGGCAGTTCCGGTAACATCTGTAGTACGGAAGTAGAACTGGGGTCGGTATCCACTGAAGAACGGGGTATGACGTCCCCCCTCATCTTTGGACAGACAGTACACTTCTGCTTCAAATTTGGAGTGAGGGTTGATGCTACCAGGAGCAGCGAGCACCTGACCACGTTCAATATCCTCACGCTTTAATCCACGAAGTAGGCAACCGACATTATCGCCGGCCATTCCTTTATCGAGTAGTTTACGGAACATTTCCACACCGGTAACGGTTGTGGTCTCGGTATCCTTAAGCCCGATAATTTCGATTTCGTCGCCGACCGTGATGATACCACGTTCGATACGACCGGTGGCAACGGTTCCTCGACCTTCGATCGAGAACACATCTTCCACGGCCATTAGGAACGGCAGGTCTTCATCGCGTTCGGGTTCGGGGATATGTTCGTCAATCGCATCCATTAACTCGGTAATACAAGCCGAAGCTTCCGCGTCATCGGGGTTGGAGTAAGCAGGCAGTGCAGCCCCTTTTACGATGACGGCATTATCACCATCGAATTTGTATTTTGTCAGTAAGTCACGAACTTCGATTTCGACCAATTCGAGCAACTCTTCGTCATCGACGAGGTCACACTTGTTCATAAAGACAACCAATGCGGGCACATCTACCTGCCGAGCAAGGAGTACATGTTCCTTGGTTTGAGGCATTGGGCCATCGGCAGCTGACACAACAAGAATAGCACCGTCCATTTGGGCAGCACCAGTAATCATGTTTTTAATAAAGTCAGCATGACCTGGGCAGTCAATGTGAGCATAGTGTCGATTTTCTGTTTCGTACTCAACATGAGCAACAGCAATGGTCACCGTTTTAGTTTCGTCACGAACCGTTCCGCCTTTAGCGATTTCGGAATAGTCTTTGAACTCAGCAAGACCCTTAGCAGCTTGCACTGCGAGGATCGCACCGGTCGTTGTAGTTTTTCCGTGGTCGATATGGCCGATAGTACCCACGTTCACGTGGGGTTTTGTACGGTTAAAAGTCTCCTTCGCCATGTCCTTAACACCTATTTAATGGAAATTGATGAGTTGGCCGTATTCGACCAGTAACTAAATATTGATATGAGCCGGATATGAACAACAGGTTTGGCGACTGGCTTTTAGGCAGAAGCATGATCCATGTCATCTTTTATCCGACAGTATTACATCTGTTTTATTCTTTGTTAGCGAGTCACCAAAGGTGGCTTGCTAACAAAGCTGCTGACGGGACTTGAACCCGTGACCTCGTCCTTACCAAGGACGCGCTCTACCACTGAGCTACAGCAGCAAATTGCCACCACTGCCCGTAGAGCTCGCCCATTGAAGGTTTCCCTCTATATCATCTACCTTTGAATGTCACGCTAACGTGATATTCAAAGGCCGCAATGGTAAGAGCGGGTGAAGGGTATCGAACCCTCGTCTTCAGCTTGGAAGGCTGTGGCTCTACCATTGAGCTACACCCGCAATCATCACAGTTATTTACAACTATGAAATACAATGTGCAGCAATCTTCTATTTTTACGCAAAAAAGGGGATTCTGGTAAGTGGCTATTCGCCAAGTTTCCAAAAAATAATTGAGCTGATTTTAAATCATGTATGGTTATCGCCCCACACCCTTTTCAACGTAGTTTTGTGTAGATTGCTAAATCATTAAATGGTGGGTGAAGGATTCGAACCTTCGAAGGCAATGCCATCAGATTTACAGTCTGACCCCTTTGACCGCTCGGGAAACCCACCTGTTTTACTTTGTATTTAGTTACTTTCAGCATGCATTGAGAGCCAGCGAAGGGACTCGAACCCTTAACCTGCTGATTACAAATCAGCTGCTCTGCCAATTGAGCTACACTGGCTTTCGGTTGGATTGATTGGCGCTCATCCGGAACGCAGCAAAGCGTGTCAATATACCTAAAAATATGGCATCCGCAATATGCTATTGTAGGGATTCAGTGACGTTGAGAATGATATTATGCAACGTTTTGTGAAATCAGCGTTAGGAATTTTGAAGTTGCCATATAAAAACCTTTCCCTGCGGCCGCCATTGCAGCTGAATTCACCCGGCCTGAGAACGAGATGATGTCGGACTGCAGGGTGTCAGAAGTGTAGCGGCAGGTATTGCAAAACCAAACTGTGTGGTTATTCGGCTTCGATCAATTCCAGATGGCGAACATCGGCTGAGAGTCGAAGCTTTTTCAGTGCCTTGGCCTGAATTTGTCGAACACGTTCTTTGGTAATCCCCATTTCCTGTCCGACCTGTTGCAATGTTAGTGGTTCCCGTTCGGGATCGAGGCCGAACCGACTGATGATGATTTGTTGTTCACGATCATCGAGATGGGTCAGCATGCCACTAATTTCAGACTTACGCAGCTGATCGTCCCGCTCCTGAACTTGGCGATTTGTTTTCCAATCAGACTGAAAGGCGAACATTTCGTCCAGGCTCGTGCGAAAGCGATCACGATGTTTAAATTCATTGGGAATCGTTCGAGCAAAATTCTTCATGATGGCCCATGAAGCATAGGTGGAGAACTTGTTGCCCAGTGCGTAATTGAATTTTTCCGCCGCGCGGATCAGGGACATATTTCCATCGCTGACGAGAGTGAAGAAATCGTCGGTTGCTTTCATGTGTCGCTTGGCAATGGAGACGACAAGCCGCAGATTTGACTGAATGATTACCTGTTTCAGCTCAACGGTTTGTTCATACCAGGATTCAATGGCATCCATTTCCGCGCTGGTAGGTTTTTCCGGGTTAAAGTTGTCGCGCAATTTTTTGGCTTTGTATTTGCAATAGTTGAATTTTCGAAATAGATGTTGCTCCTGAGTCCGGGTAAGCAAATCGACTTCGTACAGGCTGGTAAGGTAGGATGGCAGTCCTTTGGGTGCACGGGTTCGTCTCGTCTTGGTGTCCGCTTCCGGAAGGGGAGCCATGATTCTCTTTTCAGCACCGCGATAACCAAATTCAGCGTTGGGCATATAATCCAGCGGTAATTCCATCACCTGGATGGCACGCATGTCATTGATAACTCGATGAATCGTAGATGCGGTACGGTTAAATTGTCGGGACAGCATGGAAACACTTGTACCCTGTCGATACCGCTGAAAAATACTGCGTCGGGAATCAACGGACAGTTTTCCACGGGCGCGAGGAAAAATAGCCGTTGTCGGGTGAGCTCGGTCATGTCTTTTTAAGGTATAGCGGATGGTCTCGATACTGCGCGAGAAATGGTCTGCTAATCGTTTAGCGACCTCGGATGGACAGGAACCCGCGGTTGCCATTTTTCTGGCCTGATCAAGTATTTCCATCTTCTCGGATTTTGATAATTGGCTGAATCGCTCACCTCGTTGAACACGTTTTCGATTTTGAGCAACAAATCGCTCAACCGTTGATGCCATGAAGGCAATCCGTTTACGACCTCCGATAATCATCTTACGACTAACCAAACCGTTGTTGCGCCAACGTGATATTGTCTTACTGGAAACCTGAAGATGATCACCTAACGCCTCCACTGTAAAAACCGGCTCGATGATCTCCGAAACGTCGATGTTTGCTGCGTCGGTGTAGTCTTCCACGAGTAGTCGTAAGTCGTGCCTTAAAATGTCTGCCGGTATGACTTGCCCGGATTTCGCAGATACCAATTTCCGTACAGCAGAATCCGTGATTTTGCTGGCAATATTACCAAGGGTATAGTTCTGATCAGATGCTAATTGACTGATAAGATTTTCTGCACAGTCAGCAAACTGAATGATCTGGTCTCGAGAAAACTGCGCAAGCTGTTGATCACGAAGATGGCGCAGCAACGGACTGCTGTATGAAGAATTCATCGGTGTTCCCTTCTCTGTTCATTCCATGATTGGTGTTCCGTGTGAAAAAACGCCGCTCAGAAATTGAGGAGGTAGATCGCCTTGAATCGGATATCCGATTCGTTACGCCCTGACCCGCTCGATTTTCGATAACCGTTAAGTCACCCTATCAGGAATTCAATAGTGTTCATTTCGCTCTCGCCCCTGAGTTCAAGCCGCGTGGTCTTCAAGTAACCACGAATGCTCTTACGAAATGACTAACATCTATTATATAGGTGATGTCAAGCCTTTTACCTATACGGATCTGATTGACACCTGGTTTGGTCCTTTTTTGAAGGATAATTCGAAAGAAAAACAGAAGAAAAACAAGCGATTCGAGGGAATTGTGAATTGGTGGATTCATTGAATATGCGGTAACGTGGGTAAAAACTGACACGATGGTCAAAAAATGGCCTATTTCCCGAGGAATAAGGCCAAAATGTGAATTGGTTTAAACAAACCAGACGCGGTTTGTCGATTTAACGACTAGCCGTTTGTATGTGAATAATCCCCTCTTTTTCCTGATCCTCCACCGAGGAGATCTTTTAATAACTGGTTTTTATTGATGTTTTTTGGTTTGGGTAAAATTCGAGTGTTGCTGGCAACGTCTTTTGCAATGGCGATTGTGGTGACGTTGTGTATTTGCGTCCCATCCGTTTCAGCTCAAACCCTCTCCTTTTCGCCGGCGCAAAATCCACTACTGGACGATGTGCAGGTCGAGATTCAGGTGACTGGTCACGTAGAAGTCAAGTCAGCCCGGGCAGGTGTGGTTCAGCAGAGTGTTGCTGTTACAGGCCGACTGGAGTATGCCCAGTGGCTTGCATACACCGAAGGTACCGATTTGTGTCGCAGCATCCGCAAGTATGCAGTGATTGACCGGGATATCAAAATTGGTGGTACATCGATCGACGGATCATATCGTGAAGATCGTCGTCTGGTTGTGGATCAGATGTATTTGGATGAACACCTAATCTACTCGCCTCAGGGTTCCTTAACACGTGACGAGTTGGACATGATTCATATTCAATGGAGTCCCGCAACACTCCATCGATTACTACCGAGCGAGCCGGTGACACTGAAATCAACATGGACGTTGGAAAACCCGGCATTAACTGCCTTATTAGTTCTCGACGCCGTATCTTCCAATACCGTTACGGGTCGGATAACTTCTCTGACTCAAGATCGGGCGAAATTAAGTATTCAGGGTAAAGTCCTTGGCGGTGCAAACGGTGTTTTGACAGAGATCGAATTGAACTTACAGGCGGAGTATGATTTAAAAGGACACCGTTTCATGATGGTTCGTTCGGCGATGACAGAAAAACGAGAGATTGGACACGCACAGCCTGGACTGGATGTGACGGCTCGGATCAATATCCAACTCCAGCCGATAACCCGGTTATCAACGATTCCAGCGGCAGTGATTGAGCGTTGCAATCAGCCGATGTCCGCGGGTGGCGACCATTTGTTGTTACGGCCGTCAGGAGTTCCGGTCGATCTACAGGTGGACAGAAACTGGCACGTCCTGGTGGATCAGCCGGAATTATTTGTGATGCGGCAGGTAGAGCGTGGTGAATTAGTGGCGCAGTGTAGTTTATTGCCACTGCCAGAACCAACGCGTGGTGAAAACATGACGCTCGTGCGATTTCAAAACCAAATTCAGTCATCCCTGGGCGAACAGTTTCATCGGTTTGTGCATTCACAGGAGAAGCCGCTGCCGTCCGGTGGTATTTTGTTTCGCGTCGTTACTCAGGGCGAGGTCGATGAAATACCGTTGCAGTGGATTTATTATTATGTCACCGACCCTGATGGACTTGGATCTGCATTTGTATTTACGGTTGCTCTGGACAAGGTTGAGCATTTTGCTGATCAGGATCGGGAACTCATCGCAACCCTGCAGTTTCGCCGGGACCCTAAAATTACACCGATTTCCACATTGACGACGGCAAAGTCGGAAGAGCAAAAATAAAAAAGGAATGGACTGAAAAGCTTGAAATTGAAAAACCACGTTTTTATACTCGAATTCGTCAACAAAATTCCATGCCTGTTGTGTCAAGCCACCAGGTGCACCGATTTGTTGAACAGATGAAGGGGTCGCAAAAAGACCATGAATAAACAGCATTCAGAAAAAAATCAATTATCCAATGCCGCTCTTGTTCGTTCGAGAGGGACCGTGATGATACATCGGGTGGGTTTAACCCTGTTGTGTTTGGGTCTGACGATGGCCGTACATGCTCAACAACCCGAGCGTGTTCTTGCGCCCGGAGTGCTGCGAACAATCTCACCACAACTTGAGGAAGGGGAGACCGTTTCTGACCGGGCTGATTTAATTGAAATCTCCAGAGCGCGTTCCTATTTGAAATGGCAACCTCGTTTTAGCCCGTCCACACGGACTTTGTTCGAACGTTCATTAAGTGTCCCGTTGCGACGTAGTATTTGGGGACTGGAATTTACTTTTAAACCGTTTCGAATGATCGAGGTGGATATTCCACAGGTCTCGGGCAAGATGCAACGTAAAACACTGTGGTATATGGTTTACCGGGTGCGGTATCTAGGCGAAGAGCTCCATTTTGAACAACGGCGCGAAGCGTTTAACGATGGGACAAATCGGTATGTGCGATTTCGTAATACCAAGAAAGATGCGGAGTACCGATACTTCTTGCCGTACTTTACGCTTCGAAGCCACACATTTGCCAAAGAATATTTAGACCGTCTTATTCCGTCTGCGGTCGACGATATTGCCGCAGTGGAAAAAGTGGGTGCTCCGCTGCTGAATTCGATTCAAATTGCTAATACTCGTCTTCCCAAAGAAGATGCGGAGACGGGCAAAGGAGTTTGGGGCGTGGTAATTTGGGAAGATGTCGATCCGCGTACAAATTTCTTCTCGCTGTACATTCAGGGTTTGACCAATGCGTATCAATATCAGGATACGGCAGAGAATATTACGAAGGAGAACCCGATTGCTCAGGGACGGGAACTGGAAGTGAAAACACTGCAACTGAATTTCTACCGTCCGGGAGATACGATTGATTTGGTTCAGGATCCAGTCTATTACGGGTTACCCAACGCACTGCCACGGCCTGAAATAGTTTATTCTCTGGAACAGGGGGATACGCTGAAATCTCTTGCGAAGCGATTTCTGGGAGATGAAACGCGATTTTTAGAAATTTATCAGCTTAACCGCGATATTCTCTCCTCACCGGATAAACTACCAGTTGGAAAAGTGGTTCGTTTTCCGCGTAACAACCATGAACACTATAACGACTTGCAACCGGTACGCCTCTATCGGGCGAAAGAAGGGGATACGTTGCAAACGATTGGCGAGAGTCTGGATATCCAGCTTAAAGAATTGAGAAATGTCAATTTTGATAAATTGGGTCTGGATGGCCAGCCGGAGGCAGGCGACTATGTTTTGCTGCCGATCACATTAAATCGGCTCAATCGTCCTGATCCGGTAAGCAGTGAAATCTATAAAATTTATACACGGCGGCAAGTGCAGATTATGCGACTCTATGGAATGGCAGATTTTTCCAGAAATCAGTGGATCTATTCTTCACCAACACCACCGATTTTCCGCAGTGCTGAATAGGCGTTACGGTGCGGATCGTATAGGGATTCGGGAGTTCTAACGGCGAATTTCAATACGGTTCGTGGTCACTGTTCGCTGTGGTCGCATTCGCCAGCCCGCCTGATAACGAGGTTTAGGCTGAGGTTTCGCTCAACCGTTGTCATTATGCCTCTTGCTGTCTTTTCCGTCTCAGTATAAAAAAGAAGTTCATCGATTGGCAGTCACACGCATCGGTTGTGTTTTGCCTGTAGGTGGGAACGCATATAAAACATCCGTCAAATCAAGGTTAATCAGCAGGGCAATAGATCATGGCTCATAAAAAAGGACAGGGCTCCAGTCGAAATGGACGCGATTCCAACGGACAGCGGCGCGGAGTCAAAAAGTTTGGTGGTGAACGAGTCATCGCCGGGAATATCCTTGTGCGACAGGTGGGCAATAAATTCCACCCAGGACGTAACGTGGGACAGGGGAACGATTACACGCTGTTCGCATTGACCGAAGGCGTTGTTAAGTTCGACCGTAAAGGCCGTCGTATCAATGTCGTTGCTGCTGAAAACTAAATAACGTTGTTACGTAATCCAAGTCAGGGATGTCCTCAGCTTTGCGGGGATGTCCTTTTTTTATTCATTTGCTGTTGCCGGAGATGCCCTGATAGCCGTGTTTGTTGACCAAGTTACCATTGAAGTGATTGCCGGAGGCGGCGGGAATGGTTGTGTAAGCTTCCGACGGGAGAAATATGTACCTCGTGGAGGCCCGGATGGAGGGGATGGTGGAAACGGCGGAAGTATTGAATTGATTGCTGCTGAGGGAGTCAACAGCCTCACCGCCTTAGCTCATCGAAAATCATGGAAGGCCAAGAGCGGTAATCACGGAAGCAGCAAAAATAAACGGGGTCGTGATGGTGCAGGCCTCGTGATACGTGTTCCTCCCGGAACGATTGTCCTGGATACCAAGAATGATTATGTCATTAAAGATCTGGTGAATATAGGAGATAGCTTCATTGCCGCACATGGAGGGAAAGGGGGCAAAGGAAACACACGCTTCAAATCTTCCGTGCACCGGGTCCCACGTGAATCGACGCCTGGCGAAGAAGGGGAATCGCGGACGCTGACGCTCGAATTGAAAGTGATCGCAGATGTTGGACTGGTGGGAAAACCGAATGCCGGTAAGAGTACGCTCCTGAGTCGGATCTCCCATGCTCAGCCTGAAATCGCCGATTATCCCTTTACGACGAAAAAACCCAATTTAGGCCAGGTCGTACTGGATTGGGAGCGTTCGTTTGTCGTGGCCGATATTCCAGGATTAATTGAGGGCGCTGCTCAGGGTGTAGGACTAGGACACGAGTTCCTGAAACATATCGAGCGGGCTGGTATTCTAATCCACCTTGTGGAGCCCATCCCGACAGATCATACCGATCCACTGGATAACTATCACGCCATTAATAAGGAATTGGTTCAATACAATGAACAACTTGGCCAACGACCTACGATTGTCGTTGTAACCAAAGCAGAATTGCCTGGTGCTGAGGAGATATATGAACAATTACAAAATGCGCTACAGGTCGATGTGATGTTCATCTCCGCCGTAACCGGACAGGGACTCAATCAACTGACGGAGCGAATCGCACAGGTCCTTAAAGAATCACAGGCTGGCTAAGATGATTAAATCATTCGTTGCGGTGGATATTGGCAATAGCCTGATTAAAGTTGGCTGGTTCGAGAATCTACAGACCGCCGACGAGCCCATGGTGGATTCGGTCTGGACATTTCAGGAGCAGGAAGTAGGTAACCCGCGATGGCAGACAGCCCTCGAACTCTGTTCGGCTGATGCCACATGGTGGTTAGCCAGTGTGAATCAATCGGGTCTTGATCGGGTTCAGCAGTGGCTGCGGGACCATCGTCCGCAAACGAATGGGAAAGTTTTACAGAGTGAACATTTACCGATGTCCCTGGAGGGATTGGATCCACAGCAGGTTGGGGTGGACCGGGTGCTGGCCGCGATGGGCGCCCGATCCATGCAGGTAGAACCTCTGCCGGCCATCGTGATTGATTTGGGAACGGCGGTGACCGTGGACGCCGTTTCTGCCACAGGCCATTTCCTTGGGGGTGTTATTATGCCGGGTTTGAGTGTCGGTGGTAAAGCACTTGCTGACCTGACGGATCGCTTGCCTCAAGTCACGGTGGATCATTCAGGTGAGTTACCCCCGATGATCGGCAAAAGCACGGATGAGGCGATCACTGCCGGGTTAGTTTGGGGGTTGATCGGAGCTTTGGAAACCGTGGTTCGGCAGCAGCGTGAAATCTTGGGGGAATCAACTCAGGTGTTTATCACCGGAGGTGCAGCCGGTCTTGCCGACCACTTACCATTTGAAACCACAACGGTAAACCATCTCTGTTTCCGGGGGATGACGGCGATTGCTAAAAGTGGGAATATGAAATGAGTGATCCGTCCGGGACGTTTTTTACCCAGGTGACACCCCATGGTCGGTCGGCGATTGCCACGCTGGTCATTACAGGACCGCAGGCCGTAGAGGTGGTTGATCACTTTTTTGATTCCAGATCTAAAAAGCCATTGAGCGAGTTCTCACCGCGCCGAATTCTGTTTGGAAAATGGAATTTGTCCCCTGACGTAGCGGAAGATCTCGTGGTCGCCCAGTTGACCGAAGAGCATGTGGAAGTGCATTGTCACGGTGGAATTGCCGTGGTTGCAGCAATACGCGAATGTTTGTTGACTCATGGTTGTAAGGAGAAACCATGGGAACAACTCGCTGAGGATCCATGTTCCGAGTATACGGCCACAGCCTGGAAAATGGTCCCGATGACTACAACGCGGATTACCGGGCAGATTGCTTTACATCATGCCACTGGTGAAATTGACCGTTTGGTAACTCAGGTGCGTACGCTGGCGGATCAAGGGGATTTGACGGCTGCAGCGGAATGCCTGAAACCCTATCTGGGAACATTTGCACTGGGTGAACATGTTACAAAACCATTTGTTGTGGTGTTGGCAGGGCGCCCGAATGCAGGCAAGAGCAGTTTGTTAAACGCCTGTGCCGGCTTTGGCCGCGCTATCATTCATGCACAGGCGGGAACGACTCGTGATGTCCTGCAACACGATACGGTTCTGGCCGGCTGGCCCGTTACTATTTTGGATACAGCGGGATTGCGGGATGGAGCAGCAAAACTGGAACAACTGGGAATTGACAAGGCACAGCAAGCGCTGCAGCAGGCAGACCTTGTGCTCTGGATTCACGATGCTACCCAACCATGGGAGGCGGAGACGGCTGAAGCGCAGGCGGTACTCGCAGAGATCGATCACTTATGGGTTGTGAATAAGACGGATCTGCAATCCCCGGAGGATGATCTGAACCATCATATTGCGGTTTCGGCACGGACCGGTTTCGGAATTCCTGAGCTGCTTGATGCGGTCATTGAAAAGCTTGCACCTGGCGCCGCCGTAGCAGCCTGTCCGGAGTCGGGGCATCCCTACGTGTTGCTGACCCAGGCAATGGATGATCAGTTTTGGCAGTGGCATCAGACGTTACAGGCCGGACACATACCCCGTTTCTAATCGACGACGTCCACATCAATGATGTCCGGATCGTTTTGATCTGATTCATCGGGGATCACTTCACCTTCGACAATATTGTTCCAGGGATCGTGATTGCCGCTGGCCGGCTTTTCGGAAAAGGAGGCATTTCGGTAAAACTTGTTTAGTTGGAATCGGGATTGGAACCAGCGTGTGAGCAGTTTGCGATAGCCCTTACGCGTGACCGGGATAAGCAAACTAAAGCCGACAGCGTCGGTAAGAAATCCGGGTGTAATGAGCAGGCCGCCGGAAAACAGGATGAGGGCACCGTCGATCAGTGAACGAGTGGGCATCCGCATCTGTTCCATGTCTGTGCGGATCTCTGCCAGGGTTTTACGACCTTCCCGACGGGCTAACCAACTACCGGCAACGCCGGTCAGCAGGGTCCAGGCAATGGTACGAGGCCAGCCGATGGTGTCACTGATCTCAATAATAAGATAGAGCTCGGTGAGCGTTGTCAGAACAAAGGTGACCAGCAGGAAACTGAAAATTTTCATAGAGACAATCTTACCACACAGAATGCGAATGAACGCTAACGCTGTTTCGTCAGATCGTCCACCGCGTCAGCAATTCGTTCAGCATTTTGGTTCTGACCTACTGCGCGATACATCACGGATAGATTGCTGTAGGGTATTCTCAGATTTTGCTTTGGAAATTGATGATCCTCGATAGCCTGTTCAATCCATGCAATTCCGCGTTTGGTCAGATCTAAACCCTGTGACCGGTCTCCAGTCTTCCAGTATGACAAACCCATGCTGACCATCCGTTCACCGTGCCAGCCTAAACTGGATGCGTACTTTTGAACGTTGGTTGTTTGAAGATACGTTACCGCCTGGTCATACCACTGAACCGCTTTTTCATGATCCAACTCGTCGACCGCCGCGACCGACCCCATGGTGTAACAGAGGCCCACCATGGCTTCATGAGTGGTCGCATGATCCCAGTAAAGGAAACGGGTTTGAGCTGTCAGGGGCTTGTGAAATATTTGATATGCCGCCAGACCTAATTGCTGTACACGATCTGCATCTTTTCCCTGGCGGGCGATTAGCGTGGCATAGTACATTGCCATGGCACGCTGCCACTGGGCATGATCGGAAAATTCCGGAGCTGATCCGACGAGTCCGCTGACCTCGGTTATCTGCTGTTGAAGGCGGTCTTCCCAGTCGTTCAGTGAAATGGTCTCGCTGAGCTGCGAAAGGATACGTAAGGACTGATGACAAACTTCCAAGCCGATCATTCGGTCATGGTAATCGTTTGCTAATAAGTGGGAAGTGAGCTTCCAGCTGATTTCAATCCACTTTGGAACGACGCGGTTTTTTTCCTCAGGTGTATAGGGACCGCGGTTGATGTCACGGGCAATTGCCAAATGTCCGTCAACCATGATTCGCAACGCAGCGAATTGAGTGGCAAGATCTTGATTTTCCATTAAACCCCGGGCACGCTGGATCGCCTCAGAGTGATAAACCAGAGCCTGCTTATAATCAGGTTTTGCTGATTTCACATTGATTTGGCCCATGGCATAGGCTGCTTTTGAACGGGTTAGCGCCGGAAGCTGAGTGTTATTGCGGATTGCACGGATCATGGGCAATATCCGATCCGACTCAACCGGGTCGTTGATAAGGGCGATTTGGAGTAGGTAGAGGTCAATCGGATCGGAGGTAAATTTAAATGCCTTGGTTAAAGCTTGTTGAGCGACGGCAGTGTCACCCATGCGAAATGCAACCTGAGCGGCTAGTCGATATGCGTCTTCCCGCTGTGGATCCAGATTTTCAACGGCGCGTGCATCGTGTAATGCCCCCGCATAGTCCAACCACTGACGATTGAGGCCTCGTAATAGGTAAGGATTAGGTTGAGCCGTGGTGAAAGATACACGGGAAACCATGTTGGCAGTGCCCTGCCTCCTGAAATGCAGAGAAATTCCCTGATCGGGCCAGGTTAATAAAAGATCCTGAGCTGATGGCGTGGTCTGTGTTACGGCCAATTGCTGATCAAGACCCAACTCCGTGGCAACTTGTTCCATTACCGTGGGTTTCTTGAAATGAAGATGAATCGAATCTGCAACGTCACCTCGTAACACAATGCCAACGCGGTCGTACGGTTCAATGGCGTACACCAGCACCGGTCCACCTTGAGTGTCAATCCGTGCACGTGGTTCTCCGAGCAACTTTATGATGCCCGATTCCGGTGTTGTTCCCGCCACTACACCCTGAAACCCGGTAGGCCGAAATGTCGAACGGTTAGCAGCCTCCGTCGTGGTTGGTTGAGATGGAGATTCTGCAACAGGATCATCCTGCACAGTGGATGAGGCGGATGGATCGACCAGAACCGACTGCGTTTCTTCACCCTTGGGAACGGCTTGTGCCGAAATGACCGTCCCCGTCAGGACAGTGGCTACCAACAACAGGATGTTGTAACGATTTTGGAAATGGAAGAACATGATTGGCTGGAGATATTTCATGGGCGAAACTCCGTCATGGCTGAGCTGTAACTCAAAACCAAAATACTATGTCTCAATCCTAATCATGCGACTTTTGGCAACGCTTTAAGAACATCAATACCAGTATAGGTCGATTGGTGTTAGTGCGTCCAGATAGATTCAATGAAGGCGGTAGGAAAGAGATGACCCATACAGCCGCTTTGGTGGCTTAGTCTTTCCTGCGCCACCTGCGTACGATGCGGACGATCAAGTAAAGAACAATGGATCCCGACAGAAGCACGACCAAAACACACGTTAGTAAAGATGAGGCACTAGGTATTCTTGTCGGGGCGGGTGTCTTACTGGAAAAATCGTTCAGTGCAAAAGGGTCTTCTTCTCCCGACTCCACCGTGTAATATTTTGCAACAAATAATGCTTCTACGTCCAAACCCTCGGCAATCCATCGTTTTTCATCAGCGACAATACTGGCATAAAACTGGTCTGCTTCATGTACTTCCTGCTCCAGATATCGTCGGATATGGTGTAACTTCAGATCTTTCTTTTGGTGCAATGATTGTTTGGCTAGACTCAGATAACCGGATTGGGCTGCACTATTATTTGCATCCAGGTGAATGGAAGCCTGGAGGTAGGCTCTTGCTGCAATCGTGAGTGCATTATTGTCGCCACCGCCGGGATCGTACAGCAGGTCCCCTAAACACTCAAGCAGGACAGGGGAATCGTAATGTCCAAAGCGCATCATGCCGAGGATTCCCTGGACCGCTTTGGATCGATCTTCATCTTTTAAATAGAGGTCTTCGGGCGAGTTATATTGTCGGACCGCCTCTGAAAAATTAGAAATGCGTTCTTCCCGCGGTGGAAGTTCATGATCCAGTTCCTCATCGACTTGATAATTCAGAGGCAGAGCGAACTTCCCCATACGAAGATGCCTGCTTGCTATGCGGAGTTGTAGATATCGGGCGAGATAGAGTTGATATCTTTCACGGCCGAAGTGGGCATTCGGGTTCAGTTCGATCGCTTTCTCAAGCTGTTCAATACCTTTGTCGAGTTGCCTGGAGTGTAAATAAAATGTGCCCAGGTTAGCGGCTGTTTTGTATTTTACATCGTTGTCGGTATTGAACTTCTCCTTCTTAAGCAGCATCCATTCAATGGCTTTATCGTTTTGCTTTAGTTTGTCGTAGGCAACGGCAAGATCGTCATAATATTCCGGCTTGTCATCCCCCTGTTCCAGTTTGGCCAGACGATCATCAATGCGCCACTGATAGAACTCCGGGCTGTGCCTTGGAAATTTACCTGCGATTAACTCCAGTGCGGTTGGAAATTTTGCGCGTTCCTGAGCGAGGGTATCGTAATCCCACAGACAGGCAGCCAGAGTGGATAGGGACACCAACGAGATCAGGATGGGCAGGAATTTGTTTATGGGTGGTCGCATTGGTTTAAACTCCCGATAAGTGAAACCCGGGAAGGTCATTCTATGGCGAGTATTTTTCGACTGTGGGCCACGACGTCCCTCAGGCATCCATCCTGAAACGGGCTTACAAGATTTGCACTGGCAACGAGTTGCTGAAAGGGAGCTTCACCGCCCCGTTTGCACAAGGCAACATAATCGATCATGGCTTGCTCGCGATTCTCTTCGGCTTTGATCCAGAACTGCAGGGCACAGGTTTGAGCAAGCGTGTAATCAATATAGTAAAACGGTGAACGGAAAATATGTTGTTTTTCCTGCCAGCGCCCGCCCGCCGAGGCGTGCGGCAGATCCCCAAAATCGAGATACGGTTCGTAGGTGGCTTCGAGTTGCTGCCACATTTGGTGACGTTCACGGCGGCTGGCATCCGGCTGAGCATAAACCAGATGCTGGAATTCATCCACCGTGACGCCATAAGGTAAAAAGGTGAGGCTGCTGGCAAGGTCAATATGTCGGAAGTCATCTGCTCCGTCTCCGAAGAACTGTTCCATCTGTGGATAGCAAAGCACTTCGAGACTCATGGAATGTATTTCACATGATTCATAGGTCGGCCAGAGGTAATCAAACCAGGGTTGATGGCGACTCATATAGCATTGGAAGGCATGCCCCATTTCATGTGTAAATACCTGAACATCGGCTCGGGTCCCTTTGAAGTTGGCATAGATAAACGGCATGCCAACGGTGCTGAAATCGGTACAGAAGCCGCCACCTGCTTTCCCGTCGCGACTCTGAAGATCCATGAAGCCTCCTTCATTCATCAAACGAAAGAAGTCATCCAGCCCGGATCCCATATTGTCAAACATCTCCGTCGCCTGACGAATCATGGTGTCATAATCGCTGGAGGGCAGCGGATTGCCTTCTTTCAGGTAAACGGCTTCATCCCAGAACATGGTTTTATCAATACCCAGTGTTGCCGCCTGAAAATCGCGAATCTGCTGCCCAAGCGGGGTGACTTCCTGTTGCACCATGTTGCGGTATCTGGCGACATCCTGCTGGTCATAATCCACGCGGGTCATGATCCGATAGCCGAGCTCGATATAGTTTTCAAAGCTCAGTTTTTTCGCCATGCCATGTCGCAGTTGAACCATTTCATCGAAGAGATCGTCCAGTTCTTCCGCATGTTCATGAAACCACTTCCAGCGTGTTAATTCGGCGCCGTAACGGAGGTCGCGGTCTGCATGTTCACGGTATCGGGTGATTGTTGAGTGGTTGAGTGAATCCCCATCAAATTCAAATTTGGCGGAAGCCATGAGCGCGGTGTATTTGGTTTTGAGTCCGGATTCCTGAATAAGGTCTTCTTCGATGACCGGATCAAATGTGGGAATTTCCGATTCCCAGAGGGAAAATAATTGTGCACCGGTTCTGTTTTCCAGTTCTTTGCGGAGCGGATGGTTCACTAAAGCACGTTTAATGTTGACATCTAATCCGATCAATTTGGGCTGCATCTGATCGACTTCATCCTGGGCCTGTTTGGCCTGTTCATCCGTGGTGTCCTGACTGAATCGGAGATGAACCAGCGCTTCCCACGTCCCGGTCTCTCGCCGTCCAACATCCCAGTCACTCATAGCAGAACAAACATCTTCGACGTTAGAGGCGGACTGGATCTGGTCGAGGATGGCCGTGCGGCGGGCGGTTACGTCGTCGAGGTTCGGTGTGGGTTGGTGGATGTCGGAGAATTGGATCATGTTGCAGGCTTTTGGGGCACGAGAGTGGTATACGAAGATGAAGGTGAACGGTGAATTGAAAGGAACGATTCGTCAAATAAAAACCGCCGAGGGAATCGAATCCCACAGCGGTTTAAATATACACGGTTTGTCCAGCAATTTAAAATTACATATTTCCCAAAATGGCACAAAGATCGGTGGTGCGGTTGGAATATCCCCATTCGTTATCGTACCAACTGACCACTTTGGCAAAGGTACCGGTTCCGCCCAGCACCTGAGTGAAGTCCGGTGCAAAAATGGAGCTGTGGGGGTCGCCAACAATGTCGGTGGAGACCAGAGGATCTTCGGTGTATTTCAGTACGCCTGATAACGGCCCTTCGGCTGCTTGCTGAATCGCCGCGTTGATTGCTTCGGCCGTTGTCTCTTTTTCAAGATTGACGGTCAGATCGACTACGGATCCTGTTGGTACGGGTACCCTCAGAGCGATTCCTGTTAACTTTCCATCCAGTTCCGGGATGACCAGACCGACTGCCTTGGCGGCTCCGGTTGAGGTGGGAATGATGTTCTGGGCACCCGCTCGGGCGCGGTACAGGTCTGGATGAGGCATGTCCTGCATGCGTTGATCATTAGTGTACGCGTGCACGGTTGTCATCAGTCCGGACAGGATACCGAATTGTTCATGCAGAACCTTGGCGACCGGTGCTAAACAGTTCGTTGTACAACTGGCATTCGATACGCATTTCATTTCTCCGGTCAGCAAGTGTTCGTTGACACCCAGCACAACGGTTAGATCGGCACCGTCCTTGGCAGGGGCACTGAGAATTACTTTACCGGCACCTGCTTCAAGATGCGATGCATATCCTGGTTTCCCGTCACCACCTCGAGCGGTGAAAATGCCGGTGCTTTCCACGACAATATCCACGCCCAGATCGCCCCAGGGTAAGTCTGCCGGATTGCGTTCAGCTAATGCGCGGATGGAATTGCCGTTGACGATTAAGTGGTCGTCGTCGTATTCAACATCACCGTCAAAACGACCATGAATGCTGTCGTACTTTAACAGGGTTCGTAATGTCTTATTGTCAGTAAGGTCATTGATTGCTACGACTTCAAACTCATCGCTGCGCTGAACTAAATTACGAAATGTCAGTCGTCCTATCCGTCCAAAACCATTGATTGCAACACGAATTGCCACAGTATTCTCCTTCAAAACAAAAATCATTCAACTGATTCAAACCGGGACGGAAACGTTTATGCAATTTACTTGCGATACGTAACTCCTGGTAAGAACCGATACCCGACGTTGGTTGCGGGTCAGTGTGCGTCTAAAAGAGAATTATAGTTTTGATTTTTCAACCTCACAATGCTTGATGGCAATTCGGAATACCATTTACTGTAGCAATCACGCCACTTAACACCCGGAAAGCGACTTTAAGGGGGTAATTTCCACCATAGAGAATACGGATCATATCGTCCCTTACCTTGGATGTCCCGCCGTAAAATTGACTTGGATATTGTGTCTTCATCGACCGAAGGACACGGGATTTTAGATGTTCGCTGAGCGGGCGACGATAATCCAGCCGTTTGCACGGAGGTTGGGCAGGCACCAGGGCCACTGGATTTCCCGATGCCGTCGGGCATGCAGCGGGACGACCCTTTGGATTCGGAAGCCTGCAAGTCGCAGGTCTTTGCGAATTTCTCTCCAGCGAAAGACGTGCAGGAACATATTAGGGACTCCTCGGTAGTCAAAGGATTTATCCCCCATTTCTAATGTGCGTGAGCAACCACTCGCGAAAAGGTTACGTACCAGCCACCAGGGTCCTCCGGGGTCATAGAGGTTGAACCAGTAGTTATGCAGATGAAGCACACAACTGCCTCCGGGGCGAATAATACGAGCCATATGCTGGAGAGCCTGTCGACGGTTTTCACGACCCTGAATCATTCCCAGCGTACTAAACAGGCAGATACAGTGATCCACACTGTGCTGGGCAATCACATCCAGTTCGACAAGATTGGCTCGCAGGCAATTCACATCCAGTTTGAGCTTACGAATTTTTTCCGAGACGACTTTGAGCATAGGCCAGGAGAGGTCGACCGCCAATCCTCGGTAGCCTTTCGGACAGAGCGTTTCCAGTGCACGACCTGTTCCACATCCCAGATCAGCGATCAGGTCCCCCGGATTTCCGTTGGCCTTCAGTTCGTCGAGAATGATCTGTTCATCCATTGAAAACAGACGGGTATAGGAAAAGTAATCATCATAGTCATTGGCGACGACATCTGACTGCGTATAATCCCACAGTCCGGACGAGACGCCTGACGGCAGTTTCCAGGGGGAACGATGTGATTGCTTTTTCATAGGCCATATTCTACTGCACAGTGACTGTTGTATATTAGAGGCAGCGTGAAAACATAATCAGTTTACGTTGGGTTTCGGACAGGCGAACCAACGTGACCAACCTTCAGCGGATAACCAAACAATGCGTATCGCCTATATTGACTGCATGAGTGGAATCTCCGGTGATATGATGCTTGGTGCACTCGTTGATGCGGGCGTTGATCTATCAGCTATCCAGACCGGCGTGGACTCATTAGGTTTACCGACCTGCCGTCTGGTTAGCCGCGACGTTGTCAAGAACGGTTTTCGTGCAACTAAAGTGACCGTGGAACATGAACCGGAACATGCTCATCGGCATCTGCATCAGATCACCGAGATGATTGACGGTAGCCGTCTGACGGAAAGTCAAAAAGATCTGGCGAAGAAGATCTTTACGAATCTGGGTAAAGCCGAAGCACACGTCCATGGTTGTGCCATTGATAAGGTTCATTTTCATGAAGTGGGAGCAGTCGATTCGATTGCAGATATTGTAGGCACCGCGATTGGCTGGGATCTGTTACAAGTGGATCAAATCGAGTGCTCTGCCGTTCCCACCGGTTGCGGAACGGTTGAAATTGCCCACGGCCGGGTCAGCATTCCCGCTCCGGCAACGGTGGCACTGCTGAAGGGAATCCCGCTTGCCAAAAGTGATGTTGAATGTGAATTAACCACGCCTACCGGGGCCGCCATCGTGTCTACTTTGGCAAATCGATTCGGCAGTTTGCCGGCGATGCAAATTGAACAGGTTGGATTTGGCGCAGGGGATCGGGATTTGTCCGATCAGGCCAACATTCTCAGACTGGTCGTTGGTGAGGCATCCGGAGAAACCACGGAAGATCAGGTGTGGGTTTTGGAAACGAATATCGATGACATGACAGGTGAAGCCATTGGCCATTGTTGCGGATTACTGGAACAGGCGGGTGCGTTGGACGTCTTTACCACGGCAATTCAAATGAAGAAGAATCGCCCCGGTGTGACTTTAACCGTACTTTGCCAAGCGGCAGATGTTGCGTCACTGGAATCAGTCATGTTTCGTCAAACATCGACACTGGGCATTCGGCGTTGGCCTGCTCAGCGACATATCCTGATGCGGGAATCTCTGGAAGTTGAAACGGTCTGGGGCAATGTTACTGGTAAACTGGCAAAACTACCGGACGGTGACCAACGTTTTTCCCCCGAGTATGAGGCAGTGCGAGCGATAAGTGAACGGGAAGGGATTCGGCTACAACAGGTCATGGATGCAGCCATCGCAGCTTATTTGGAATCCACCAGAGGAAATCATTGAGGCAAGGTGAATTATGAACCAGACCGGTGATCAGGACACGTCCGTTGAACAACTGAAACAACTCGTCGCTGATTTTGTAAGGGAACGTGATTGGGAGCAATTTCATTCGCCCAAGAATATCAGCATGGCCTTAGCGATTGAAGCGGCTGAATTGATGGAGCATTTCCAATGGATTTCCATGTCAGAATCCAGGGCCTGTCGACAGGAACCAGAAAAGTTGGCCGAAGTGGGTGAGGAACTTGCCGACATCCTTTGTTATGTGCTGGCAATGGCCAATCAACTTGAACTGGATCTCGCCACGACGGTGTCCCAAAAAATGGAAAAGAACCGACTCAAGTATCCTGCGCAAGACTTTCAGGGGCGGTATGGACACAAGCATCGTTTACCGGGAACGGAGTCGTCGGGTGAGGAGTCTTTGTAGCGGCAACGTGGCAAATTGCTCTGGCCAATCGGTTGATCGTGCGTCGCGACATTGCGGGGTAGAGTGGTACAAAGACGGCTTTATCCAGAATCCTGTGTGTTGTCGGTGTTAATCGTGTCTGACGATCTGAAGACGATTCCACCACCACCATGGATCCCCGTTGATCGGTATCAAATCCCTTCTTCCTCAAATGCTCGATCAGCACCTGCGGATTGTCGGTAAGTACTGGAAAGACCCAAAAGTGATGGGTTAGTGTTTGAATACCCGGCAGTTGGAACTGGTGACTGAGATGATCCACTAATAATTCGCCGAGATCAATTTGATGTTGAAGCCTTTGACGATCGAAGTGGCCAAGGCGTCGACGTAATAAATGTAACAACGGAGCCGAAGGTTGTTGACGTAGTCGTTTAAACAGTTCGTCTGACGCAAAACCACGCACACTGTTTTTTAGAATCCGGTTGTAATTCTTCCCAAGAATCTTCATGGCGAATAGAAACAGCCGAAATGGAAAGCGGTACGAGATGGCTTTCAAAAAACAGTATTTGATGACACGTTTCGCAAAAAAACTACGAGATTGCCTTGGGTAGTTTTCCTGGATTTGCTGCATGTCCTTAATCAACGTTCGATCCGCCACCGACAGTACCGCTCCACCAAGAGCCGTCCCTGTTTTGATTGGACCAAAACTATACATGGCAATGTCACTGACATCCCTTTGGCCATGGGGCATTCCCCTAAATGACTGAGCACAGTCTTCGACTAATCGTATCCCATGTTGGTGAGCAATCTCGGCATAGGGTTCCATATCGACTTGAGTACCAAACAAGTGGGCGATCAGGATGAGGCGTGTCTTATCGGTTACAGCCTCCGCAACATCCTGAACAGCGGGAGCCAGCGTATCGAACTCTAAATCCACAGGTACGGCCACCAGATGGTGTTTTTCAAGGATCTTGAGAATGCCATCGATCGTCATCGCACTGACAATCACTTCACTTCCCGCAGGCAGGTTCAGAGCTTGCAATAGGATGTCAAATCCGGAACGTACACTTAAGCATGTAAACGGATGACGTGAATCACGCCAACATCGATCGACGATCGACACTTTTGTGTTACCTGGAACTAAACACCGAAACAGTGCAAATCCCAAATCGAACCAGCCTATGTCAATTCGCTTTCGTACCCACATGGAAATACTATTTATCTCGACTGGAATGTGAACCTGTTGAAACAGATTATGATCGTCTGTTTCTTCATGTCAGAACTAGACCCAAATCAGCGTTGGATTTTATTATATCGTATGCGGCGGTAATGTCACAAATCCAGCTAAACGGTTGTTCGTAATTAAAATCTGGAGAGCGGCATGTTGTTGAAACTCGATTATTCATGAATTGATCCAGAGTTTGGAAGCGGCCATTACCGGCAGCAGACGGAGATGGCTTACTGATAACTATGGCGTGAATCAGGAAAGGCCCGTGATTGTACGTCTTTACGAAATTCCGAAACGGCCGTGGTGATGGTTGATCCCAGTTGAGCATATTCTTTTACAAATCGGGGCGGAGAAGTCGTTAGTCCCAACAGATCGTTTAAGACCAGAACTTGGCCGTCACAATTAATACCGGCACCAATGCCAATGGTGGGGATGGATAGGGATTCACTGATTTTTGCAGCGATCGTTGAGGAGACACATTCCAGAACAACCGAGAAAGCGCCGGCTTTTTCCACGGCGATGGCGTCCTGCAGCAAATTGTCCTCATCCCGCTGTACTTTATAGCCCCCCATGGTACGAACACTCTGCGGCTTAAGACCAATGTGACCCATGACCGGGATGCCCGCAGCAACCAGAGCCTGGATCGTACCTGCTTGTTCTGTCCCGCCCTCTAATTTGACCGACTGGCATTGAGTCTCCTTGAGGATTCGACTGGCGCAGGCAATCGCGTGATGATCGCCTACCAAATGAGTCGGGAACGGTAGATCGACGACAACCAAACTGTGGTGGACAGCGCGGCCAACCATTTCAGCATGATAGAGGATCTCATCCAGAGTGACCGGCAGTGTGGTGTCATGACCCTGTACGACCATACCCAGTGTGTCACCAACCAAAATCCCTTCAATGCCCGCGCGATCCAGAATCTGGGCCATCGAATAATCATAAGCGGTGAGCATCGTTATCCGTTGTCCCTGACGTTTGAAGTCAATGAAATCAGGAACGGTGATCTGTTTTTTTGGATCGCTCATCGTCGATTTCTACAGATTTCCTATTTTGGAGAGCTATAATAATTAATATAGTCAGGGA
>JAYZPA010000156.1:0-21053 GCA_036150515.1 Planctomycetota bacterium
TCAGCAGGTGCGTCTTCAGCAGGTGCGTCTTCAGCAGGTGCGTCTTCAGCAGGTGCGTCTTCAGCAGGTGCGTCTTCAGCAGGTGCGTCTTCAGCAGGTGCGTCTTCAGCAGGTGCGTCTTCCGCAGGTGCGTCTTCAGCAGGTGCGTCTTCCGCAGGTGCGTCTTCCGCAGGTGCGTCTTCAGCAGGTGCGTCTTCAGCTGCCGCTTCAACCGGTTTTGGTTCTTCTTCGAACTCAGGCAACGGTTCTGGTGGAGGCGCCGTCGGTTTGTTTGTTTTCAATCGCGCGCTGGCTTCCGCCTGTGCTTCGAGGTGCGTTCCTTCCGGACCGTATTTATCGATCAGGACCTGTACTTTTTCAGTAGGTTTAGCACCAACGCCGAGCCAATACGCAACCCGTTCGTTGTTCAAACTGACACGGGCATCTTTTTCTTTAATCATCGGATCGTAAAAACCAAGTTCTTCAATAGCCTTACCGTTACGAGGTGTACGGCTATCCATGGTACAAACACGGTAGAACGGACGGTGGGTGCGCCCCAATCGTTTCAGACGAATTCGAACTGCCATGATTGCTCCTTTAATAATCTGCTTCCGGTAGTACTGGCATAAGTACCGGTATGTGTAATCTACTAATATGTGGTTATCTCTACGAATCGGCAACCGACAAAAACCAAAATTCACAAATCTCTAACGATGTTTTATCTATTAGCGCCGTCGACGCCGCGTATTGCGTAGCATTTTCTCACGATCTTTTCGATTTTTCTTTTTATCGCTTGCCGTCAGTCTCGTTCCGGTCGATTTTTTTTGTTTCTGTCCTGCTCCGTAGGGGTTAGCCATTGCACCATCCTGCATTTCTCGAACGGCTTTCAATCGATCTTTCATACCCTTTCCGGCCATACCTTCCATCATGGGTTTCATTTGTTCATACTGTTTAATCAATTGAGTCACTTCGGAACCCTGAACCCCGGCACCCTGGGCAATCCGATTCCGTCGTGGCGAGGAAATCACACTTGGCAAACGACGTTCTTCGGGGGTCATGGAATTAATGATCCCGACGGTCCGTCTCATACCACCTTCGGTTTCCTCATCTTCAAGCATGGTATTCAGTTGTGCCATAGGCCCACCCAGCATCCCCATCATTTTCTTGACGAGTCCGGGCTGCGCCATACTTTCCAACTGGCCTTTAAAATCATCCAGCGTAAACGTTCCTGCCTGAAGTTTTCGCTCCAGTTCTTCCTGTTGTTTTTCATCGACAACCTGTCGGGCAACATCGACGAGGCCGAGAATATCGCCAAGTCCAAGAATACGTCCTGCCATGCCTTCAGGCCGGAAGGGTTCCAATGCATCCAGGTGTTCACCGGTTCCGATAAATTTAATCGGTACACCGGTCACATCTTTAACCGACAGCAGTGCTCCACCACGTGCATCGCCATCCAGTTTTGTCATGACCACGCCATCCAATTCCAACGCTTCGTTAAAAGCCTGTGCACTATTGACGGCATCCTGTCCTGTCATCCCATCGACCACCAAATAGACATGATGGGGCTGCACACGCCGATCGATATCCACTAACTGGGACATTAATTCTTCATCGATTGCGAGTCGGCCGGCGGTGTCGAGGATAACAACATCAGCGCCAAATTCTTTGGCTTTTTTCACTCCATTCTTGCAGACCTTCACCGGGTCGGTGGAATCCGATTCCGCGTAGACGGGTATCTCCAGTTGTTTCCCCAGCGTTTGCAGCTGTTCCACGGCCGCTGCGCGTTGCAGGTCGGCGGCCACCAGCATCGGTTGGTTCCCATTTTGCCGAATCAGATTAGCCAGTTTTCCGGCGGTGGTTGTTTTCCCCGATCCCTGAAGGCCACACAGCATGATCACATTAACATCATGTTCCAGAGCAGGTTCCGCTTCGACGGGTCCAAGAATATTGATCAGTTCATCACGAACAATGCCAATAATCTGTTGGCTGGGATCTAACGAAAGCAGGACTTTTTCGCCAAGTGCCTGTTCGGTAACGCTCGCCATAAAACGTTTCACAACGTCATAGCTCACATCGGCTTCGATCAGTGATTGCTCGACCGCCTCCAGCCCTTCACGCATATTAGCTTCGGTCAAACGCCCTTTACCACTGAGCGATTTGATAGCACCTTGCAGGCCTTCGGACAATTTATCGAACATGGGACGTAAACCTAACGGAAAATTGCAATTCAGCTATGATTGCACAAAACTCGCAATCTCCCTGTTGGTTAATTACGGATCTGACTTAGAGGAAACTCGTATTCTACAGTCGAATATTAAAGTTTGTAAATGATCGTAAAACGAAAAAGCGGGCAAACGCGTCACAGGGAACCCATCATGACCACCCCTACTGGCCATGAGGCATGGAGGTGACCGTCCCGCAATGTTAAAACGCAGCGGGAGTATGTTTCAGAACGATGGGATCTGTCGATCCGGTTTCGCTCACCTGTAAAGGCACCTGAAAAACAACCGTAGCAACCTTACACAGACCGTTTCCACTGTTTTGGCAATAGTAATAGTCCATCGAAACGGTAAGTGCATCTGCGCCTGTTCCGGTCGCCGGCAGTTCAACCGTGAATTGGTTGGTGGGGTTATCGATTTGCACTTTAGCCAGAGCCTCAACGTTCAGTGGGCCGCCATCGGTAACATCCTGAACATAGTAAACCTGAGGTGCTTCCGGGTTCATTTTCCATCCGTCGGGCAGTTCCAATTCCACCTTCAAATGCAGTTTTCCATCGACGGGCATCACCTTGGATGTGGCGAGCGTTACTTTCTGAGCTTGTGAGAAGTCAGGACCTTTCACGACTTTCGCCGGGGGTTCTAATCCCGGGAACTCCATCGTCCCGACTTTATAGGTATCAAGATCGATGGTGCGAATCTTATGATTATTCGTATCTGCGACAAACAGTTGATTTCCGGCCAAGGAGATTCCGGAAGGTTCATCAAATCGTCCTGCTCCTTCATCACTCAAGCCGGACTCAACGCTGCCTGCCACCGTCTTCGTTTCACCCGTCTTGGAATTCACAACTTTGACTTTATTGTTATAGGTGTCGGTAATATAGATATTTCCCTGGTGGAATTGGACACCCAGTACATGTTGCAGTTTCACATCATCTTTTTTTCCATCCTGGTCACCAAAATAGAACAACCGACCCTGAGGTAAATTATTGGTGCCTACGACCGTTATCACCGATTTATTGGAGTCGTAGGGTACACCACGGATCGAACTGCCTTCACTATCTGCAATGTATAGATACTCGCCATCCGAGGCGAGTCCTGAAGGTTGTGCAAAGGAACTCGAACCCAGCGCATAAGGGACATTGGGCAGGAGTGGTCCATCAACAATATCCTCGCGACCATTACCAGCATAAGGGCCAATCCTCGCTCCATTGAGTGACATTTTCCAGATCTGATGGGGGCCGGCCATCGCGATATACAAATCGGATTGATGAACCCACAGCGCCCACGGGCTGTTCAGCGGCGTTCGCATAGGCATCCCAAACCAGGGACCGGATTGTTTCGTGGGTGTCGAACCTGGAAAAGCATTTTGGCCCTGTCGCCCCACCCCGGCGATGGTGGAAACTGTTTTTGCATTCAAATCAACTTTCCGAATCATATGGTTCTCAACATCGGCCACATACAGCATATTTTCATGCAACGCCATTCCCTGGGGGTGGTCAAACGTTGCCGTATCATATCCACCATCGTCACGTCCGACGGCTCCGGTACCAATAATGTCCTGTACCTTGCCCTGCAGGTCGGAAACAACAATTCGATTGTGACTGCTGTCGCTCACGTACAGTTTTCCACTTTCCTGATCCGCAAGAACTTTTCCCGGGTATTTCAATGGTGTCGGTTCGACTGTAAAGTCCTCTAATTCAAAACGAACCGGTGTCTTGTCCAGCAATTTATTCTTAGCATAGTAAGGCATATATTTTTTGAAGAATGCATCAAGTGCCTCAAAGGTAATCTCACCACCATTTCGAGCTACAAAATAACCTTCCGGGTCAATCACAATCAGGGTTGGCCAGCTCTGTACGCCAAACTGATTCCATAATTTGTGGTCAGCGTCATTAATCACCGGATGTCGAATATCATGACGAATAATGGCATCACGAATATTCTCGGTATCTTTCTCCTCTTCAAATTTTGCAGAATGAACTCCAATAACCACAATCTCATCCGGGTACGCTTCTTCTAACTTTCTCAGATTGGGCAGGATATGGTGGCAGTTGATACAACAGTACGTCCAGAAATCAAGCACCACAAATTTACCCTTGAGATCACGTTTGTTTAACGGACCGGTATTGAGCCACTGCATCCCTTTAGGAAACATCAGTTCATCGGGAATCGGGATTCGTTGAGCAAATGGATTTCGGGTTTGCTGTACGACCTGGCGCAGCGGTAGCACGCCTGTTACGTTGTCTGAAACGATCACCGTGTCTGTTGTATCGTCAGTCCGGTGCGTCATGGGGTCGGTGCAACCAACCGTAAGTAACGCAGCCAACCCAAAAACCATCCAACAGTTTACCATTCGATTAAAAATCGATTTCAGCATGCTCGTTCCCTTATTCACTTAGCTTGATCATATTTCCAACTCGAATCCCGCATGCAACATGAACTCTTGCCTGACATCCCAATTCATCTTTCACGCGTCAAATCCACTCTTATTATATAACATTTCATAACAATCGACCAAATAACTAAAACCGGAAAGCCACGAGTTTGTTGAACCTCGATACGAAGTTCAAAGTTGACCGGAACTCCAGCCGTTTGGAACCATCGTTTTTTACATAGGATGCAAATCAGCCAAAACGCCCTGTATCAAAATATACTGATTTGCGGTGAAAACCAAGCTTCTGTTATATTACGCATAGTTCATTCGAAAAGTTCCATTTTCTACGATTCAAAACACTCCTACCCGCAAAGCAGAACGTGCAGCATTCCCCATTTCCTCGCATCCCACAGGTTCTTGCTCTGATCCTGAGCAGCTATCTCTTGAGCGTACCGATGGAATCCATCGTCGGTCAGGAGTGGGCGAAGAAAATGTTCTCCACGCTCGAGCATCCATTTGGTACGGTTGCTCGCAACTCAAATCAACAATTTCGGTTCGAGATAACAAATCTGTACGAAGAAGACGTCCATATTGCCAGTGTCCGGGCGAGCTGTGGATGTACCCTTGCCTCCATCGAGAAGCCGACGCTCAAGAGTTTTGAGAAAGGGGCCATTCTCACAACCTACAACACCAAGAACTTTGTAGGCAGTCGCGGGGCAACGGTCACCGTCACGATCGACAAGCCTTATTTTGCTGAAGTACAACTGCAAGTCAGCGGATTCATTCGCAGCGACGTCGTCATTTCGCCCAACAGCCTTGAATTTGGCGAGTTTCAAGTCGGCAGCCGTCCCCGGCAGGAGTTTCGCATTCGGTATGCCGGACGCACGGATTGGATGATTACCGACGTCCGTAGCAAGCAATCCTATTATCAAGTCGAGATTATCGAGCGTGCTCAGCTTACCACGGGCGTTGAGTACCTGTTAGCAGTTCAACTGAAGGAGAACATTCCCGTCGGTTATCTTAAGGATTATCTGATCATCGTAACCAACGATCCCCAGAACCGTCAGATCCAACTTCCGTTAACCGGAAAAGTGGCGGCTCCCGTAACGCTCAGTCCGGCAGCCCTATTGTTGGGCATTATCCAATCCGGCGATGAACTCAATAAACGGATGGTACTGAAATCCGACAAGCCGTTTACCATTACCAACATCGCTTGTGATCATCCAGCCGTTTCCTTCGGCGAGGTGACCGAAGCCAAAAAGCTGCATCTTATACCGGTCACTCTCGTTGCGGGCACCACTCCCGAAAAAATCCAGGCAACCATTACGGTCACTGTCAACACCGGCCAGGAAATCATTCTGACATGTCCGCTATCGGCGACGGTGGAATAACGGTTTCCAGCTGTCGCATCACTTCCAGCACGACATGATCCTGCCACGGTAACGCGGCCACCTGCACACCGACAGGCAATCCGGTGCTCTGATGTTCCGTTGCGATGGCTTTTCGAACCACGCGATCGGCAACGCGTACCCGGTCTGATTCTTCGTCCCCGCCAACGGTGGACCAGGGAACCATACCCGCAGGCCCACCCACGAGATTATGCAGAAAACTGTAACTTGCTGCAGGAATCAAATCGACACCATCATCATGGAGCGTCGCTGGTAATGCATAACATGGACTCAACAAAACATCCAACTCTTGCTGCTTCATCGCTTTACTGAACTGTCTACGATAGCGATTCATCGAATCAATCAACAGCCAATACCATTTTGCTGGTAATGCACCTGTGGATTCCAGCGACCGGGCTTTATAGTGCTGACCACACAAACGAAGTACTCTGCCCAGCACGGGTCGTATCCATCGCGGTATGCGGGTTGTCTTTACCAATTTCCCAAATGGTTTATGAACGCGACCTCCGCGGAGCGCTCGCCTGATTTGAAAACCACCATCCGCTGTCATTGCACTCAGGTACAACCGGTTCATCCGCTCCGCATCAGGCACATTAAACGGTTCCACCTGAGCGCCCATGGATGCCAAAGCATCGACTGCTTCACGAACACTACGCCGTATCGATGGGGAAGCAGGAAAGAAACCATCGTCATCAAAATATCCAATACGCATTTGGTTTATCGGACAAGCTGACTGCCGGCGTCTGACCGGTACCTGCCCTAAATCAGAGATTGCATGAACGTCGCCAATCAGGACGTCGAACATACGCACCAGATCATCAACACAATGTCCCATGGGACCAGGCTGGGAAAGCATCGCTTCCATGCCGCGCATGTTTCCCCGACTCCCCTCCCGCGGCAGTAATCCGTTGGTCGGTTTGAACGAATAGATACCGCAAAAATGAGCCGGTACTCGCAAACTGCCACCCAGATCATTACCCAATCCCAGGACTGAACCGCCGGATGCCAACAGCGCAGCTTCTCCACCGGAACTGCCCCCCGGTGTCCGGTTCAGATTCCAGGGATTCCGTGTTCGCCCGTAAACAGGATTTACACATTCATGCCATAACATGGTCTGAGGAATGTTTGTCTTCCCCAAAACAATAGCACCCGCTGCCCGCAAACGTTGCACCAAGATCCCGTCTTCTGCCGAGGGTTTACCCACATACGCATCCAGGCCGATCGTACATTCAGTGCCCGCGATGAAAAAACACTCTTTAATCGACACGGGCACGCCATGCAACGGTCCCGCGGTCTGACCTTGAGACTGTAATTGATCCAGTCGCCGGGCATCTGCCCGCGCCTGTTCAAAACAATCGATCACCAGAGCATTGATTTCCGGGTTGACTGTCTCAATACGAGCGATCAACTCCTCCACGAATGCCACCGCACGGTACTGTCCGGACTCCACCTGCCTGGCAATCTCTAAAGCAGTGACTCGGGGTCGGGAGACGAGTGACGTGGGTTCGCCCATTGCTTTGAATCCTCGTCTCAGGGTTCCGCGACCAGGGGTCGCTGTTATCGGAAAACTCAGTCTGCCATTTCAAGAGGAATGTAGGTTCCCAGAATGACCACCGCGTCTTCCAATCCTAAATAGTTCGCCAGCATACGTCGCGGACGTCGCACAAGACTGCCAACCACCATATAGGTTTTGTCTGATTCAAAATCCGGTGCCAGCGCAGGAGAATAGACCAAGGGGATTTTAAAATCTGAACCGGTCAGATTCATTTCAGCTTGTTGGTATCCATTCACTCTTCGCACAGGGGATAAGGTTGCCGTCAGAATAACCCCCTGCTGTGGAGCCTGATTCTCATAAATCGTCCGCTCAAATTCCGAATTGAACACATTTAAAATGTCTTGCTGACCCTGCAGTCCCCCAAAGAAGCCGAATACATTACCCAGCACGGTGACAGCCGAATCATCATCGGTATCCTGAAATGTAAAACCGGAGGCAAGTTGCCCAAGCATCAGAAATAATCCACGGTCCTCCAGAATCTGCTCCTTTTCATCAAAATCTTCCGGCAGCTCCGTCCAGCGCGCCAGTTGTTCCTGTGCACGCTCCAACATATTCTCCAGAACCACTCCCTGATATTTTGATGCACCCCGTACATATTCTGTCGGTGAAAGCGGGGCCGGACCCGTTTTAATTTCATCCGGCTTACCATTGCTCAACTCATCCAGCGTCGGGTTCACAGGCTTGTCCAAACCTGTGCTGTCGGGTAATCCGGAAAAACCTTTTCCGTCCGCTTCCGATGGATTGTCCAACCGCGTCCCTGCGCGTGGTGCGAAAGGGTTGTCCTGTACGGCACCTCCACCTCCCCCACGCTCACCTGCCGATCCACTGTTTTGTCTTCGTGGAGCACCCGAAGGTTCGGCCGACTCCGAATCGCTCCCGTCACCCGCTGGTGATGCTGCCTGAAAACGTGTCGGAACCGCCCATCTGGCGAAACTGTACTTCGATATTTTGGGCCCCAGATCCAAAGGATCCTGAGGACCCCACGGCCAGTACCACAGTGCCAATTGAGCCAGTGGAATGGCAAGGAGTCCACCTAAAACCACCTGAACGACGGATCGCATTCCACCTCCGCCAGCACGCGACGGCGTTTTACTCGGTGTCCGTACCATCGTTGCACGAATCGGTGCTTCCTCTTCAGCAAACGAAAATCCGGTATCACCCGGATCATCATCTCCATCTGCGGTGATTTCATCGCCGGACAAATCCATCGTGTCCGCGACTTCAAATGTCTCCGACGTACTGTCCGCTGCAGGATCACTTAACACCACCAGTGTCGGTGGTATGGTGTCGAGCAAATCAGACAGCCCAAATTCAGCATCACACAAAGGACACTGAACGACTGCCTCGGCACTCGCGGACGGTAACGTAACCTCTTCCTCACACTCCGGGCAAAAAGCCGTTCCCATTAATGACTCCTCTATTTTCCTGCTAATCGACGGTGTCGTTTTGAATCCCCGGCAAGGCAGATTTCCTTAATCGTACTCCGGAACCCAATCTATTTTCCACTCTATTCCTGAACATCGGTCAAAACCTGACATCAAATGCCGTATAACGGCGATAGTTTCTCGGTCAACTGCTGTACCAGAAACTGATGATTCAGCGATTCCCCCGTCACTTGCTGCACCAGCTCTGCTGCGCTGCAGTTACGACCTACCCGATGAATCTTATCCACCAACCATTGTTTCAGTGGCAGATATTCTCCTCGACGAAACATATCTGACAAGCCTCCCAGTTGTTCGTCCGCGGCGGCGAAAAACTGAGCCGCATAAAGATTCCCTAGTGAATACGTTGGAAAATATCCCACCAATCCGGCGCTCCAATGCACATCCTGCATCACGCCATTCGCATTTGATTCGGGAGTAATACCCAAATACTGCTCGTATTTGGCATTCCAGGCCTGAGGCAAATCAACCACGCTGAGTTCGTCGTTAAGCAGTTCCTGTTCAAGCTCAAAACGAATAATGATATGCAGATTATAGGTAAGTTCATCCGCTTCGACCCGAATCAATGAAGGTTCCACCCGGTTGATGGCAAAATAGAATTCTTCCAGCTCGACCGAGGAGAGGGCACTGGGAAACGTCTGTTGTGCCTGACCAAACCAATGTTCCCAAAATGGTCGGCTGCGGCCAACCTGATTCTCCCACATTCTCGACTGGGATTCGTGAATTCCCAGAGACAAATAGTGACCTGGGCCCAATCCGTAATATTCTTTTCGTAATCCCTGATCATAAATTCCGTGGCCGGCTTCATGAAGAATCCCGAAAAAGGCCATCGGGAAAAAGTGATGGTTATAGCGTGTGGTAATCCGACAGTCATCCGGACCCGCCTCCGTACAAAAAGGATGATGGGTCACATCGAGTCGTCCACGATCAAAATCAAAACCAATGGCCGTTGCCGCTCGTGTACCAAACGACGTTTGGGAATCGACCGGATATTCCCGAGTCAGAATGCTGGTATCCGGCCGCGCGGAACTCCCGCGAATCAAGTCCAGCAGGGGAACCAATTCCGTTCGCAGGGCTTCCAGAACCTGCCGTACCCGACTCGTCTTCTCACCCGGCTCAAAATCATCCAACAGGGCATCATACCGGCATTCCTCATATCCAATAGCGTCCGCCTGTTCCCGTTTTAAGCGGTAGGTCGTTTCCAGAAACGGCAAAAAACTATCAAAATCATCGTTCCGCCGCGCTTCCACCCATGCATGCTGACCGTCGTTTTGGGCTCGCGTAAGCGCTTCAACTAAATCTGCCGGTAATTTAGTCTGCTTATCATAACTCCGCTGAATCTCACGGATCACGGTGGCCGAATCACTTTGCGGGTCGGCGGTTAAATCGGTATCCACAACCTCCGCTAACCAATCTCCAATCCGGGGGTCAATCCCCTTCTGATGAATCTGGTTTGCCAGACAGGCCTGCTGGTCCGTCCGATAGGACGCACTGCCCTCGGGTAACTTACACCGGGCATCCCAGTCCAAAAGTGATGCGACTGACTGCAAAAGCGCCAATTCACGAAAATGTTCGACAAGTTGATCGTAAGCGGTAGACACGTCTCAATTCCTCTTCGGGTTAAATTCTCATCATGCAGCAGGTCCTGATTCGAACCGTACCTGTACTTCAGGGTGGGAAACCTGATAACCAATCCCCGTGGTAACTAATTGAAAATCAAATCATACCCTACAAAGAACAATGCTGCATCGACTATCGCGTGGCAGACCCAGATCGCAAACAAGTGATCACTGCGCTGATAGAGCCAGGCCCACATCCCGCCCCCCACGGCCACGCAGAGGGAAAAGATCCAGGCCAGAGGTGAAGCGATACCAAAAAACACCACCATCAGGATGACATGGTGAGCCATAAATGCCACACTCGACATGATGATTGCCTGCCACGGACCCAGAGGGTCGCGGAGGCGTTTAAAAACAAACCAGCGCCAATAGTACTCTTCCAGGGCAGAATGAGCGATACAGTAAAACAGGGCAAATGCACCGTACGCCCCTACGCTGTTTAAACCAAATCCCTGGACCTTTTCAAGCACCTTTGTTTGCAATACGTCATACGATGCCGTGCCTTTAAGCAAGCCAAAATAAATGCCGAGCACGGCAAGAAACACAGCCACGCCAAATCCAATCGACATCCGCCAGGCGGGTTGTTTCGACACCGGTAACGAAAATGATTCACGCAGAATAAAGAATACATAGAAGGCCGGAAATCCAAATTGAACCACTTTCAAGGCACCAAACACCATGTTCTGTAATCCGGTCTCCTGACCCGCCAATAAGACGAAATAGATAAGTGTCAAAACAAACGGGAAGATCATGGCAAACCCTACCGCCGGTGAAATCCGCCGCCCGTCCCGTGATGTGGACGAACCGGCAGTGTTCATTTTATCCGCAGAGGTCATCGGATTCTCCAGATTGCCTGACGCAGCACAGCCCGCGGGTTATCCGACATTCGCTCATACCAAACCGTAAGCAGTCGGTCATCCTCCAACTGAACCGTTGACGGGTAACCCAAATCATGACCAGCGCCATCATCGGACAGCGTCATCGGTTCAGACCAGGTCCGCCCCTCATCTTCACTCAGTCGCGCCTGATTCCCGTACGGCTTGCGACGATATCCATAAGACATCAGCAACCGGTTGTCCCGCAATCTAAGCAAATGCGATGGTAAGCCCCAGACGCCAATGGCATGGGGCGTTGACCAGGTTGCTCCACCATCGGTGGACTCCGTCTGCAGCGTCTCGCCTGCATTTTTGGAGTTGTGATTTCGAATCTGAACGACCAATCGCCCGCTGGCAGCTTCCACTGCGTGCAACTCATGATATTTTGCAGTATCGTCACCCGGTCGAGTCGGAATGGCGGCCTGTTTTTTCCAGGATCTTCCATCATCACTGGAAATCGCCACTCCCACAAAGGGTACTTCCTGCCAGAGCGCCTTGCCTGCATACCGTAACGAACCATCCTGCAAAGCAATAGGACCATGCGGACTATTCAGAATACAGCGCGTGGGTTCGGACCAGGTAATTCCACCATTAGTGGAACGCATCATCCAGTTTCCAAGTGTCGCTTGCAATTGTTCCGGGGTAACGCGAGCAGCCGCCGCTTCCCATTGCGCCAGCCGTTGCGGTGGCCAATCTCCCGCCGCCCGCGCGCTTTGCAAAACCGCAACATAGGCATTGGAGGTAAACGTCGTCGCCAGCAATGTCCCCTGCTGCGTTTCAAGTATGCCGGCATCGCGATCATCAATCGGTGTATCCATCACGGTCTGCGGAAGCAGCCAGGTTTTCCCGTTGTCATTGCTGCGAAATAGCTGCACGCTGCCAAAAGGACAAACGTGCGACTCACGCGTGCCGGAGGCAACCAGCAGCAGTTGGCCGTTTTTACGGCGAATTAGCGTGGGCCAGCCACTATACATCCCCCGACTCGGTTCAATCACCTGCTTCACCAACACATCGGCCTGAACCCCGGCCGCCTTGAGTGATCGAACCTCGAGTGATGCAAGCGCTGTGCCTGCAACGGCTGTTTTGATAGCATCACGTCGATCCATATTCATACTCGCTGAAACCAGTTTGGTGATAAAGTACCGTTGCCACGCTGAGTATACCACTACCAACTTATTTAATTAAACCCTCTCTACCGATTATCGATTTACCGCCTTCCCCCCCCCCCTAATCAGATTCGAGTAAATGGTTATAATGAACCCGACCGCATACGGATTCGTTGGTAGTTGGAATACCAAGACGTCGGTATTACAGGTCAGCACTGATTTCAACTCAACTCAACTTAATACAAGGTAAAAGAGCAGCGATATGTCCATTGATCTTAGTCAATACGGTATTGAAAACACCAACGTCCATCGAAATCTCTCACCCGCAACCCTTTACGAACATGCACTGGAGCATGACGGCGGTGAGATTACCAGCAGCGGCGCCTTAGCCAGCATCTCGTTTGAAAAGACAGGCCGCAGCCCTAAGGACAAACGTATTGTTCGTAATCCGGAAAGCGAAAATGAAATCTGGTGGGGACCGGTAAACATGCCCCTTGAAGCGGATTCGTTTGCTCAAAACCGTGCCTTATCTGTTGAATTCCTTAGTCAGAGTGAACGACTCTATATCGTGGACGGATTTGCCGGCTGGGATCCTGACCATCAACTGAGAATTCGCATTATCTGTGCCCGTCCCTATCACGCGCTGTTCATGCATAACATGCTGATTCGCCCTACGGCTGAACAACTCGCTGAATTTGGCGAGCCGGATTATGTCATCCTCAACAGCGGCCAGTGTAAGGCTGATCCTGACGTGGCTGGAGTTGAATCGGATACCTGTGTCACCCTGAATCTGGAGGCCAAAGAGCTGGTTATCCTGGGAACTCAATATGCAGGTGAAATGAAGAAAGGCGTCTTCACCATCATGCACTACCTGATGCCGAGACAGGACATCTTTTCCATGCATTGCAGCGCCAATGAAGGTGCCGATGGAACCGTAGCCCTCTTTTTTGGGCTTTCCGGAACAGGGAAAACAACGCTCTCTGCCGATGCCAATCGGCCTTTAATCGGGGATGACGAACATTGCTGGACCGACAATGGCATCTTCAACATTGAAGGAGGGTGCTATGCCAAAACGATCGACCTATCGGTCGAATCCGAACCGGAGATTTATCAAGCCATTCGCTTTGGTACCGTTCTGGAAAATGTCGTGTACCCACCCGATACTCGCGAAGTCGATTATTCTGATGTTTCCATCACCCAAAACACCCGTGCTTCCTACCCCATTGAGTACATCCCCAATGCCAAAGTTCCCTGTGTCGGTTCGCATCCAAAAAATATCATTCTTCTAACCTGTGATGCCTTTGGTGTTTTACCCCCCGTCTCGCGCCTGACCCCAGCACAAGCCAGTTATCACTTTATCAATGGATATACGGCCAAGGTTGCTGGGACCGAGGTTGGCGTAACGGAACCGGAAGCAACGTTTTCCGCCTGCTTCGGGGCTGCTTTTCTCATGCTCCATCCGTCCGCCTATGGAAAACTACTGGCCGATAAAATGGAAAAACACCAAACCAATGCCTGGCTGGTGAATACAGGCTGGTCCGGCGGTGCTTATGGAACGGGTTCACGGATGAGTTTAAAATACACACGGGCAATTATTGATGCTATCCACGCAGGGCAACTGGACGAGGTTCCCACCGTCACGGAACCGGTTTTTGGACTTGCCATTCCCGAGAGTGTCCCGGGCTGCCCTCCTGAACTGTTGACTCCAAGTACGACCTGGGACGACCCGGATGCTTACCAGCAAACGGCGGACAAACTGGCGCAATTGTTCCGGGACAATTTTGCACAGTACAAAGATCAGGCCGACGCGGATGTAATTGCAGCGGGACCTGCCTCCTGATTGTCAGGCCCCCCCGGTTACCCATACCAACGGGTTTGGAAACTGCCAGTCATGAATCCCTATTTCGATACAGGCCGCATTGAACAGGATTCTCCCGCGGCACATGTGATCGTTTTGCCGGATTGCGAATCCACCAATACGGAAGCCTTGCGATTGGTGGAAAAAACACAGGTTCCGCTACCCTGTTTCGTCGGAACGCCTTGCCAAACCGCGGGGCGGGGACGTGGAAGTCATCGGTGGTTTTCGTCCCCGGGAGCACTGACTTTTTCACTAATCGATGATGTTGCGGACATCGCCACACAGGATCGGGGATCGATTGGACTGACCGTCGGGATCACGATCGCACAAATACTCGAACGATTGGTTCCTTTAGACGTGACGGTGCAGCTTAAATGGCCCAACGATATCTTTATTCAGGAGAAAAAACTGGGGGGCATTCTTATCGAGTCCGCAGCCTCCCAACCCAGCCAAATCGTGATTGGAATCGGGCTGAACGTTAACAATTCCCTCCAACTTGCTCCCAGCGATGTTCGCCAGCGGGGAATTGCCATAACCGATGTAACCGGTACAACCATCGATCTAACTCACCTGGTGGTACTTTTATTGAACCAACTGGATCAAAATCTTGCTCTTCTTAAGTCAAAACAACTGGATATTCCCACTCTTTGGAATCCGCGGTGTATGTTAAATCATAGCGAAGTATCCCTCGCTCAGGGCGATCTTGTTCATCAGGGTCGTTGCTGCGGAGTTGCCTCCGATGGTGCTCTGATAATAAATGTTGCCGGCCAGTTGCGGCAGTTTTATTCCGGTGTTATTCAGGAATAACAGAACGACTTCCTGCGTCAACGCGTATGTCTACTGTCTTTCCGGTGTTCCTGACCACCCTATATTTTCACACAATCTTTTTCATTCACTTGCGGACTGAATTTTTTCGTCATGACTACCCAAACAACTCCAAGATCATCATCTCAACTACAAAAGGTGGAATGGATCGCGCTGTTCTGTTTTGTGCTTTCCGGCTTTGCCGCATTAGTTTACGAAATCAGCTGGATCCGAAAAGCCAGTCTGGTGGTCGGTTCCACCTCGCATGCGATGAGTACCGTATTAGGCGTATTTTTTGGCGGGCTGGCGATTGGCAGTTACCTGTTTGGAAAACGAACACGTCAGCAAACAAAGCCCATTCGACTTTATGGCAAGCTGGAAATCGGCGTGGGCCTATTGTGCATCGCATCCGTCTTTACCCTTCCATTGATCGAATCACTGTACTCTCAGTTATATGATACCATTCAGGGCGGGCTGTTTATTTCACTCGTCGTACGTGCCGCTCTGGTAAGCGTCTGCCTGTTGCCCCCCACGATCCTGATGGGTGCCACGCTGCCACTGTTCTGTCGTCAGTTCGTCCGGCATGAAAACGGACTGTTGAATTCCGTTGGCTGGCTCTACGGAATGAACACACTAGGCGCCGCCGTTGGGGCTGCCGTCTGTGGTTTTTTATTGTTACCAACCATCGGAGTTAACGCATCGATCTTCCTGGCCGGTATGATCAGCATCGGCGTTGGCGCGGTCATGCTGTTTGTCAAAATGCCTGACACCGCCGCTCACGTTGAACCACCAGCAACCGAGGACGAAAAGGAAACGCAGACCGACAAATCACGGGCGATGGGATACGTTTTTGCACTCAGTGGGTTTGCTGCCGTAGGTAACGAAGTCATCTGGACGCGGTTTTTGACGCTGATTCTGGAGAACAATGTATACACCTATACACTCACGCTGACCGTGATCCTGCTGGGAATCGTGCTGGGCAGCCTGATGGCTTCCATGCTGACAAACGATCTGAAAAAGGGCGTCTTCCGATTTGGAATTCTGCAAATCATGACGGGCATCGTCACGTTTGCCATCATCATGGCACCCGCCGAAATTGTCTGGATCAATTTTATGGAACAAATTGGTACAACCAGCATCAGTCAACAAATGGTTCTAATTGGTCTGATTATGCTCTTCCCGTCCATACTCGCAGGTATGGCATTCCCGCTGGGAATCCGACTTGCCAGTCAGCAGGCTACCAGTACGGGAGCGATCGTGGGTCGACTGGCGGCATTGAATACCATGGGTGGCATTTGCGGGTCTTTTGCTATCGGCTTTCTCGTGCTACCCCGGATCGGTCTGGAAAATGCGATCGCACTGACGGCCGTATGTAATGTGATTGCCGGTTTCCTCGCCTGGATCAAACTGGAGGATACCAAGATTCTGGAAAAACGAGTCGGGTGGATACTGTTTGTCGCGGTGGTTTTTGTCAGCATTCGGGTGAGTAGCAACAGCTTTCTCGTGGAACGAACCCGCATCCCCTTTGATATGCTCAGCATGAGCCGCAAGATTCCGACACTGGACGGAAATAATCTGGCCATGGTCGAAGGCGTCAATTCCTTTCTCGCCGTCGTTGAAAATGGTGACCTCTTCGAATTGCATATTGATAAACAATGGCAGGGGAATTCACAACGAACCCATCAGTTTATGGCGGGGCACATCCCTTCACTCGTTCATGGACAACCCAAAAGTGTTTGTGTTGTCGGACTGGGTACAGGGCAGACAGCTCAACGATTCATGATGCACGACATCGACAAACTGGATCTGGTGGAAATTGAAGAAGGACTTGAACCTCTCCTCATCCGATTCTTTAATGGCGAATGGCTGACCGAAGATAGTGTTCAACGACGTTCAACCGAAATCAACCTGATTACCGAGGATGGGCGGAATTATCTCTCGCACTCTTCAAATCAATATGACATTATTTCCATCGAGGTGGGACAGGTCTTTCGACCAGGCATTTCCAACTTCTATACGCACGAGTTTTATCAACAGGCGCGGCAACGACTCAATGAAAATGGCGTGATCTCCCAGTTCGTTCCCCTGGAATTTCTGGGGCTCGCGGAATTCAAGTCCGTCGTGCGGACCTTCGTGGAATCCTTTCCCAATGCACAGCTGTGGTTTAATACCTCCGAACTGCTGCTGCTGGGAATCAAAAATGAAGATCCCCATGTGTTTACCAAAGAGGGTATTGGGACCACGCTTGCAACCAATCAGCTGTTGCAACAAGATCTGGAATATAACCACTGGGGCGGAGCACAACATCAATTGATCCGACCTACCGTCCTCCTGTCCTGCTTCCTGGCCAATGGTACAGAACTGCGGGCATTGTGTGATGATGGACAAATCCTCGTCGATGACAAACCCTATCTGGAGTACTTGTCACACCCTTATCTCGATTTTCATCGGCCCGTAATCAATCAAATCCGTGATCATGTTTCACCCGTAAACAATATCATTCCTGATATTGGAGCTGCGTTGGCCGCGCGTTGTCATGTTTTAAGAAACCATAACCTCGCCCAAATCGAGGCTAAGGCCTATACCAACACCGCTAAGACTCTGTTTAACCTCGGCCAGCTCGATGACGCCGTGGCCTTTATGAAACATGCCATCGTCATCCAGCCCGATTATGCAACCGCCCACTATGACCTTGCTACCATGCTCCAACAAATCCTGCAAATCAAAGCGCAGCAAGGCATTATTGATGATCAGGCGACCTTCGATCGATATACCGAAGATGCTAAAGTCCTGATGTTCAAAACCACGCAGATCAACAATAACCACTGGGAAGCGCACAAACGCCTCGCCAATATCAATTTCTATCGTGATCAGGATATCCTGACGGCTATCGATCACCTCAAAAATGTCATTCGGATTACCGTCAATCCTCCGCTCGGCGAAGATTATCTAAGCTCCTACCCAGACGATATTGAATCGATGCTGTTTCTGGCTACGTTTCAGTCCATGTCACCTGACCCGCGAGTCCAGGATGCGCAACAGGCAGAGGAACTTGTCACGGCGGCGCTGAAAAGTGAAGTCACCCCCATTCAGGCCATTCAATTAAAATCAACACTCGCAGCATCCCAGGCACTGAACGGGGATTTTGCAACCGCGCGACAAACACTCAGTGATGCGATGTCCTCACTGGAGAGTTACATTCAGCAATTGGCCCGTTATCAAAATCGGAGTCCGGATGAAGTTCGTCAGGATTATGCTGATTTCCGGACAGAGCTTGACCTGCGCTATGACCGCTATCGGGAAGATAAACTATATCTCAATCGCACTATGATCACTGCGGATGCGATTCCTTCCAGTAACTCCTCTTTTGATCTGCAAAATCTCAATATTCCCGGTACCACTCCTAATTCGAATCTTCCGCCCACTCAGGGCACGACCGAACAACCAAAATCGGGCGTTATCCTGCCGAGTAACCAACCCGAATAGCGGGTATCCTCACTTTTACCCGTTTAGCGGCCCGCAGTGACCCGATCCCCGGGACAACGATCTCTTCGTACAGTTTTCTTATTGACGCAGCCGCCTCATTTCCTGACAATTCGGCGACTTCTATTGTGGGAGCTGCCATCATCCGTCAAAGCCATCCAGCCGGAACACCAAAATGATTTTTCGTAGATCCACCCTTGTATTCGCTCTGTTTATTTTTTCGATCGCCACCGGAGATCATGCCGATGCCCGGGATCTGTTCGTAAACAATGCCACCGGCAGCGATAGCCAAAACGGTCAGGCAGCAGATTCACAGGGCGGTAAGCATGGACCGGTACGCACCATTAGTCGCGGACTGCAGCTGGCCAAAAAGGGGGATACCATTCATGTGGCAAACAACGGAACCATGTACCGTGAAAGCCTTTCCATTCAAAACGGCCACAACAGTGGACTGGTCGGTAGGAGTTTTCGTATTATCGGCAATGGCGCCATTTTAGACGGACGACAGAAAATCACGTATGACCAATGGACATCCGTGGGCAATCATATATACGAGTTTAAGCCTCCGCGATCCTCCTTTTTCATCCTGTTTGTAGACAATCAACCCGGAATTCAAGTGGAGGTTTCACCCACGGCAAACAAAATCCCCGCTCTGGAAGAGCTGCAATGGTGCGTGTTCAAACGCAAAATCTACTTTAAACCAGCCAATCATCGACTTCCCGATTCGCATGACGTAACCTATACCCACGCGTCGGTTGGGATCACATTGATCAACTGTCAAAATGTCGTCATTGAAAATCTCATCGTTCAGGGGTTTCAGCTGGACGGAATCAATGCCCATGATAATGTCTTCGGTGCTCAACTAAAGGACATCACCGCTCAGGGGAACGGACGCAGCGGGATCAGTGTGGGCGGTGCATCCCGGGTGAGAATTGAAGACTGCCTGGTGGGTAATAATGGCAAAGCTCAAATTCGAACCGAAGGACATAGCCTGACAACCCTGAAAAATAACGACCTGATTGATACCGACCCTGATGCTCCGGCCATCGTGAAACAGGGTGGACAGGTGATCCTGGAAGAATGAACCGCGGATCGGGTCGGGGCTAATGTAATTCCGCCAGTTCTCGCTTGCTGCGGAGGTAATACACAATGCCGATCAAAGCGATGATGATCGTGACAACTCGAAATCCAAGAGCCGTTGCCAAACCGCTGCCTGCCGGGATTCCCGCACCCACATACAATAATTCAAACATCGTTTCAAAAGCACCAATTCCACCGGGCAGTGGAATCGATCCTGCCAGATTTGACATCGGCGAAATCACCAGATGCTGAACAAAGTCCGGATGTTCCACCTGCAGCCCTGCGGCCATGACAAAGACACTTGCCGCAAACAGACAATGAACCACAATCGTCAATCCGATTAAGCCCAGCAGCATTCCTGGCCGACCCCGGTAAATATTGACCGCCCGCAACAATTTCCCCAGTACCGGACCGGCCAGGGGAATGATCTTTACACGATCCTGCATTGCTTCTCCTGTGAGACGGGGAATCAATACCAGCAAAACTCCGATCACTCCCGCCACAACACTGATTCCAAGTGAAACTTCTGCAATCCTCGTTAAATCCACCGTTGCCTCAGCCGACGAGGGTGCGCTGGAATATCGCGTGCTAAGAACGCCGGCAAATGCACAGACAACCGTCAGGGAATACAACCCCATGACCCGGTCCAAGACAATACTCGATACCGCCTCCGGTCGCCTTTCGGGCTGTTCCCGACTGATGAAAACCGCCTTAATGGCATCCCCACCCAGGACGCCCAGTGAAAGGAAATTGGAAAAATAACCGATAAACCCCAGTCGGAAAGAATCCCGCAGCTGGAAAGGAATCTCCAGTGCACGGACGAGAAAAAACCAACGGATAAATGTCAGTGACAAACCACTCAATGCTATCAACAGGCTCAACAGCAGATAGGGCTTATTCCAGTCTTCCCGATCGGTCCAAATCTTATTGAAACTGTTCGCATGCTCACCGGTGGTCGCGCGGTATAACAGAAAGCTGATAATCCCCAAAGATATGGAATACTTGGCGATGGTGAGAAATATTTTGCGGTTCATGCGTTGTTTTCGCTAAGCTTTACCAATAATCTGCTGGTTGACAGACCAGCCGGCCACTGATAATTTCAGAGGTTCAGGCCTGTTAGGATGTTTCGGCATTTCCGGTGGGGTTTCTTTTAGCCAAAACGGGGGATTAGCTCAGTTGGGAGAGCGTCTGGCTGGCAGCCAGAAGGTCAGGGGTTCGAGTCCCCTATCCTCCACTTTGCTCTGTGGCAC
>JAYZPA010000157.1:0-6631 GCA_036150515.1 Planctomycetota bacterium
AGTCGACTGTACTATTCCCACATAATAGGAACATTCGAACCATAAGATAAGAAGTATGAGTCTCATGTCGAGGCTGCACACTCTGATCAGCTTTGTCAAAAGCAGTAAAACCTACCAAGATTCACCATTTTCATAAAAGAAGGTAGTCTTTCGGGGTCGAGCTGAATAGAATAGGGCTAGTCGGATAGGCCACTGGAACAGGTTTATTGGGCGAACGGATCAGAAGAAGTTTAAACACTGGAATCGGCGTTGGAGTAATCTACCATGTCCAAGCGCATCACATTACGTTTAGTGATTTGCACCGTGGCGATGTTCACATTGTCATCTTTCGTATTTGCAGACGAATCGAATTCGTCTCAGATGCACACTTACGACAAGGCATCGGGGGAATCGTATTATGCGATGTCGTTATCTCCTAACATTGAGATTCCGGCGGTAGGGGCGCACGACGTCCTTGTCCTGGTTGACACTTCGGCCAGTCAGGTTGGTGAGTATCGAAAGGATGCGATGGTCTGTCTGGATTCGTTGTTAACGAACTTAGGGAAACAGCATCGCGTTAATCTCATGGCAGTGGATTTATTTGCGGTGGAGATGTCGGACGGATTTGTCAGTCCCAAAGGTGAACAGATTGACAAGGCGATTGCCAAGCTCAACGATCGAGTGGCATTAGGTTCGACCGATATGGTTGAAATCCTAAAATCGGTGGCGGAGCAATACGCAGGTCCTGCGGATCGGCAGCGTAGTGTGGTATACATTGGCGATGGCATGAGCAAAGCCAATTTGCTGCAAATCGCGGATTACAAACGTGTCGTTGGTGAATTGGTCTCAAAACGAATCTCCGTTTCGACATTTGCCATCGGACCTCAACGAAACATTCAGTTGCTGGCATCGTTAAGCAATAGTACCGGCGGGATCATTCGGGTTGACAATGTGGATCCGCAAACGAGCACCAAGAGCGGTTTTGATTTAGCCGGTGCGGTAACGGCACCGGTTGTCTGGCCCATGGAATTAAGTTTGTCACCGGACATGGACTGTGTTTACACGTCAAGTACGATGCCACCACTGCGTGTGGATCGGGACACCATTTTCATCGGTGAATTTCAAAAGCGCGGTCAACGTGAAGTTTCCATCATGGGTGAAGTTTATGGCCGTCCGATTGAAATGAAATGGACGGTTACTCCTAAGGGTTCCAGCGAGGACTATAACTTCCTGCCAAATTTAGTGGAAGCGGCTCGGCCTCATGATGGAGTTGGTTTAGCAACCCTGGGTACGGAAGGGTTGACGGAAGTCCGCCGCTCCATCCAGAACAAAGTGAACGGTTTAAATCAGGTAGGACTTCATGCCCTGAAAACAGGTGACGTCCAGGGTGCGATTGATGTTGCGGACGAAGTACTTCGCAAAGATCCTACCAATGCGGAAGCCAAAGCAATCAAGGGCGCTGCGGAACGCGGACCGATTACAACGGAAATTGCGCTGGTACAGCCCGAACCTGCTCCGGCTGCAGCACCACCGGCGGATCCCGACGCACTGATTCTTGATGGCGGACCTGCAGCATTGGAAGATTCCCCGAATTTCCTTAATCGCGAGGCTCAGAAACGAGAGGTTAAGGCCGGCAAATTGCAGGTGATCGTGGAAAACGGTCTGGAAGCTGCACGGGATTTGATTGGTCAGGATCCGGAAAAAGCGAGACAGGATTTAAAATTGCTGCGTGAGCATGTCGAAGCGGCGACCGACGTTGCTGCGGATATTCGTCAAAAATTGCGCAAACAAATTGAAGACGCAAGTCGTGAAGCCAGTGTGCGACAGGTGGGAGTGGATTCGGAGAACCGACTGAATCAAATCCGTGCTGCCAATGCAGAGCGACTTAAAGACATGATTGATGAAACGACGCGAAAACAGGAATTAATCACTCGACTGATGGAAAAGTTCAACGTGCTGATGGACGAGGCAGCATTGGAAGATGATCGTAAGCGAGTGGATGAAGGTGAAAAATATCTTACAGCGGATGCGGAGATTGCGATGCCGATCCGGGTATTGTTACCCTATGACGGAACGCCAACAACGGCGGTTTGGAAAGCACGTATTTTGCGTCAGTACGCGGGCCTTGAAAAATTCCGTGATTTACGACACAAGAATTTTGCGGACGTGATGTATGAGAACGAAGAAGCGTTGATCCCCTTTCCCGGTGGCGATTCACCCATTCGGTACCCCGAAGCAGAGTTTTGGCACAGAATCACAGTGGAACGACGTAAGTACGTCGTCGATCAGGGAAACAACCCGGCCGAGCAAAAAATCATCGATGCGTTAGATGATGAAACGGTTATGGTCTTCTTTGATACACCGTTGAAAGAAGTGGTTGACCAGGTTAAGACACGGCACAGCATTCCTATAATTATCGATGAAAAAGCGTTGACGGATATCGGACTGGATTCAAATATTCCGGTGAATCAGGATTTGCGAGGAATTACGCTGCGTTCTGGTCTGAAATTGATGCTCAACAGCATTGGTCTCACCTACGTTATTAATGACGAAGTGCTGAAAATCACGACTCCCGAAGCTGCTGAAAATGAACTGATCGTACGCACCTATGAGGTAGGCGATCTGGTCATGCCGATTATGTCCGGAATGGGTGGCATGATGGGCGGCATGGGCGGCGGCATGGGCGGCGGCATGGGCATGGGCGGCGGCGGCATGGGCATGGGCGGCGGCGGCATGGGCATGGGCGGTGGCGGCATGGGCATGGGCGGTGGCGGCATGGGCGGTTTCCAAAATGTCGAAGATGAATTGTCGTTGGGTACCAAACCGGTTGTGGCTGAGGAAACTCAGAAGGAAACGCAGTCAGCTTCGAAGAATGATGTACCCAAAGCCATCGAACAGCAGTTGACGACGATTGACCACAAGCCGGTTGATGGAGAATCCCTAAACGATGCCTGGAACCGATACTTCCAGGGGAAAATCGATCTGGATGACGCCGCAACGGAGCAACATCAGCGTCAAATTCGTTTTACGGTCCAGCTGAAAATGATTCAGGCTCAGCGACTGCATGAGCAGGGCAACGGAACCAAAGCCAAACTGCTGGTTGATGAATCCATCGCAATCATGCTCGCAGCGATGCGAAACAAACAGTCCGAATTCTGGATGTATGAAGGACTAGGCCTGGCGATGCAGGCAAATCATGCTCCGATTCGAGAAGTGGAACGGGCGTTGATGTCTGCCATGGATTACAGTACCGACTCGGAGTCGAGACTGGCTATCGGTATCTATATGTCCGATGTTGGTTTGCATCACCGCGCTTTACAGATCCTCCGTGATGTTTCTGAAGGTAATCCTTACCGCCCTGAACCCTATGTGCGCGGACTGGCATTGGCAAAACGCCTCGGGGACGTCGAATCACTTAAATGGGCAACGCTGGGAATTCTGAGTCAGGCGTGGACCAATAATCAAAAACATGTTGAATTGGATGCACAGCACACGGCTCAGGCCTTGATCATGCAATTGAAACAAGCGGGTCAAGAAAAGGAAGCCACTCAGTTTGCCAAGCAACTGGGCACCAATACGGCACGGGATTGTCGTGTCGTCGTTACGTGGACAGGAAATGCCGATATTGATCTGCATGTGCAGGAACCCACAGGAACCGTCTGTTCGATTCAAAATGATCGTACCACCGCCGGTGGCGTAATGCTCGGCGATTCGTTCGCGATCGCCGGTAACCAACCGGTCAATGGTTATCATGAATCGTATGTTTGTCCACAGGCATTTAAAGGGCAGTATCGGCTTTTGATTCGTCGAGTGTGGGGTAACGTGACTGCGGGGAAAGTGACCGTGGACATCTACACGGATAATCCTGATCGGCCACACATTCATGAACAAATTGAAATCGATAACAAAGATGCCGTTGTAATTTTTGATGTTTTGCATGGCCGCCGGGTGGAACCTATCGGCGCACATCAGTTGGAAAACCTGCAAAAGCATCAGGAAATGATTGGCCGGGAACTGCTCGCTCAACAACTGAACAGCCTGTCGGATTCGGACGCAGCTCGTGATTTTGCTATTGCACGTCACCGGGCAGCACGCGATGGCAGGTTCTTTGTGCCCGGCCGTGGCGGGGTGGGCTATCGACCACAGATAACAACCTTACCCCAAGGTACCAACTTTACGGCTATGGCACCGATTGTCTCACCCGATCGGCGATATGTGCGGGTTACGGTTCCACCTATCCCGATTTCAACGGGGGTTGGTGACGTTCGTACCTTTAATTTTGCGACCGGTGAGGCTCAGGGAATCGATAACGATCGGGGCGATGGGCAAGGACAGAATGGTCAGGGCGGTGGCCAGGGTGGTGGAAACCGCTAAACCTACCCTTGAAAAACAACGGAACTCTCACAGAGTCAAACACCCGATGAGCGATCTCGCCCGTCGGGTGTTTTTTTGCAATGTTTGACTGAAGTGCGTACCGGTCGTTAGCTGAGTTGTTGGCTTAAACGCTCAACAATCGTCTCTCCGATTTTCAGTGAGCTGGTTGCAGCGGGACTGGGTGCATTGCAGACATTAATGATCCTGTCAGAATCCAGAATAATAAAATCATCAACCAACGTCCCCTGTCGATCCAATGCCTGAGATCGTACCCCGGAACGCCCGGTGGTTAAATCTGAGCTTTTTACGCTGGGCACTAAACGTTGGAGTGCCTTGACAAAGGCCTGCTTGCTGAAAGATCGCCACATCTCTCCGCTTCCCATTCTCCAGTGCTTCATGGCCAGTCGTAAAAATCCCGGGTAGGTAAGAGTTTCCATCAGGTCGAACAAATTGATATCACGTTTGCGGTAGCCTTCACGAGCAAAGGCTAAAACAGCATTGGGTCCACATTCAAATCGTCCATCGATCATGCGGGTAAAATGAACACCGAGAAATGGAAATTGTGGGTTCGGAACCGGATAGATCAAATGATTGCATAAATGAAAAGCAGATGGCTTTAATTCGTAGTATTCACCTCGGAAGGGGATATTTTTAGCAGGAGAACGGTGCCCTGTTTTCAGTGCAATGCGATCACAGTAAATCCCGGTACAGTTGATGAAATAGTCTCCTTTAAAATCACCCTGATTGGTTTCCACGTGGACGGTGTTCCCTCGTTTTTCGATACGGTGTACCTTTGTCTGCGTTTGAATTTCACCCCCACGCTGCTGAATCAACTGTGCCAAACGATCACAAACGGCCCGGTAGTCGACAATGCCTGCTTGGGGTACATGAATGGCACGAATTCCGGCTGTGTGCGGTTCAATTTCACATAATCGTTCGCGGCTGATTAATTCACACGAGACACCGTTTTTCTGCCCCCGCTGATAGATGTTCTCGAGCCGCTCCTGCTCAGATTCATGAACTGCCACAATGACTTTGCCACAGATTTCAAATGGGATTTCCTGTTCCCGGCAGAACGTCTCCATCAGCCTGCGGCCTTGCTTACAGTTTGTGGCTTTTAGGGATCCTGGCTGATAGTAAATTCCCGAATGAATGACACCGGAATTGCTGCCGCTTTGGTGGAGGCCAACCTGCGTTTCCTTTTCAAGAACGGTGATTTTGGTTCCGGGATACGTCGCCGTGATTTGGTGCGCCGTTGCCAGACCGAGGATTCCACCTCCGGCGATAACCATGTGTCGGCTCACGTCGTAACTTTCAATTAAACCAAACGGTGATGAATATTGTTCCTGATACCTGGTTTCCCTATAATTCGACTGAGGGAAGCAACCGTTATCCTACTTTTTTACTCAATTCCTTTGCAGGGGACGTTACAAGAGACTTGAGATGTTTCTTTTCAGAGGAACGATTGGAAATTGAATCGAATGTTTATAATCCGACACCTCCAGGGCACGCGGTTACGCTGGTTTATCATTCTTGCTTTGGGGGGAATGCTGTTCTCAGCGATTTCATCCGGGGCGTTGGCACAAGATGCCGGCAATCAAAGGGAGGATGCGGCTTCGAAAGTCGGCATTCAATCTCAGGATGAGGAGATTTATGAGCTTTTAAAGCTCTTTGTCGACACGCTTGACCAGATTGATCGCAACTACGTTACGGACGTTGACCGTCGGGAACTGGTCGATGCGGCCATCGACGGCATGCTTGGGAAACTGGATCGTCATTCGAACTACATTCCTCCTTCGAATATAGATCGATTCAGACGAAGTGTGGAAAACGAGTTTGGTGGCATTGGCATTCAAACAGTCGTCAATCAAGGTCAAATTGAAATCATCACTCCGGTCTACAAGTCGCCTGCATATGAATCCGGAATCCGGCCCGGGGATGTGATCCGCCAAATTAACGATGAATCGACCGAGGGGATGGAACTCTCGGATGTTTCCCAGCGTTTACGGGGAAAAATTGGCACCTCCCTGGAATTGACGATTGAATCACCCCGTTACAACGAAACCAAAACGGTTAGCGTCCAGCGGCAGTTAATCCGTGTGCAGTCAGTTTACGGTGCCCGTCGAAATACAGATGATTCCTGGAATTATATGTTAGATGAGAAAAACAAGATTGGATATTTATTAGTTACCAATTTTGGTCGAAATACCACTTCAGAGTTATTGCAGGCATTGAAACAGCTAAAGCAGCAGAATGTCAAAGGTCTGATTGTGGATTT
>JAYZPA010000158.1:0-9203 GCA_036150515.1 Planctomycetota bacterium
GGCGATGATTTAACACGTACATTCCAAGCTCCTAATCTGGAACTTCCACACGGGATCGCCTCAGATCGATTTGTCGATCGGATTAATCTGGTTCGATCCGTAACCGATCAAAAACGTCGTCTGGATCAATCTGCGCGAACCGAATTATTTGACCAATATCGCCAACAGGCCATTTCACTGCTCACAGACAAAACTGTTCAGCATGCACTGGATGTCACCAACGCCGACGAAAAAGTCCAGCAACAATATGGCAAAAATGCGTTTGGATGGTCATTATTAATGGCTCGGCGGCTGGTCGCGGCTGGCGTGAATATGGTTCAGGTAAATCTCGGTAACGACGAAGCCTGGGATACGCATGGAAATGCCTTTCCCCACTTGAAAGACAAGTTATTTCCCCCCACCGATAAGGCCGTGAGCGCTTTGCTGGATGATCTGGATGCAGCCGGTGAACTGGATGAAACCTTAATTGTCATGGCCGGTGAATTTGGCAGAACCCCAAAAATAACCCTGCTGCCAAGTCACTATAAACTACCTGGCAGGGATCATCATGGTGCCCTGCAAAGTGTCTGGTTTGCCGGTGGAGGCGTCCAAGGCGGTCGTGCCATTGGAAGCTCTGACAAACATGGTGGCTTTCCCACCGACAATCCGAAAACACCGGAACATCTGGCGGCAACCATCTATGATGCTTTGGGATTACCCGCCACCGCAGCCTGGTACGACGGACTGGATCGACCACATATGATCTATCGCGGTGAACCTATCAGCGAGTTATTTTGATCAACAGGGAGAGACCCTGCGTGTTCTAAACGGTGGTTGTGGTTCCCGTGACCGAAAACCACCGCTAAATCTAGAGAAAGCCTTTCGCCCAGGGTCCGGTAATCGCTGCCGTGAAGCCTGGTGATTGAATGTTGACAAACAACCATTTTCCATCCGGGCTGAAATTCACACCCGTCCACTCCGATCCGCGAAAATCGCCCTGGATCCCCATCGTTTTTTCCTCGATGACCACGTTGTTAAATCCCAGGGGAAAGATCTCGCCCTCGGGGCTAAGCGCCTGAAGTCGGGGATGAAATCGCTCTATCCCCTCGCTTGATTCGATCGTGGTTGTTCCACAATCCTCACACAGCACAATCCCGCCCCGGGGGCTAATCGTGAGATTATCCGGCATATTCAGGACCCGTTTATCCGGGGATTCAAAAACAAGGCGTAACGTATTCTTTGCGGGCACATATTCCCAGATTTGCCCGGCACTAGCATTGCCACCGCTGGTGGAATCAAAAAATATAGATCCTTTGAAATGCCAGATCCCCTCAAGTCTCGCAAAATTAGTCCCGCCTAACTTACGGCCCTGTGAATAGACACCCAATGCATTGGTCGTGCCTTCGACATGAGGTATCGTGGGGTCATCAATCGTAACCCACTCGATATTCTCAAAGACGGAATCTGGTGGAACGTTTTTGGAAAGGTCTAGCTGGTCGGGCACTTTCATCATTTGCAAAGTACCGCCATCCGCAAGTTTTCCCTTGGTTTTCGGAAGGAACCGATACAAACCGGACGTCGAACGGTCTTCCGTCTCGTAGACAATGGACGTCTTAGGATCTACTGCCACGGCTTCGTGGACAAATCGTCCCATATCCTTGAGCGGTTTCGGGGATCCGTTTCCATCGGCAGGTACTTCAAAAATCCAGCCATGGCTTTCAGCATACTGGGGATCCGATTCCTCTTCCGGTCCGTACAGCGTTTCTTCGCAGGTTAGCCATGTTCCCCATGGCGTCACGCCACCAGCACAATTGCGAACGGTACCGGACAGACTCGCTCGGCTCCCTGTAAATTTTCCGGCTCCGCAATCAAATGTAAAGTTCGTGGTCCCTCCGCCTGCCTGCGAATCATACGTATTTCTTGCGTGGGCAAATGCCGGTTTGAGTCCGTTGACTTCATGGTTTCTACAGAGTGTAAGAAGGCCCTTGTCATCAGCGATCACACCGGTACCGTCGTGGGCGGGAGGTGTCTTTCGGCCATCACTCATTATCTGGCCCGTCCAGCCATGGGTTAAATATTCAAATCCCGCCGGCAAACTTAGCAAAGCCAGACCCGTTGTCTGATCCTTAACCGGCCGAAGCGGGCCATAAGGACTACGGCTGCCGGACTTATCCAGCGTGGCTGCTTGTATTTGGTTAAACTGACTCAACGTATCCGAAATAATAAGCGAGCTAACCGCAGCTGAAGACAGACCTAGAAATTCTCGCCGCGTACCAGGTAAACGTAGGTTGCTCATAAACATCTTTCAACAATAAAGCCACTATCTGAAAATGAATTCCATGCAGGTATGCGTTATTATAGGTAAGTGCCATCGCGCTATCGACGGGCTGACTGGTATTTTCAACAGGATGGGAAAGAACCCATCCGTCAAAACAGGCTCCGACCTTCTTTCCGCACGCCTCGTCTTTAATAACCCGTACCGACATCCGGCAGATGGTCTACCATCTTCGCATCCGTCCGCCGCAGTTCAGTGATCGTTGCTGCACGTAAACGAAGCGTCAAAGAACGATATTTTTTATCCAATGCTAAATTGTGTAATTCGTCCGGATCCCGTTTCAGGTCATACAATTCTTCCGGCTCATGGGCAACCAGAGTACGAATGTATTTGTAATTGCCCTCTCGCAAAGAAACCCACCATGGGACTCCATTAAGATCCCGAATTTCCGGATCGGTAGGGATGGTATCGGTGTCTTTTCCATAACTACGGCCGGTGAGTGTCTGTAGCACGGGATGTTCCCATTTCGACTTAGGATTTTTCAGCAGGGGGGAAATATCGTGTCCATGCATTTTCCACGGCAGATCGATACCCGCAAAACTGAAAAAAGTCGGTGCAAAGTCCACTCCGGCTACCGGCGTTTTGCAGACAGATTTTTTTGGTACTCTACCGGGCATGCTAACAATCATAGGAGATCGCGTTGTTGCATCATACGGTGCCAGTTTCATCCGAAAACCATGTTGTCCCCATCCAAATCCCTGATCCGACGTAAACACAACAAGTGTGTTCTCCCTTTGGCCGGAAGCATCCAGTGCCTCCATAATACGACCAACCCCTTCATCGATGGCGCTCACACCCTGATGATACTGTCGTACCCAGTCATTCAGGGTATTGCCATGAATCCCCTTCGTGTCAACCGTTCGTGCCTGAAATCCGTTGCCGGCCATCACGGGCTGTCCATCGGCACCCTTTTCCCATTGGTCGATTTTCTGCATCCAGTCCGGTTTGCCCGGACGAGGAGGATAGATGTCCTGAGGGACAGGTATCCGGACGTCTGGATATAGCTGTTGATGCCGGTCCGCCGGCGTAAACGGTCCATGCACCGCACCGTAACAGACCCATAGATACCATGGTTTATCGGCGTCACGATGATCACCCTCAATAAAGTCGATTGCCCAGTTCGTATAGTTATCTGTGGAATATCCACTCACTGGTTTTTCGGCTGCACCATCAATCTGTAATAACTGATTTCCATAGTAGTTCCCCGCATTGGCCGGAAATGCCGGACGGTTCCACACAATCTGGTGATCCCAGTCTCTGCCAAACCCATTATCCGTTCCGGTATGCCATTTACCAATCTGGGCCGTTACGTAACCATTCTTGCGAAATACACTCGGCCAAAACGGACACTGTTGGGGGTCATACTCACTGCCTGGATATTGTCCTTCCATCCGCATCGATTGTACGCCGTACTGGTGATGGCCGGTCAGCATGGCTGCCCGACTGGGCATACACCAGGTCCCAATATAAGCGGCATCAAAACGCATGCCCTGACTGGCAAGCTGGTCTATGTTGGGTGTCTGGACAAAATCATAGCTATCCGGATAACAACCAACCGTACGATAGGATTGATCGTCGGTGTAGATAAACAGGATGTTGGGTGGTTTTGGAGCATCCTCCGCTGCACCACCTACCCTGGACATCGCCATACAAAACCAGATTATAAACAGCGTGTATTTCATTATTGAATTTCCCAACCTTTGCGGTATTCTTTGCGAAGCAGGGTATTCGCTTGTTCGTGGTTAGTTATTTTCATTGATTCCGGGTCATAGTCTATCGGTCCTCCTGCACGATAGGCCACGTTACCAAGCAAGACAACTTCCGTAAAGGGTCCGGCGTAGGCAAAGTTGGATCCTGTGGCACTGCCGGTTTTACAGGCTTGGATCCACTGGGCATGGTGCCCCGGGGAATCCGGGAGATAAGCCTTCGGTGCATCCGGCCCATCTCCAATGAAAACAGGGGCACCGCCATGAGCACAGGCTACCTGTCCGCGTTCCCCCAGGAACAGCGAACCGTTCATGGGCAAGTTCTTCGCTATATCCGGGTCTTGAGGCCTTGCTGTACCCTCGTACCAGTAAACCTTAACTGGTGCAAATTTACCGCGCTGACCGAACTCGAATTTGGTAATCATCCATGTTGGTGCACTGTCCGTATTAGGATCCGGACCCAAGGATGTCACCGTAACTTTGCCGCCTAGTTGCAGTCCCCAAAAACTGGGGTCCATTAAATGAATGGCCATGTCGCCAATAGCACCACAACCAAAATCCCAAAATCCCCGCCACTTAAATGGAACGTAGGCCGGATGGTACGGTCGTGTTTTTGCAGGGCCTAACCACAGGTCCCAGTCAAGATGGCCCGGCACTTCCTGTTTTCCGGCGGGAGCATCGATTCCCTGGGGCCACCATTTTCCAGGACGGTCCGTAATGATATGTGCCTCATGTACTTGTCCCAGTGTACGGGACTCCAGAATTTCAACTAGGCGAAGATACCCCGGATGCTCGTGGTTTTGGGTACCCATCTGAGTGGCAACACCCTGTTTTTTCGCTTCCGCTGCCACCAACTTTGCTTCTTCAACGCTATGGGTCAGTGGTTTTTCACAATACACATGAAATCCCGCTCGCAATGCCCTAAGCGTTGCTGGCGCATGATGGTGGTCGGGCGTAGAAACCACAACAGCATCCAGATCCTTCCGCTCTAATAATTTGCGGTAATCCCTGTAATCCGTTGCCTGAGGGTGTCTTTGTTTTGCACCCGCAAGCCGATTGCTGTCAACATCGCAAACCGCAACAACATTCTCTCCACCCATCGCTGCAAGATTAGCGCCACCCCTGCCGGCCACACCAATGACACCGACGTTGAGTCGCTCGTTTGCACCAAAAACTGTGCTGGGAATCACAAGTGGCGCGGAAAACAGAGCAGACGACTTAACGAATTTACGACGGGTTATCTCTGAGTCGATCGGGATTAATGGTTTTGGAAAATTCATGGTTTTACTGGGACTCGCTGGTTCATACGGACAGATACCATCAAGTCTAACGGTTTCGTTTTCGAACCGCAAACCATTCCAAATTCTGCTGATTTCTCTTTTTCCAACCCTTCCTGCCAGCGATTAGAACCGCAGCATCGGCTCGATTTCTTTCCATCCCAACGTGACGGTTTTACTTAAGCACGCACAGAGGGGATGCTTATGCGCGATCAAAAGGAAACGTCAGGACATCCGAAATCGTCGCTACTCCGGCAGCCAGCATTACCAGCCGGTCAAACCCTAACGCTACGCCACAGCAATCCGGCAGGCCCTGTTGCATCGCAAGTTCCAGATAACTTTCTTCCGGCAGACAAGGCTGTTCATCTTTTACACGTTGCTGGTTCGCTTGCTGCATGCGGCGTCTAAACTCATCAACGTCCTGTAATTCATGATAACCGTTAGCCAACTCAACTCCGTCCACATAAAGCTCAAACCGTTCGGCGACCTCGGGTTCTCCTGGTTTTAGCCGAGCCAATGCAGCTTGGGATGCTGGATAATCATAGAGAATCGCTGGCTTATCCACACCTAACTTGGGTTGAATCCATTCGGACAACAAAAGGTCCAGCCAATGATCTCGATCCATATTGCGCCAATTCTCCGGAGGCTGGAAATCAAGACCTGCAATCACATGCAACAATTCTTCGGTTGAACAATGAAGTGGATCGATTGCCAGAGTATCCATAAATGCCTGTTGGTACGTCAGCACTTCAAATCCATCGTAATCCAACAACGACATGGCCAGTTCACCAAGCAATTCCATTGCCGAAGCCGTGGTCTGCCCAACGCGGTACCACTCCACCATCGTAAACTCGAGATTATGATGTCTGCCCGTTTCCGAACCTCGAAAAGCTCGGGTGACTTGGTAAATCGAATTCATCCCGGATGCCAGCAGTCGTTTCATATGAAATTCGGGGGACGTTTGCAACCAGTATGTGCGTTGATCCACGACCACCGAAAGTGGGTATAGATACCGATCCACGATCGTATCAGCAGATAACAGCGGCGTTTCGACTTCTAAGAAATCTTCACGATCGAAAAAAGCCCGCAATCTCGTCAGCAAGTCACTCCTTAACTGCAATGTGTCCATCGCAGCGGTTGGCTTAAAATCCATGGACTTCAGTTCAGCCTGTGCCGGGCTCACAGCAGGCGGCTCCAGCACGAAAGAAAAATCCAGGTCAGCGATTTGTACCGTATCGCCTGATTTAAGAGATACAGGATTCGTGACGGGATGACCATTGACTTTGGTGCCATTGACACTGTTCAGATCGGTAATCGTAAAATGGCTGTCATCTACAATTAGATTAACATGGTAGCGACTAACCGACGGCAGATCCAAATGCACCTGGCAATCCGACTCTCGTCCGATCTGGTTTTCTCCGTGAACAAGCTTATATAGCTGTCCCTGATCCAGTCCGTTTGTCGCAAGCAAATAAGCCATAGTGATAGCGGCCATGCTCCAGGATTTATTTTATATTGACACGCTCTACATAGTCGCCCGTTCGCGTATCTACTTTGATCACATTTCCTGTTTCAATAAAAGCGGGGCAAAGAATTTCTGCTCCGGTTTCAACCGTGACCGGCTTGGTGACACTGGTTGCCGTATCTCCCTTGGCACCCGGTTCACAATATTCAACGGCAAGTTCGACGTGATTGGGAGGAGTCAGCGTGATCGGATTCCCATTCCATAACACGGTCTGACATTTCATCCCCTCTTTAAGATATTTCCAGTAATCACCCACCTGATCCGCTGATAATTCATACTGATCGAAATCCGTATTGTTCATAAAAACAAAGGTATCACCCTGTTTATAGAGGTACTGGCATCCCACTTCTTCCACATCCGCAGATTCCAGAGAATCACCTCCCTTGTAAGTGCGATCCAGAATCGTATTGCGTAGAAGATTTCGAAGTTTGCATTTATAAAATGCATTTCCTTTTCCCGGTTTAACAAAGTTCATTTCGATCATCATGTACGGCTCGCCGTTGATTTCCACTCGTAGACCTTTACGAAAGTCGTTTGTTTTATACGTTGCCACGGTCAATCATTTCCTCTGGTTAAATGCTCTATGGAATGGGTTGTGTTCTGTTGATCGCTGGTACAATCAACACCTGAACATGCGTTGCATCTGATTCGGTGATCCCCTTAATGGTCACCATCATTGTATTTATTGTCATCCCTTTCTGTTGTTTACTATAACCATGGTCACGCCCTTATTACAGTCCAAACAGCTCAATCTATCTCAGGTCAACCCCGCAACCACGGCGGAAAGTGCTGGCTGGCAGCAGGAAATGAAAGCCGCTTTTCGCACAGCAGAGGAACTTTGCCAATTCCTTCACATTGACCCGAAATCAGCGGGTGTCTCCGATCTCGCTGCGTCCCCGTTCCCCGTTTTTGTCCCTCATAATTTTGCTTTGCGTATTCACCCGGGCGACCCAGACGACCCTTTACTACGGCAAGTTCTCCGTATCGACGCTGAAGAGGTGAGCCCGGCGGAATACACTACCGATCCTATTGCTGAAAGTCATTCCCAGATCGCCCCGGGCATTTTACAAAAATATCAGGGCCGGGCCCTGATGATTGCAACCGGAGCCTGTGCCGTACATTGCCGTTATTGTTTTCGCCGGCACTTCCCCTATCAAAGTGCGCCTCAGGGGGAAACCTTATGGAGCCAATCTCTGGAAACCATTCGTGCGGATTCGAGCATTCAGGAAATTTTACTCAGTGGTGGTGATCCATTAGTTCTCTCGGATGTACTGTTGTCACAATTAATCGGTCTAATCGAAGACATCCCGCACATAAGAAGGCTGCGAATTCATACGCGAACGCCCATTATGATTCCCTCTCGTATCACTGACGAACTGCTTGATCGGCTACAGCAGTCCCGACTCGCGGTTTGGTTTGTTGTCCATATAAACCACGCTCAGGAACTCAGCCAGGAAGTGCTTGATTCTTTAGACAAAGTCATCGCCCGGGGCATACCTGTGTTAAACCAAGCGGTCTTATTACAAGGCGTCAATGATTCCGTTGACGTTTTAGCAGAGCTTTTTGAACGACTGGTGGATGCCCACATTACACCCTATTACCTGCACCAACTGGATCAAGTTACCGGAGCATCCCACTTTGAAGTCCCGATTGAAAGAGGTAAGCAAATCATGGCCGAATTACGGATGCGATTGCCTGGATACGCGATCCCCCGCTACGTGCAGGAATTACCAGGTAAACTTTCAAAAACCGTCCTGGCTTGAATCGGAACAAGGAATCTACAAATGACATTAGAACGTGTGCTGGAACCTGAAGTCATGGACTCGGTCAGCGAGGCTCAGGATTATGACAGCATGGATCATCGTGCTGTCAATCAGCTGTTTGTGAACGATCTGCTGGAAGCCGGCGAATTGGGTATTCAAGTACTCGATTTGGGGACAGGTACTGCACAAATTCCCGTTCAGCTTTGCCGGCAACACGATACCTGTCAGGTGATGGCCATCGATCTGGCTGCCCATATGCTGGATTTCGCCCGTTATAACATTGAAGCCGAAGGGCTTATCGAAAGAATTTTTCTCCAGCAAATCGACTCCAAAGAGTTGCTGTTTGATACGGAGTCATTCGATACCGTGATGTCCAATAGTATTATCCATCATATCCCCCAACCCCACACCGTTTTGTCAGAAGCCCTGAGGGTAACGCGCACAGGCGGTCTGCTCTTCTTCCGCGATCTGCTTCGACCGGACACCTCCGAACAGGTAACGCAACTGGTGCAACAATATGCGGGATCGGAAAATGAACATCAAAAGCAGATGTTCGACGATTCGCTGAGAGCGGCCTTAAGCCTCGATGAAATCCGCCAACTCATTACTGACCTGGGC
>JAYZPA010000159.1:0-16469 GCA_036150515.1 Planctomycetota bacterium
CATCGGCATCATGAACATAAATCCAAATAAAATCAGTGGCAACACGATCGCTCCCACCAGTTCCGAATTGAATCCTAAACTACCATCAAAATACTTGAGCATCTGAAACAGAAACAGGAAATACCATTCCGGCCTAGCCGCGCCGAATGCCTCCGTCGGTTCTGCCGGCGGACCTAATTCAACCGGTTCTATGATGGCAGCAAAAACCACAACCGCAAACAAAATTGCACAGGCGACCCCATCTTTAAGCACCTGCATCGGCCAAAAATACTGATCCGCCCGCTTTGCCGAGGACTCCGCTGTAATGCCATGCTTGCGAAACATGGCTATGTGTAACACCAGAAAACCGATCAACAATCCAGGTAACACCCCGGCATGTAGCGCGAAAAAACGAGTCAATGTAAAATGACCGTATTCCGATCCACCCACAATGATCTTCTGGATCATGCCGCCTGCCACCGGCGGTAATGCGGCCAGTTCGGTAGCAACCTTCGTCGCCCAATATCCTTTTTGATCCCAGGGCAGGAGATATCCGGTTAATCCCAGGGCCAGTGTTAGCTTTAAAAGCACCAATCCCAGCCACCAGTTAAACTCTCGCGGTTTGGCATAGGCCCGCTCCCATACGACTTGCATCATGTGAATCGGCAATAGACAAACCATCGCCTGCGCCATGACATGATGGATACCCCGTAGCAGGTTGCCCCCTTCCATCTCAAAAGTGATGTAATAAACACTCGCCCACGCGTTTTGACTACCCGGACTATAGTGCATCCACAGAAACAAACCGGTAATGAGCTGTGTCGTAAAAGCAAACACCAGCATACTACCTGACACATATCGCCACTTCGCTCCACCAGGAATATTCTCGTAAAGCGAGTCTTCCAGTGTTTGCTGAATTCCGGTGCGGGAGTCAATCCACTTGTATATTTTTCCAAACATCGTGTTCTACCAGTACTCTCTTAGCTGGAATGATTTTCTCGATCCGGACAGATTACTCAACGTGCATGTATTGTTATTTCGCCGTTTTATCATGTCTGCCCGTAAAGTAATTTTCGTATTTGACATAAATCCGGTCATCCGCCACTTCGACCACTAACGAATCCAAATCGCGGGGACTGGGGTTTGTGGCTCCGGCAGATTCCAATTTCGACCCGTCTACATCAAAAGAACTGTTATGGCAGGGGCAGAGGTATGCTTTGCTATCTAACTCAAACGAAACAGCACATCCTGCATGGGGACAGGTTGTATGGAAACATTGCACCGATCCCTCGTGCTTACGCATGTACACCGCACCGATGGGTTGGTTCTCCATAAAGTTCCAGGCATCGATCTTGTCCGCCACAATCGTAAAGCGACGCGGCATTGTCTCGTCTAACTCACTCATATCCGCAACATAGTAGTAACCCTCTTTGTAGTCTTCTTGACGGTCTGATTTACCAGGCGCTCTCTTCGTCCGCAAAGGATCCATAATCATGGCATAGACACCAACGGCCACCGGTCCGATTCCCAAAACCGCACCAATCCCTGCTGCGGCAAAAGAAGCAAAGGAACCGAAAAATCCTCGTCGATCTTCCGTGGTTGCTGTCTGGGAACGTTCCTGCCCGGAAGGCATTTTAGAATCACTCATCAATCACTTCTCTCCATAGATCATTTTTGTGAATTATGCACTTTTCTGACGACCAACCTATCCATGCACCGCAGACATTCTCTATCGGACTCATAAATTCACTAAAATACGCAAATAGACCTGTAGGTAGGGAAGGAATCGAGGTCAGGTCGGAAGGTGATCGCTCGCACGCCAAATCCAAAATGAAACCGTTACAAATGTGCCATGAAAATCGGTATCATTGAAACTAAGCGACGACAAATTATTATTGCAAACGGACCATCATCGCGTCAAGCAGACGCGATTGACACTCCTGCAATGAGCCTTCGATTCCTGCACCGGCTGCCGCTTTATGGCCACCTCCACCGAATTCTCGCGCAACCTCACTGGCATCCAAGTCACAGCGACTGCGAAAACTAACTTTGTACACATCCGGAGTTTGCTCAACTAAAATCAGCGCCGCCTGAGTGCCATGGATGGTTAAACACAGATTTACCAGATCTTCCGTATCGGAGGGTAAAGCGCCGGTTTGTTGAAAATCCTCACAACGAATATAAGTGTGTGCTAAACGTCCTTCTAACTGTGCTTCGATCCGCTGAAGCACTAGGCCTCGTAAACGTATACGACCGGTTGTTTCCTGTTCATATAACTCTCCGTATATTTCGGCCGGGCGGGCTCCCGCATCAATTAACCGTGCAGCAGCGTGATAGGTCCCGGCGCCAGCAGAACCGAATCGAAACCAACCTGTATCCGTGGCGATCGCTGCAAACAGCGGTCTCGCAATTTTTGCGTTGAGCATAACTCCCAATGCGTCCGCAGCATCCAGAACCAAACGCCCTGCTGCCTCCGCCGTGGAATCTTTGAAGAATTCCGCACCTAAATCATCTTCTCCCTGATGATGGTCTAATACGATTTTTTTGCATTCCAACTCTTTGAGTGCATCCCCCATCGGTCCTAATTGTGCCCATGCACTGGTATCCAGCACCATTAAAACATCACGGTCTTTTAAATCCTCAAGCTGAATGTCCTCACCGATGACTCGTATGCATTGCTCCGGATCAATAAATGACAGATTGGGAGGCGTCGCATGTCCGTTGACAATCATGACGTCTTTCCCTAATTCATGGAGAACCGCCCGCATCCCCAGTTCACTACCCAAGGCATCACAATCCGGTCGAATATGACTGGTTAGAACAAACTTGTCATGCGTATTGATGATTTCTGTAAATGCGTCCCATGGAACAGCCATCAATTCATCCCGTTGAGTCAAAGAAAAGTCAAAATACTGATAAGGTGTTTCAGTAGACATCAAATAGGTAAAACAGGAAAGTGGTTTTCAGGGATCTCACCGCCATAGTTACCATCGTCAACGCGACAATCCATCACCGTTGATTCCACGATTGTGTCCGTTGGCGCACCAACTCGATATCTCGCTTCAATTGGGACTGTAACAACTCTGGATCTTCAAATGTCCTGATGTCCCGGATACGACTGATCATATCAACTTTCAGGATTTGGCCATAAATCGTCTCATGAAAGTCCAGTAAATGCACCTCAAACTTGGTTTCATCCTCCCCAAAGGTCGGGTTGGGGCCAATGTGGATCGCTGCGTCATAAGGTTTATCCTTTACCCATGCAATCCCCGCATACACACCCGTTGCCGGTACAAGAGTGTCAATCGCATCCAGATTGGCAGTCGGAAAGCCCATCGCCGTTGCCCGATTCCTGCCATGCGTAACCATTCCCCGGATGCGATAGGGCCGTGTCAGCATTTCACATGCAAAGTCAATCTCCCCTGCCGTGATGGCATCACGGATACGACTGCTGGAGATAAAGTGTTCACCATTCAAACAGGGCGGAACCACTTGCAGATGAATTTGCCGGTCTTCACAAAGTGACTGTAACAAGTCGATGGTCCCTGTACGGTCTCGACCAAATGCAAAGTTAGGTCCCTCGACCAACGCTTTAGCACCTAGGTTCTCAACAATAACATTCTGGAAAAAATCCTCCGCGGAAAGCTCCAGTAATGCCCGATCGGTCGGGTACACAAGAGTCATGTCAACATGGAGTTGCTCCAATAACTCAGCCTTTCTGGATGTCCAGGTAAGGGGAGGAGGCGTGAGGTCCGGTCGCAACACGCGCACCGGATGGGGGTCGAACTTAAAAACGACCGCCGGACCATCCACCTTGTCAGCACAGAGACGCAGTTGTTCAATCAAAGCGGCATGACCGAGATGCACCCCGTCAAAATTACCAATCGAAACTGCACCGCCTCGAAAATGAGATTTAATCTGAGATAGGTTTCTGACAATTTCCATTGATATCCTATGCGTCTTGCTGCAATGTAACGTGGTGCCAGGCAGCACTTAAGCAATCCAGGATGTCCTGTGCCGTCAGTGATAATTCGCAACCGTTCGCCGCGGCAGAATCACCTGCTTGACCATGAACATAAACACCCAATCGTGTCGCATCCCCCGGTTGCATGCCCTGGCCAATCAATGCGGCAATGATCCCTGTCAAAACATCTCCACTGCCCGCAGTCGCCATACCTGGGTTACCGGTTGTATTATGCCATTGCTGTCGGCCGTCCGTCACCAGAGTTGCATGCCCTTTCAACGCCAAAACAACTGAATGGTTCCCCGCGAATTTGACCGCCAGTGCTTCCTCTGATTCCCGGTCTGGAGATGGTTCACCTCCCGCAGCGTTTTGCGTTAATCTGCGGAATTCTCCCGGATGAGGTGTAAGCACCCGGGCTGCGGCAGCCGAGGGTAAACCGGTCTCGTCTGCTGCCAGAAGATTTAGAGCATCCGCGTCCACAACCATGGGACCCTGAAAACGTTCATACAACGCGGTGATTAATCGTTGTAAACTCTCGCTTTGACCAAGTCCCGGACCTACTGCAATCACGTCATACCGCTCCAACACGCCCACATGCTCCGCAAGTGACGTAGCATCCACCGTAATCGTACCTTCCTTCGCACTTGGCAATGCCACAGTCATATAGCAGGGATGAAACCCGGCAACAACGGTATGAATACAATCGGCTGTAGCGACGGTCACCCGCCCCGCACCGCTTTGCAAAGCTGCCATGGCCGACAATGCAATTGCCCCCGGCATCGTTCGACTGCCACCGATCAATAACAGGTTTCCGTAATTCCCTTTATGACCGGTTGCGTCCCGGGGCTGCAAACAGGGCAGGGCACTCATGGCATCGACTCCGACTGTGTACGTTTGGCGATCATGCCGGCGACATAGCCGGCGCGAAAACCAGCGTCAATATTGACCACCACCACGTTGGAAGCACAACTATTGAGCATTCCCAGCAATGCCGTGACGCCTCCCAATGCAGTTCCATACCCCACGCTGGTCGGCACCGCAATGACAGGACAATCCACATGTCCGCCAATCACACTGGGCAATGCGCCTTCCATCCCCGCAATGACAATCAATACGTCGGCTGCGCGTAGCTGCTGACGATGATCCAGCAGTCGTTGAGGTCCGGCAACACCAATATCATGAATCATTACCGGCTGCAGCCCCATCCAAAGCAATGTTTCACGTGCCTCTTCTGCCACCGGAAAATCACTCGTGCCGGCGGTTACAACCGTTACCTTAGCTGTTCCGTGTTCCTTTGACTCCAGATTCCAGCGGATCGTATGACCATCCGGATTGTGGATAACTCCCGGCAGGGCCTGCAAGATTTCCTTTCCCTTATCCTGTGAAACCCGCGTCACCAGTGATGCTTGATGATTCGCGCGTTGCGTTTGAAGGATATCGATAATCGTCGCGGCATCTTTATTTTCACCATAAACAACTTCCGGGAATCCACAGCGCTGTTCCCGTGCAAGGTCCATCGTCACTTCCGGGCCTGTCAGGTCCGGCACAACCTGAGCACGCAGTGTCGCGGATATCTGCGATTGAGCCTGAGTCAGTGACATTTGGCCCGTCGCTACCTGATGAAGTAAATCCAGGATCTGATTTTGATCCATTTGTCCGTTCCGTTCGTATAACCATTGTCTGAACGTCAGTGTTACGGCAACCTACTGACGGCGTATTAACAAAACACGATCAACCTTTCACGACATTGGAACCGAGGCACCCATCGTCCGCAAGCTTGTTCATACTGCTATTGGTACTGATAGACACAGTGTCGTCAACATGCAGCGGGGAAGAGCCACCGTTTACGATTTAAGATGAACTTATGTCGAACCCCCCCTAAAAATGCCGAAACCAACCCTAGGGCAGGGATCCAACCCTGAGCATCAACAACCAAACCTACGCCCGTTTACTGACACTCCAACTCAACGTAATTACCGTGACCGAACGTCCCTTACGAATTGCTAATTTCATACCCTCGCTCGCAGGAGGTGGAGCCGAGCGGGTTGTGATCAACCTTTGTAAGAGTTTTCCACGTGACAACGTGCAGCCCATTCTGGTCACAGCCTCCCTGGATGGACCTTTTGTAAAGAACATCCCTGCAGATGTCGAAGTGGTCGATTTGGGATGCCATGGAGTGCGTCAGGCCATCAGACCATTGCGCAGGTATTTATCAACGGCCGACGTGGATCTATTTATTTCCCACATGAGCCATACAAATCTGGCCACGCTGCTTGCCGCTCGACCTTTGCGTCGCCGAAACATACGGTTACCGACCCTTGCGATTGTTGAGCATATGACGATGTCAGCTTATCAAGGCAAGAAGCTCCGTGACAAGTTCATTCGTCCTTTGGCACGGCGGTTATACCAACAGGCAGACCACATTGTGGCCGTATCCCATGCAGCAGCAAGAGATCTGGAAACGGAACTTCGATTACCCCCCCAACGTGTCATCACCATTTATAACCCGGTGGTCAGCTCTCACATTGAAGAGTTGGCAGCCGTGCCGCTAACCCATCCGTTTCTGGACAGTCCTCATCCATTACTGGTCGCCGCCGGCCGTCTGTCTGCTCAAAAGGATTTTACGACATTGCTTAAGGCATTTGCACACCTGCAGTCGACAACCGCCAGCCAGCTGGTCATTCTGGGTGACGGAGAAGATCGGGGCCTATTGGAAGCCCTCATCAAAGAGTTCGGACTGACCGATCAGGTTTGCTTATTCGGGTTTACGGACAACCCGTATCAATGGATGCGGCGCGCCGATTTATTTGTACTGTCCTCTCGTTGGGAAGCACTGCCCACAGTATTAATCGAAGCGATTGCCTGCGGCTGCAATGTCATCTCAACGGACTGTCCCAGTGGCCCGGCAGAAATCATGGGAGATGAATTTTCACATCGGTTAGTGCCTCTGGGGAATCCGCAACAACTTGCCCGGGGAATAGAAGAAGCCTTACAAAAACCTCTGTCTCCACAGCAATTGCGTGATTTAGCTTCCCGTTTTGAATTCAGCACAGCCGCGCAACAATATATCGATCTGGCATAATCATCCACTGCAGCACTTGCCAGCAATGTCGCCCCCATTCACAATGAAGCACTTACCGCCATTTCGATATTCCTAATTCACTGTAAACAGAAAGAACACGCCGATGCCCAGTTGTGTATTAGCTTACTCGGGAGGACTCGACACATCCGTCATTCTCGGTTGGTTGCAGGATGAAGGCTATGATGTCCATTGTGTCTATGTCGATCTGGGGCAGCCCTGTGAAGACCGAGAAGCAATCATGAAGAAAGCGCACGATTGCGGGGCAGTCAGTGCGCGAGTTGTGGATGTTCAGGAAGAACTCTGTCGCGATTTTGCATTTCCCATTCTCCAGTGGCAAGCCAAATATGAAAGCATTTATCTGCTCGGCACATCGATCGCCAGACCGTTGATTTCCAAAGTTTGTTTACAGGTTGCCCGAGAAGTGGGTGCGGTTGCCTATGCTCATGGTGCGACAGGCAAAGGAAATGATCAATGTCGGTTCCAACTGGCCGCGGAAGCACTGGATCCTACCGTCAAAATGATCGCTCCATGGCGAATGAAGAAATTTCGTGACTTGTTTCCGGGGCGATCGGAAATGATTGCTTATTGTGAGAACAAGAACATTCCTGTCAAAGTCTCCGCCAGCAAGCCTTACAGCTCAGACGAGAATTGCCTGCATATCAGTTATGAAGCAGGGGACCTCGAAAACCTTGAACTCAATGGCGTCGACCTCGTGGAATTTGGCATGGGCGTTTCTCCGGAACAAGCACCGGATCAGCGTGAAGCGGTGACGCTGCGGTTTGAAGCAGGCGTTCCTGTCGCGATCAATGATGTGGAAATGAGTCCCCTGCAAATTGTCCAGACACTTAATGATACGGGTGGCCGCAATGGTGTCGGTCGAATCGATATGGTGGAAAACCGTTTCGTTGGAATGAAAAGCCGTGGGGTCTATGAAGCACCCGGCATGACCATCCTCTACGATGCTCTTCTGGTTCTGGAACAGCTCACGCTCGACCGTGATCTAACTCACCTGCGAGACCGGCTCAAAGCGGATGTCGCAGAAATGGTGTATTACGGTCACTGGTATTGCGCCAAAATGGATGCCTTGCTGGCCTTTATCCAAGAAGCAACAAAAAATGTGAGCGGCGAGGTAAAACTAAGCCTCTATAAAGGCAACATCCTCGTTGATAGCCGCACCAGTGCTAATAGCCTGTACGATGAAGGCATTGCGACCATGGAAGGGGGCGGATCCTACAATCAGGACGATGCGGAAGGGTTCCTGCGAATCATGGGACTCCCGTATCGCGTTCAGGGACGTACAACCCCGCGGGATTATTAAACCAACTTCAAGGCAGCAGCAGTTACGATGCTACATGCCGGCTGAGGAACGAAGCACGCCGACCATTTCATCAAGCTCTCCACCGGCCGTTTGCTTAACAATGATGTAGTCACCGTCGTGGATGGCGTAATCATTGATCGGCTCAATCCGACGATGCTCCGAATTAAATTCAATTTCCAGCGGTAAGAACCGCATCGGGTCGTTGGTGGGTCGCCTAAGCTTAATCGTCATGAACTGAAACTGATCCAATGCTCTGGACTCGCGCAGGGCATCCTGAAGAAACATTCCCTGTCGCAACTGGAATTTACCGCGTTGTTTGACACCGTACGCATTCTGGATCTCAACGGTAAAGTGACCATAGGCGGCTACCGGGGTCTGATAGGTAACCTGTTGAATCGCCTGTCGCATCATGTCGCTCTTCTGATTCAGTAATTCATCCGGTGACCGCATCGGCTCCGCACGCTGATTCAGAGCTCCACAACCGGTCAACAGACCGACAATGGCTGCAAAATACAAAAATCGAATTAGCTTCAGGCATCGGGCGTTCATGGTCGTGGGGCTCCCTTGTCAACAAACACGAATCCCGTTAATGCGGGACTCTGGTGTGCGGCAAATCGGCCATAAGTCGCCCATTCTTTACTCTAATCGACACGACTTACAAAAAATCAGGGAGGAATCTGACTCGAGGCCGTTTTCTAGCGCTTACAGTTCGCCACATGGGTGTTAAAATCGCACCCGACAGTAATTACCGTGATCATACGTGAATTACATCATTCATCATCAAGTGTTGGAGGCAATTCAGTCGTGGGGGCGGATCATTCAGCCACGAACATCGCACCAGTTCCAGATTCATGGAATCACCGTCATCTATTGGGTCTGGAAAACTTGAGTAAAGAAGACATTCTTACGCTGTTAAACACGGCGGTCTCCCTCAAAGCAGCGACGAACAACGGTCACGAAAAACTTTCCATTTTGGACGGCTTAACCGTTGCCAACATGTTCTTTGAAAATTCCACGCGCACGCGTAACAGCTTCAGCCTGGCGGCGCGGCGATTAGGTGCGGATACAGTCGAGTTTTCAGCAACGTCAAGCAGTCTCAGCAAAGGTGAAACGCTCATTGACACCGCCAAAACCATCGAAGCGATGAATGTGGACGCAATTGTCATCCGACACAGCACCCCGGGCAGTGCCCACTTATTATCCAACAATGTCGATTGCAGTATTCTTAATGCCGGTGACGGCGCTCACGAGCATCCTACTCAGGGCATGTTGGATATCATGACCATTTATGAGCATCGCGGATCACTCGAGGGATTAACGGTTGCCATGGTAGGCGACATCACTTACAGCAGGACAGCGCGATCCAACATCTGGGGACTCAAAAAACTAGGGGCACACGTCATTGTCTGTGGACCGTCAACCCTTGTTTCCAGCGCCTGGGAGCAATATGGCGTGGAAGTTTCTCATAATCTGGATGACATCATCCCGCGATGCGATGTGTTGAATCTGCTGCGCATACAATTTGAACGACAATTCACTCGACCTTTCCCATCCGTTCGGGAATATGCATTCCTGTACGGCATGAACAAAAGCCGCATGGCTCACGCCCGTGATGACATCCTGATTCTGGCTCCAGGTCCCATCAATCGAGGTGTCGAGGTAACGCCGGACGTTGCCGATGGCCCTCATTCCGTCATCCTCAATCAGGTCACGAACGGAATCGCCGTGCGAATGGCCGCTTTAACCCTGACGACGACCGCAAATCAACGGGAAAGGGAGGTGCAGTAATCATGACGGATGGCTCTCCCAATTCCAGTTTACTTATCCGGGGCGGACGTGTTATTGATCCCAGTCAGGGACTGGATCAGGTGACCGGCGTTTTGTTGTGCGATGGTCGAGTTGCCGAAATCGGCGAGCAGCTTGCCGAGGCAGATCAGATCATCGACGCAACCAACAAAATTGTCGCACCGGGACTTGTCGACATTCATGTGCAGCTGCGCGAACCGGGTTTCGAAGAAGACGAGAACATTGCCAGTGGAACCGCAGCCGCAATCGCCGGCGGATTTACATCCGTGGCCTGTTTACCGAACACGTCTCCGGCAACCGATACGCAAGCCCAGATTCAGTTCATCCAGCAACAGGCGGCTCAAGCAGACAACTGCTGCGTCTTTGTGATTGCCTGTGTCAGCAAGAACCGACAGGGCGAGGAATTATCAGAAATGGGAATGCTCTCCGAAACCGGGGCGGTTGGCTTTTCCGATGCTCCGTCTCCACTGGGAAATACGGATCTGTTTCGCCGCGCATTGGAATACAGTCGGATGTTTGATAAACCCATCCTCGATCACCCTGAAGTTCCCGAATTATCTCAGTCCGGAATCATGCATTCCGGTGCGACCTCGATGGTTTTAGGCCTCGCCGGGATGCATCCTGATTCAGAAGAGTTGGCCACCGGACGTGACTTGCGATTAGCGGAAACCACTGGTGGACGACTTCATCTTATGGATATCTCCACTCAGGGTAGTGTGGAGCTAATCCGCCGTGCCAAGGCTCGGGGAGTCAGTGTGACCGCGGAAATCTGCATTGCGAACTTGTTTCTGACGGACGATCGGCTTCGCAGCTTTGATTCCAATTATAAAGTCAACCCGCCTCTGAGATCCCAGAGTCATATTGATGCCTGTATTGCCGGACTGGTTGACGGCACGATCGATGTGATTACCAGTGGGCATGCCCCCCGCGCCATCGAAAAGAAAATGACGGAACTCGACCGGGCTCCGTTCGGCATGAGCCAGATTGAACTTACACTCGGATTAGCCATTACCCATTTAGTCCTGCCAGGGCATCTTGAGATAAACGATCTGGTCGCCAAAATGTCGACGAACCCGGCAAAGGCTTTGGGACTGAATAAAGGCACGTTGCAAATCGGGGCGGATGCCGATGTGACCATCATCGACCCTCACCGCACGTGGGCGGTCAACCCGTCAACGATGGTCTCCAGGAGTCATAATACGCCACTGCAGGGTGTTGAACTGACGGGCCGCGCAGAAACGGTTATCGTCGGCGGGAAAACCAAAACCATTTAGCCGTCACTCGTGAAACATCGGATGGGGGGGATTCTTGCATGCAGGTCAACAACCCACCCGTTCGGCAAACACCGCTATTTCTCATCGATGGATATAATCTCTGGTGGAATACGGGAGAATCAGGCCCGGAAAACGATGACGGCTCACTGCAGGGAGCTCGGGAGTCCTTAATCCAGTGGCTGCTAAATACGCTTTCCAAAGATCTGGTCAGGAAAACCGTATTGGTATTCGATGCCAAGACGCCCCCTGCAAACCGTGGATTTTTATTCGACCGTCTGGGACTAACCGTCCATTTTGCGGTTGGTTACCCGGATGCTGACACATTGATGGAATGTTACATTCAACAGCATCAGGCACCCCGCAATCTGACCGTCGTTTCCAGCGACCACCGGATCCAGCGAGCAGCAAAACGAAAACGTGCTACCGCCGTGGACGCAGACCGCTGGGCTCGTCATATCCAGCATCAATTCCTATCGACCAACAACAACCGGCCGGAACATTCCAAAGCAAATACTCCCCTCACTGAATATGAAGTGCTGGGATGGATGAAAGGTTTTGGATTGAATAGTCAGAACGATTCCAAACAACTGGAACAGGAAATTAAGCGTGAGCTTAGGAAAGAACGTCGCTCAGGAATCAGTTCACCACAACGCCGAAAGAAATAATCGGTACTGGCAGGCCACGTCACATCGGTTTTTGACCGACGGACAAACTCAAAAATCGGGCGATGGGTCTTATCCTTTTGTGAACCATCACCTAAACTTTACGGTTTAACTACATATACCTTTACCGCCTCCTTTCTTGTTTGTCATCTGGCACCGGAAAGCTATTCGGATGAGCTCAACATCAAATCTTAACGACATTCGAAAAAAAGTAGAGTTTGGTGAACGCCTGACGCTTGAGGACGGACTGTTGCTCTATCAAGCAGACACGCCGCTGCAGGAGGTCGGCGAGCTTGCGAATATCGTGCGTGAACGAATCAATGGCAACATCGCTTATTACAACATCAACACGCATCTAAATCCCACCAATATTTGTGTCTATCGATGTAATTTTTGTGCTTTTCGCGCTGATTTACGTGATCAACGCGGTTATGTCATGAGTGACGAAGAGGTCCTGCAGCGTGGGCAGGAAGCGACAGAGAACGGTTGCACGGAAGTACATATTGTAGGTGGCCTGCATCATCAAAAAGATTATTCATGGTATTTGAATCTGGTACACATTCTGAAGCAGGCCTACCCACAACTCCATCTCAAAGCCTGGACCTCCGTGGAAATTAACTGGTTCGAGTTCCTGACAAAGCGTAACGTCCGTGAAATTCTGGAAGAGATGATCTCCGCGGGGCTGGGCAGTATGCCTGGAGGGGGTGCAGAAATATTTCATCCGGAAATACGTGATCAGATTTGTGAGCACAAAGCGGACACTGGCAAATGGTTTGAAATTCATCGAACCGCGCACGAGCTAGGACTGCATACAAATGCCACGATGCTGTATGGACATCTTGAAAACGAATTCCACCGCGTCGACCATCTCATACGTTTGCGTGAATTGCAGGATATTACCGGAGGCTTCCAGACGTTTATCCCGCTTGCTTTTCATCCCGAAAATACGGGTCTCTCGCATCTCAAGAAACCGTCTTCACTGGTCGACCTCAGAACGATCGCCGTGTCACGCCTGATGCTGGACAACTTCCCCCACATCAAAGCATATTGGATCATGCTGGGAATCGGCACGGCTCAGACAGCCTTGTCCTATGGAGCCGATGATCTGGACGGCACCGTACGCCACGAGCTGATTTATCACGATGCTGGTGCGACCACTCCCGAAGAAATCACCGTCACTCAGCTTCAGCATCTGATTCACGAGGCCGGGCGTGAGCCTTGTGAACGAGATACCCTGTATAACGAAGTTATTCGCGATACAGGCGATCCAGCCAACTGGCAATCGGGTGCGAAACTCGTCGCCACGCTTTAAGGCTACAGTTCATCTTCCATTTTGAAGACGGCTCAGACCTAGTTTTTTAGTATTCTGATGATCGCCTCTTTCGCAATCGCATTCGTATCTTCATCCTCTTCACTGATCGTGCCCGCAATAAGCTCCACATGCTCACGCGCCGAAGGTCCGATCACTCCCAGAGTGTAAATTGCGATTTGCCGTGTCGCACGTTTCTCTGAGCCAACCGCCGCCGCCAAAGAAGAAATCGCAGGTCGTCCGATCCGTGCTAAAGCTTGCGCTACCGCATCACGTAAATCGGCATCTTCCGATTCCAGCTGCGGAGCCAGAATCTCAACGGCGGCCGCTGATTTACTGCCGTATTTTCCAATTAAAACCGTTGCCGTTCTTAGGACCGAATCATCGTCTGTCGTGGACAGTACTTTGAGCAAATTAGCAATTGCCGGTTCTGCCGGAGCTAAACGGCAATATGTCTGTAACGCCGCCTGCTGTACATCCCGTGGCTGATCATTATCCACAGCCAGTGCCATCACTTCTTTTTCAATCTCTGAACGATCGCCTGGCAATACCAGCAATAACCGAAGAATCGCAACACGATTGGCTGGTGGTTCTTCAGGCGTTGCCATTTTCCCCAACAACACCGATTCAAAAGTGGAGGCCTGTTGGGGTAATAACTGACGAATCAACTGAATCGAAATCGATCTTACTTTGGGGTTCTGATCCTGCAGTCCTATCCGTACGGCATCCTCGGTCAACTCCGGGTATTGCTGAGCCTGCCCGGTCAGGAAAAGCATGATTCCAAGACGTTGCGTGACCTTTCCCGCAATCAGCCAGTCATTCACATGATCCAGAATCTCATCCCGACGCTGCCGTAACGCCTCACTGGCGGTGATACGGTCCTCGGATGAACCACCACCAAGTTGGTCAAGGAGTTTCCCCAACTCATCGTCCGGTACAAAATTCTGGCGTGGGGGTACGTCTGCCGTCGCCGCGGGACGATCGGCGTGATCCGTTGGGGATGACGGGTGCGCAGGATCAACCACCGGGACTTCTGTGCCGACGGACGGTGTTTCTACCGGGGGTTGCGGTGACTCACTGCCTACGCAACCAAATAACAGCACTGCCATGAGAACGCCAAATATTCCGGACAGAATTTTAGTCACGTACATCACCTCCCTGTGCAAAATCGTTTTTCCAGTGCACAGGATTATAGCAGTAAGTCTATAGATACAATCAAGAACAACCCGACGCTAATCAAGGCGTTTATTTGAAAAAAAGCGACATTCACCCGCTCCAGATCATCGGGTTTCACCAGCGCGTGCTCGACCAGCAACAAAACAGCAACGGCGGCCACACTAATATAATAGATCCAACCCAATGCATTCATTTGCGGGATCCACGCCAGACACGCCAGCGCAGCGATCATCAGAAAATGTGAAAAGGCAGCTAGCTGTAATGCCCGTGCCACACCAAACTTAACCGGAATGCTCTTAAGTTCTGCCTGCTGGTCAAAGTCGGTGTCCTGGCAAGCGTAAATAATATCAAAACCACCGACCCAAAAAAGCACGGCAAATCCGACAACGACCGCCGGAAGCAAATCCCACAGATTATCCTGAATCTCCACACCCCGTATGGCGATCCAGGTACACACCGGTGCCAACATCAAACTCATTCCTAAGTAAAAGTGAGCCAGCGAGGTAAACCGTTTGGTGTAACTGTAAAGGCACAATACGATCACCACCGGTAAGGCGAGGATCACCGGAAGTACATTCGGTAAAAAGAACAACGTTGCCAACCCAAACATCAGCGCATTAACCACGGTAAACCCAATGACACTGGACAGCGACAATTTACCTGAAGGAATATGACGTTCTGACGTACGGGGATTCTCGCGGTCAATCCTGCGATCCACAATTCGATTAAACGCCATCGCGGTGCTCCGGGCAAATACCATACACAAAACAATGCCGGTTAAGTCCAAAAGCCGGAATTCAGGCACTTCGCCCTGGGAATCCTGCACCGTCCAGCACATGACGGCAGAGAGCAATGCAAACGGCAAAGCAAATAGCGTGTGGCTAAAGCGAATCATCTCCAGTATCATTTTCAGCCGCGCAAACATTCCCTCTCCTCGGCCCATTAATGCGGGTCCGTGTTTGTTTCACCCCAGCGATCCATCAGATGGTTTTCGCAGCCCAGCTGATCCAGAATACGCGACACCACAAAATCAACCAAATCACTCAATTCGGTCACACCCTGATACCATCCGGGGCTTGCCGGTAGAACCACGGCACCTGCCCGGGTAACACGCTGCATGTTCTCAATTTGAATCAACGACAAAGGTGTTTCCCTTGTGACCAGAATAAGCTGGCGCCGTTCCTTTAAATGTACATCGGCGGCTCGCTGAATCAAATGATGACTTGTCCCATTAGCAATATTGCCTACGGTTGCACCGCTACACGGACATATGACCATCGCCTGGGTCGTATGGGATCCACTGGCTATGGGACTCATCAGGTCCTGATAATGATAATAACGAAGGTTCTCCAGTGGAGGTAATTCCACACGGCGCAGGGCAGGGGATTGCATGCCCAGTAAAACATCCAAATCGGGATCCTGCAAATTCAACGCCAGCCCGAGTTCCTGCTGGATCACCTGCCGTCCCGCATCGCTGATCGTTAATTCAACGGTTCGGCCGGCCAGCAAAAGCTGTTGCAGCAGACGGACTGCATAGACCGACCCACTTGCACCGGACAGAGCAACCACGATCGAATTAGATAAGTCGGACATGCTACAGTAAAATCCTCAAAATTAAGATCCGATTTTAGGTTTGGAAGCAACGTAAAGTGTAGCAATTCCACCCGTTAGCGGACAAAAATGTGCATCCACCCAACCGTTGCTCTGCATACGGTCGACCAGCTCTTGACCGAAGGGAAACGCACTGACACTGTCTGGAAGATAGTTATACGCCTGTTCTTCATTGCCTGCGAGCCATTGGCCAATCCGCGGCAATACATATTTCATATAGAAACCATAAAAAGCCTTGAAGGGTTGCCAGGTTGGCTGAGAAAACTCAAGCACAGCAACTCGGCCTCC
>JAYZPA010000160.1:0-7764 GCA_036150515.1 Planctomycetota bacterium
GATTGCCGCCAGTTTGTCTTACCTCGTCCTGCAGCAACAGGATGCCGTCGGCTGCATTACCTTCGACAACCGAATCCGGATGAAGGTACCAATTCGGAGCAAGCGAAATCACATACACGCGGTCGTGGGAAGTTTAAACACGGCCTCTCCGGAAGACAAAAAGGACAGGTATGAGGTCATGCGGCCGGTCGCCCAAACCGTCCCCCCCCGAGGGATGATCATGCTCGTATCTGACCTGCTCGGAGACCCGGAAGGAATCATTAAAGGCCTGAAACTGTTACGGCAACGCGGGCATGACGTTCTGGTATTCCATGTATTGGATGACGATGAAATCGATTTCGATTTTAGCGGGCCGATGCGATTTGACGGACTGGAGACCGAGGATTTCCTGAATTGTAATCCCCGTGCTTTGCGGGACGGGTACCTATCAGCTTTAAACGAATTTCTTGACTATGTGCGACGGCAATGTGCTCGTAACGTTGTGGATTATGCCTTGATCCGCACCAGTGACCCCTTAGATGCTGTTCTGGCAAAATACCTGAGCAATCGACTTGGCATGCACCACAGAAACTAATCCGATCCCTTATATGAACCTTTTGTTCTCTTTTTAAGCCATTTCATGAACTTTACTTTCCAAGCACTGACCTGGGGCTTTCTCATAGCCCTCGCCCCGCTGTTGATCCACCTGATCAACATGATGCGGCACCGTCGAGTCAAATGGGCGGCGATGGATTTCCTGCTGGCAAGTTACAAGAAGCATCGGCGCTGGGTTTGGCTCAAGCAGTTGTTGTTACTGCTGCTGCGGATGTTTATTGTCGCAATCATTGTTGCCATGCTGGCTCAGTGGGATCCGGGTAGCAGCTGGCTCAACCGATTTGGCGGACGTGAAACACATCATTTCATTCTGTTAGACGATAGCTATTCGATGTCAGAAACATCGGGAGGAACGTCCGCCTTTGACACAGCGTCGAAAGTCGTCAGCCGACTGGGTCTGCGCGCCAGCCAGATGAACAACCAGCGATTTACGCTCATCCGATTTTCCCGTGCGACAGCAGCGGAAGGAACGTCTTCGGATGAAACATCGGAACTTGCCGACCAGTTTTCCGACTTTGCCGGTGCCTTTGTGGATTCGGATTTTTCAAACCGTCTTTCCGATCGGCAGGAAGAAATCCAGGTCACACAATTATCAACCGGCCCACTTCCCGCCTTGGAAATGCTTGGCAATTTACTGCCATTAAACAGAGATCAGCACCGCATGGTTTATGTCGTTTCCGATTTTAGAAAAAACGAATGGGAAAATACTCCCCAAATCAAAGAGTCGCTTTCTCAAATCCAGACGGACTGTGAGGAAATCCATTTTGTTGACTGCGTGAAATCCACCGTTAACAATCTGGCCATCACCGGTTTACAGCCGGCCGACGATACTCGTGCTGCCGGAGTCCCGTTGTTCATGCATCTACACGTACACAACTACGGCCAGCAACCGGCGACCAATGTACAAGTCAAATTGCGTTCCATATTCCATGCTCCCGATCAGGTGGACTCCAGCGAACCCACAGCCGTGGTGGGTCAGATTGATGAATTACCACTATTAGTAATCGATACCATCAATCCGGGTGAAACCGTCGTCAAGCGTGTTCAGGTCTTCTTTCCCGAAGCAGGTCAGCACGTTGTTGATGCACAATTGCCGGAAGATTCTGTACTGGCTGACAATCGACGCTGGACCGTACTGGACTTCCCTGACGGAGATCATGTGTTACTGGTCGACGGCTCACCGGGTAAGCGAAACGAATACTACTTAAACAGTGTTTTCCGCCCAAGCCAATTGACCAACACCGGTATCATCCCGAACATGCAACCGCTGGAGTACTTGCGGGATACGACTCCCGAAGCCTTATCGAAATACAGTGCCATTTACTTGATGGATGTGGCCCGACTTGACACCGATGCCATCGCCAATCTTGAAAAATATGTAAGTCAGGGCGGAGGACTGGGGATCTTTGCCGGCGACCAGATGGACATTCAGTTCTACAATGACCAACTGTACAAACAGGGACAGGGACTATTACCGGTGCAACTGGCCGGACCTGCTTTACTGGTCCCCCCGTTAGACGAAGCCACACCTCATCTGGACATTCAGGATCACCCCGTCTTTGACTTCTTCCTGAATGAACGTAATCCTCTGATTCGACGCGTCAAGATTGACCAGTATATTCAGTCCGATCCTGATTGGAAACCGGCCGATGATTCCACCGCCGAAATCATTTGCCGACTGCACAACCAACAGCCATTCGCCGTGGAACAATCCTACGGTCAGGGCCGTGTCGTCTGTTTTCTTAGCACCCTGAGTGCCGACTGGAACAATTGGAGTCAGGATCCCAGTTTTGTTGTCGTCACCCTGAAATTACATGCTCATTTGACATCAACCCAACGTTTGCTGGACCAGCGACACGTCGGTTCTGAAATCACCATACCCCTGGATATCTCTCAATTCCGCAAGGAAGTCACCTTCCTACCCCCGCACGACGATGCAACAACACGTCCCATCGAAAAGGTTCAGGCACAGTCACCCGATCCTCAATCCCCGATCATGGTGGCATCCCTTGGATCATCAAGTCAGTCATCCCAGCTGGAATCCACAGGCACCAGTGGTGTCTATGATGCCATTTACCAGCGTCTGGACGGTGAATTTGAAGCGCGTCGATTTGTCCTCAATGTGGACACTCGTGAAGGCGATACCACCGTTCTGAACCGACAAAACCTAATCTCTGACCTCAGCCCGATCAAGATCGAACTCAATGATCTGGATGACTTTCTCGGAAGCACCATTCAGCAGGCCGGAGGGGCCGCCAGTTTCTGGATCATGTTGCTGCTTCTTGCAGGTCTGGTCGGAGAACAATTCCTCGCATATACAATCAGTTATCATCCACCGGCAGGCAGCAAATCATGAGCAGCACGTATCAACTGTTGCTGGCTCAGGTTCAGCAAACTCGACTTCAATTCACACGCATACATGCATTGACGGAGGCATGGCACTGGCTGCTGCTGGTATTGATCTTTGCAATGTTTGTTGGCTATGTCATCTGGATGTACCGCCGTGACACAATTGAATTACGAAAATCCACAGCAATCACATTGATCCTGCTGCGAGTTGCCGCGTTGGTTGGAATCCTGTTCTTTTACATGAACCTCGAACGGTTGACTGAGGAAACCGTAGTGAAAAATTCGCGGGTTCACGTATTAGTCGATACCAGTCAAAGCATGGGTCTGCGTGATGATTCGGATAATACGCAGGTGAATCGCATGGCTCAGGTCATCAGCGAGCTGTCAGAAGGGGATACGATCGAACAACTGCGTCAACAACACGATGTTATTGTCTATCGTTTTTCTGAAGATGTGCGTCCAACGGAAATTGCTGCTTTCGCCCGCGTACCACGGGCGGCAACCAACACAACCAATGGCCTTACGGATCAGGTACTTACCGATGTTCGCCGGCTTGTTCAAACCGGCGTAGCCCTGTTAACCGTCGCCGGTCTGGCACTGCTGTTCTATTTCATTCGAGGCCGAAAAAATAATCCCGGAGAGGCGGCATCCTGGTCGCTTTTGGTCGGAGCCGTTCTGGCAATTGCTGCCGTTGTGGTTGTCGGCGTGGGTAACCTGCGACATCCCGCACTATCCTTTACCGATACTTTGGGGCTAACCAACCCCGATTTGACCCCCGTCTCCAACAACCCTGAATCTATGTCGAACTTAGACTCCCCAGATATAGACTGGCCGTCTGCACTTTCACCACGGGGGACTAAAACAAGAATTGGAGATGCCATTCAGTATCTGGTTACGAAAGAACGAGGCGGGCCGGTCGCAGGAATCGTGGTCTATACCGACGGACGTAGTAACTCAGGTGAATCTCTTGAAGCGGCCGCTAGAACCGCAAGGGGATATAACATTCCTCTCTACCCCGTCGGGGTCGGCAGTGACCAGCAATCAAAAAACGTACGCATCGTGGACATCGAAGCCCCCCAGCGAGTCTACCCCGGAGATAACTTCAAAATCACCGGCTACATTCAGTCGTTTGGATTGGAAAACCGATCCGTCACCGTCGAACTAATCAGTCGGCCCGGCGGTACCGCGGTGGATGATGACTCCAGCAACACCATCGAAGAGCAAACCCAGTGGGACCTGAGCTCCGACGGAGAAACCCGTCCCATCGAATTTGAACTGGACCCCGACGACAGCCTGACAGGCAAACGCGATTACATTATTCGCGTACAGGCTCCCGACGATGATAACAATCCGCGAGACAACCAAAAGTCCGGCACCGTGGAAATTGTGACTCGTCGCAACCGGGTTCTGCTCGTCGCAGGAGGCCCTACAAGAGAATACCGCTTTCTGAGAAACCTGCTTTATCGAGATCGCGAAATCCAAGTCGACGTTTTTCTGCAGACAGGGGAGGTTGGCATTAGTCAGGAAGCGGATGACATCCTCTTTGACTTTCCTCAGCTCGAAGAGGAACTTTATGATTACGATTGTGTCGTTGCCTTTGATCCGGACTGGCAACAACTTGATGACGGACAAATCCAGCTGCTGGAAAAATGGGTCTCCGAAAGTGCCGGCGGGTTGATTGTCGTGGCCGGTCCCGTGTTCACTCCAGAGTGGTCACGTCTGCGCCGAGGAAGACGCACAGGCATTGATCTGATCAAAAACCTGTACCCCGTTGTTTTTTATAACCAAGGGGGTGTCACCTTAAGTTTAGGCCGCTTCGGCGGCGAAACTTCCTGGCCGGTTCAGTTCACTGATGACGGACTCTCCGCCGAATTCCTTTGGCTCGACAATGACCAAATCGGCAGTGAACAGGCATGGGCCTCCTTTGACGGTGTCTACGGTTACTATAAAGCCAAAGATCCAAAACCAGGGGCCACCGTTTATTCGCATTTTTCGGATCCGGAAACCGCAATTGACCAAGACCTCCCAATCTATATGGCAGGACAATTCTACGGTGCCGGACGGGTGTTTTTTCAGGCCAGCGGCGAAATGTGGCGTTTGAGGAGCATCGATGAATCCTATTTTGAAAAGTACTATACCAAACTCATCCGCTGGGCCTCGCAGGGACGCCTGTTAAGAGATTCAAGCCGAGGTGTCCTGTTGGTCGACAAAGATCGGTGTTTCCTCGGTGAACATATCAGCCTCCGTGCAAAACTCACGGATGCACAACATGACCCGCTAACACTCGAATCCGTATCCGCCACATTGGTTAACCCCGATGGCTCCCGGATTCCCATTGAAATGGAAAAATTTATCGATGGAACCCGCCAGGGAATGTATGTTCACCAGTTGATAGCATCTCAGGAAGGGGATTACCGAGTGGAATTGCAACTGCCAGGCAGTGATGACCTGCTGATCCGGGAAATCCGAGTCCGTGTTCCCCAATTGGAAATTGAAAATCCTCGCCGCAACGATCCCCTACTAACACGGATCGCCGAACAAACCTCAGGCCATTACTTCGTAGGAGTTCCCGCAACAACAACATCCGGTAATAATAGTCAACAGACCCTGGACCGTATGATTACGGCACGAGATCAGCAAACGGATCTGCCCGGCACGCCCGACCGCGAATTTGAAGAACGACTGATGGCTTGGCTGATTGCCCTGATCAGTGGCGTTCTATGTTTTGAATGGATCATCCGGCGGTTAAGCAAACTTGCTTGAACCGCTTGATTCACATTATTAATGATTGAATTTATGGAAAACTCCACCCCACCACATGACCCAAGAATTCAGGGCCTTTTACAATCCCTGCGATCCCGCATCAGAATCTTTGTCTGGCTGGAAGGCTTTAGCCTGGCAATTATTTGGGTTGCCTCGATGTTTTGGATCGGTCTGGCAATGGACTATCTGCCCATCCTATTGGGGGCAAATGAATTAAGCCCGCCTGCACGTGGTATTTTGCTTGGTATCGTCGCCGTTGCGTTTGGCTATATCCTCTACCACTGGGTCTTTCGACGGGCATTCGTCAAGTTTTCCGATCGCAGCATGGCCATTCTTCTCGAACGTCAATTTGCTGGGTTCAATGATAGTCTGGTCACGTCCGTGACACTTAAAAATCAGGGAGCATCAGACATCAACTCCCCGGAGGACACGTACAGCACTCAAATGCTCTCGGAAACGATCGAAACAGCACTGCTTTCCGTCGATTCCGTAAACGTCAATCAGGTATTTAACAAACCCTTGCTGCTTAAACGGGCACTGCTCGCCTGCCTGCTGCTGCTCAGTGTGGGTGTCTTTACGGTTACCAATACGGCAATGGCAAATCTCGCCATGCGAAGACTCTACTTGCTCGATAATGAAAAATGGGAACGTGCCGCACACATCCAACTCGTCGGCATCTCTGTGGTCCGGGATAATTTTACCAGCTATGATTTTCATAGCCCTGAAAAACAACCATTTGTCGATGGCCGTGTGAAGGTGGCTCGGGGGGCGACACTCAGACTGCTCATCAATGCCGATGGCCAAAAACGCATTCCCGATCGCTGTATCTTCCACTATGAAACCAAAGATGGTGTTAGCGGAAGAAGAAGACTCCTGAAAGAAGGGGGAGCCACCGGGAAAGATCAGTTTTTCGTGCTCGCCGATAACCCGCTAGATGCCATCGCCGATAGTATGGAATTCGAAATTATCGGCCATGACCACCGAATTGGACCATTCTATATAGATGTGGTGGATAGCCCGGAAATCAGTCAGATCACTCTGGATTATCAATATCCAGCCTATACGGAACGCTTTCCCGTTGAAAAAAAGGATTGGATTCCCGGGCGTACCTCTCTTCCTTTTGGTACCAACCTGAAACTGAATCTGCTTGCTAACAAGCCACTTCAACAACTACACATGACCGATCCCTCATCAGCACAGTATCTGGCGACCTTCACCACCGTACCCGATGCACGTACCCAAAAACCTATCGATGTAGCCATTGTGCTGCAGTCTGCTACCCCCGCCGATACTCCTGAGTTGTGGGAACCGTCCATGTTGCGTGGGCTGGAAAACATGGAAGGGGTTCAGGTGCAATTTACGCTCGAACAAAATGAACTTCGACTGTGTGATCAATCAAAGAACATGCTCCCGGAACAGGGAATTCTCAATTGTGTTAGCTCCAAACAAATCCCAATGATCGTTCAACTGAACACGGTAAAAAGCGAGTTTGTTTTTCCCGTGCAAAACCTCCAGCAGGATCTAATGATCCATGTTTCCCTCTATGATCATGATGGAATTATCTCCACCGAACCGTTTACGGTCGCCATCTCGGCTTTGGCAGATAAACCACCCAATGTTGAAATTGGTTTAAATGGTATCGGAACCGCAATTACACCTGATGCAATTATTCCTGTTACCGGATCCGTCTCCGATGATTATGGTGTCGACACCAGTTGGTTTGATATCCAACTTGACGAAGGCGATCCACTGAAATTCCCCATTGCACTCGCTGAAGGTAATACTTTGCAAACGCCTCTTGATTTTCGGCTTGAACGAGCCTCCAATCAACGCGCAGAACTTACACCGGGCGAAAAAGTCAATCTGAGCGTGCGGGCAAATGATAAATATGACCTGCAAGGCGACCCGAATACGGGGAGCAGTAGCCAATTTACACTCGATGTCGTTACACCTGAAGAACTACTGGCAGGCCTCGAACGCCGTGAACTCGCACTCAGGCAACGCTTTGAATTGATTCTCGCTGAAGTGCAGGGTATGAGAGACTCACTGCAACTCGTT
>JAYZPA010000161.1:0-18988 GCA_036150515.1 Planctomycetota bacterium
AGATAAATCACGCCATCGGACGTGCTGGCGACCACTTTTTGGAAATCCGGGCTAAAACCAACATTCGTTAGACCGGGATGGTCTATTCCCAGTGCCGCACTGGGGGTTTCTGGAAACCAAATGTGCTTTGGTCGAAAAGAAGCGGAAATCATCTGTGCCAGTCGCTGACGGTGGATACGCTCTCGATCCGGACTCCCCTGATCCAGCCGCAGCGCATCTGCATACCAAACCAACGACGCCGAGAGGTCACCCGCCTTTTGTAGCTGCTCACCCGTCTCAACATTCGAATAGGCCATGCGCTGAAGCGTTTCCAGCCGTGCCTGGTCTGCTTCGTTTTTTAGCCGATAGGTTTCTGTCTCGCGCAACTCAGAGATTTGCTTCAACTCAATCGCAGTTTTCGCCTGCAGTCTTGAAGCGTCGCGCTGTTTTTTAAGCTGCGTGTTATACGACAGCCCAAACAAAACCAGGCCCACCAGAGCGGCGGCACTGACACTAATCATACCTGCCACAGCAGGACGCCGTCGTGCCCATTTCCAACTACGTTCGACCATCGATATCGGTCGCGCCTGAATGGGCTCTCCGGCCAGAAACCGCCTCAGGTCCTCCGCCAGTTCCTCGGCGGTTCCATACCGACGGTGAATGTCCTTCTGCAGGCATTTCAAACAGATGGTTTCAAGATCCACTGGAACCGAACTGATAAGCCGCCGCAGGGGCAGTGGTTCATCTTCAATGACCTGCATCAAGGTATCCAACTGCGTTTCCGCCTGGAAGGGAGGGCGGCCGGCCAGCATGTGATAAAGAATCGCCCCCAGGGCATAGGTATCCGCGGCGGGGCCAAGTGTCTCCGCCTTGCTGGCGGCCTGTTCGGGCGCCATATAACTGGGCGTACCCATCACCGCACCACTTTTGGTCTGATGACTATCTTCGTCCATCCGTTTGGCCAGGCCAAAGTCGGTAATCTTCGGTTCTCCGTCTGCCGTCAGCAGGATATTGGCGGGTTTCAGGTCACGGTGGATTATCGACTGCTGATGAGCAACATCGATAGCCCGAGCCAGCGTTTCGATCATTTGAGCGGATTCCTGAGCATTTTGAGGCGTACCGGAAAGTACTTTATCCAGGCTTCCGCTATCCGCAAACTCCAGCGCAATATACGGTTTCCCTTCGTGTTCTCCCACCTCATAGATCTGCACAATATGCGGATGCTGCAGGCGTGCGACGGCTTCGGCTTCCGTCTGGAATCGCTGCATATCTTCATCTGAGGCATGGGCCCCTGACAGAATCATTTTCAAAGCAACAATCCGTTTGAGTTTCTGATCCCGCGCTTTATAAACCACCCCCATGCCACCCCGTCCGAGTTCTCCCAGCAGGTCGTAACCCGGGACGGTCTCAAGATCCAGGACGATGTCGGGTTGCGTCATCCCGACCCCCGGCAGCGTAGCCGAATCACCAGGCCCTGCCACCGGATCCCTGTCCGGCATCATCGTAGGCATTTCCCGACGTGTATCCACTTTTTCAACAGCCACCTTCCCGGTGTCCTGTTCACCCTGTTTTATGGTTGGAAAATCGACGACCACATTCTCAAACCGATTTTGATATTCAGCCGCAACCGGCGTCTCACCTACAGTGGTACGCAGACGCACCTCCTGCTGGATAAGTCGATTAACAATTTCCGGTTGATTCAACGATTCAAATCGATCGAGATATTCCTCCAGCTCGATACGTTTCAGCGGACTCCGGTTTTTCCAACGGAATTCCAGCTCGATATGAACCAGCTCTTCCAGCGTCGCCAGATAGTTGGGCGCGTTCGCGTCCCCGATTACTGCCTCAATAGGCTGCGGGTCACCCGCAATCCAGCTCGATTCAAACTCCTGTCGAATCGTTTCATTGACATCTTTGTATACGGTTTCGTCGTCCATATCAGATAGATCGCCCGGAAATACATGGGTAGAAGAGTGCCTGTCAGTATCGCACAAACCGAATGGACTTACCACAATCAAAAAAAGAGCGGTCGTTCAGGTTTCGTTTCTCCGTGGACGGTCGATCAGCCAACCCAGCCGGTCCAGTCGGCTTCCAGACTGTTGAATTTGCCGATACGGTGCAATTCCCGCAGCAACTCGTCCGGCGACGGATATCGATCCTCCGGGTTCTTGGAGATCATTTTCATGACCACGTCCTGGAACAACTCGTCAACCGAAAGCTGATATTCCTTTGGCTTTTTGGGAACAACCTCCCGAACGTTTTTGACCATCTCGGGCATGGAACCTTCCTCACACGGCGGACGACCCGTCAGCAGTGCATACATCGTGGCCCCTAATCCGTAGATATCGGATCGGGTGTCAATGTTTTCCTGCCCCCGGGTTCTTTCCGGCGACATGAACGGGATTTCACCAACAATCTGTCCGGGCTGAGTAATCTGAACCGCCAGCGTTCCTTCCAGTGCCTTGGCAAACATCAGGTCCCCGACCAGACATGCCCGGTCCGATTTCCGTCGGAGAATATTCGCCGGCGTAAGGTTGCGATGGACAATCTTATGTTTGGAGGCTTCGTGCAGTGCACGTCCAACCTGGACACCCACTCTCCAGACTTCGCGCCAGTCCATCATTCCGTCAAAACCGATTTGTTGAATCACATCGTCCAGACTGCTGCCCTCGATATGCTGCATCGCGATCCAGCAAAAAACACCCTTTTTCCCTGCGTTGTAAATCTCGACAATGTGATCATGTTTGATCGGCATCATTGTCTTCATCGCGCGGATGAAGCGTGCCCGTTGCTCATCATCGGCTGCAAAACTGGGTGGCATTACTTTCAGTGCACAGATGCGATCCCGCTCGGTGTCCGTGGCGCGATAGATCATGCCGTTATTCCCCTTGGCAATAATCTCATCAATGCGGTATTCGTGAATCGTCGTTCCGACCAGATCGACCAGCGATGCGGCGGGCGCCGCGGCGGGCTGTTCCGGGGCAACGGCTCCCATAAGCGTTGCATTTTCGTTTGCCAGTTGCTCGGTTTCGCCCCAATTGTATCGCAGCTGCGTCTGGCCTACCTGGATAATATCACCCGAGTTCAGCGGTGCTTCGTCAACCTGCTTCCCCGCGACAAATGTCCCGGAACTGCTACCAGCATCAGCAACCGTGGTTAAATCACCATCCACGATGACACGACAGTGAACGCGTGACATACGACCATCGTCAATGACAGTATCGCTGTCTGCCCCCCGTCCGATGACCAGCACCTGCCCATCTTCCAGCTCATAAACAGTACCACTGGCCGGGCCCGTGATTACGGTTAATCGTCGAATCATGTCTTACTCCGAAAAATGTGCTACCAGATCACAAATCCTCGTCAGCTATCTCCTTGGAGATGGCAGCGTTTAGTATAACCGTTCCCCGGCTTTCGTGAATAGCTAACGAAATTTGTGTGATTTCATTCCGTTACATCACGACCGCGTAACCGCTAACGCGATATTGCTGATTTTGCCTGTTCAAATTGACGCAAAGGCAGCGTTTTCCTATACTCCACGCACTTGCGAAACAATGAAATACCCATCACCCATCACGGTATATGGGCAATCACTCCACAAACTCCTCACTCCAAACACAAAGAGATCCAACATGAACTTTGAATCCGAATCGATGGACGATGAAACTGGATACGATGGCGGCGAATTGGAAGCGTCTGATGACGGACTGGAGCAGCCTGAAGAGCAGCCCCAAGGCGATGATCATGAATCGGAACAGGCCGCCGGGGAGCCGCAACGGGACGAGGAGATTGCTCACGCACCGACGGAGCCGTCAACGGACTTTTCCGCGATCGATAGTGCGGCCCCGGAAACCGCTCCTGAGCCGAAACCCCGGATACCCAGGGCAGGTACCGCTTTTGTGGCGTTCACTACCTTTTTCATTGCCCAGGTGGTCGTCAGTATATTCGTGGGAATTGCAGCCGGCATTATCGCCGTTGCCGCATTAGGCCTGACACCGGAGGATGAAGGCTTTCTCGAGTTTGTCATGCAAACGACCTTGTACAGCGTCGTTCCCATTTCTATTCTTGCTGGCTACGCCGTACTATTGGTAACCCGCTGGCTCGCTCGCGATGCCATTACCGACGGTGAAGTCACGGGGGTGGGTTGGGTCAAGTCCTCTCCCATGAGATGTTTGGCGGGTGCCGCCCTGGGAGCAACCATCTATTTAGTCACGATTTTCATGGTTCGCGGACTTTTCCCAAATTTGCAGCCTGAATCGGGAGGACCTATTGAAGCCATGGCAAAACAGGGAGGGATCATGCTTCTGTTGCTGGTCATTGGAGTCGTCGTCTTTGCGCCGCTGGTCGAAGAGTTTCTTTTCCGGGGTGTGATGCTGGCCGGGTTTACACGATCCTTCGGACTCCCGGTGGCCGTGTTCTTTTGTACTTCGCTGTTTGTGATGGTGCATCTTGACGCAATCATGCGTTACACGCCCGGAGTCATCCCTCTCACCGGACTGGCACTGGGGGCGGTATTTGTACGGATTAAATTCAAGTCGGTATGGCCCGCGATCGCCGCGCATTTTGGATATAACGGTATGGCCGTTTTACTACCGATGTTCTACCAACTGTTTTCCTCCGGAGAATAAAACAGACGGAGGGCGTTCCCTGCAACCTTTCAACTACAATCCCTCGTATCCTCTTAAACAGGCAAGGTGGATTTTCGTGAGTTGTCATCCCTACGTACGTTGGTTTATGCTCGGTTGGTTGTTTCTCCAGGCGCAATCAGAGAACCTGACTGCCGAAGACTGGCCTCAGTTCCGTGGATCCAATTCATCCGGAATTGCCTCGGAAACGCCGGCTCCCATTCATTTTGGGCCGGATACCAACCTGCTCTGGAAACTACCACTCGACCCCGGACACAGTTCCCCCTGCATCGCTGGCGATAATATTTTCCTCACGACGTATCAAAAGAATTCCCATTCTCTTTCCGTCCTCTGCATCGATCGCAAACTCGGCACAATCCGCTGGCAACGTTCGGTCACCGCAAAATCCATTGAAAGGGGACATCCCTCATTTAACCCTGCCAGCAGCACGCCCACATCCGACGGACAGCGCGTCGTTGCCTATTTCGGATCCTATGGATTAGTTTGTTTTGACATGCAGGGTACGAAGCTGTGGGAGGTTACGATGCCCGTCACAAAATCTTATGCCGGCAACGCTACCTCACCAGCGATCTTTAAAGATCTGGTCATTCTGTATCGCGGTAATTATGTCGACCATTTTTTGCTTGCCATTAACAAACAGACCGGGAAAGAGGTGTGGCGAGTGAAGCAGGATGAGCCTTTTACGGGTGAAATGGCATGCACTGCCTGTCCGATTGTTGTGGAGGACAAACTGATCGTTCATACCGCCCGCGCTGTTCAGGCATTCCAGTTAAACACCGGCAAACAACTATGGCAGGTCAAATGCGCCACGACGGCAACCAGCACGCCGGTTGTTGCCGACGACGAAGTGATTGTTGCCGCATGGAATAAAATGGGTGAAGCCGCACTGCGTCCCCCCTTTCCGGATTTTGACCAGCTCATTAAACAAAATGATAAAAACAACGATCGCCGGATCGGTCGTGACGAGTTTCCGACGTTCTGGATTTTTCACCGGCCTGAGGGCGTGGAAGCACCTCAGAATGGAGCCACTGTCCGGTTTCAGCAGGTCGATAGCAATCGGGATGGACAGATTGTCTCCACGGAGTGGGAAAAACAGATCGCGGGAATCGAACGATACCGTGCTCAGTATTCGCAACACGGCATGCTGGCCATTAAACTCAGCCAGACGAAGCAGAATGACCCGACAAACGTTCGGGTGCTGGATACGGCATCGATTCCCGAAGTCCCCTCGCCGCTGAGCAGCAACGGCTATCTGTATTTCGTAAAAAACGGCGGAATCCTGACCTGCCTTGAAATTGCAACCGGAAAACGCGTCTACCGCATCCGTACGCCGGGCCGGGGAACCCATTATGCATCACCTTTGATTGCCGGCAGGAAGTTGTACACCATCTCCGGTGCCGGTTTGATTTCTGTGATAACTCTGGGCCCCAAGCCGGACATCCTCGCCACGAATGATATGGGGGATGCGGTATATGCCAGCCCTGCGGTTGTTGACGGGACGATTTATGTTCGCACCCATGCCACGCTGTATGCTTTCGGAAATTCAACTCCGCGTTAACGAATTCCCGCAGGATTCCCGGCCAAGGACGCGCATCGGCGAAGCGGAGTGGGCCGCCTTTAGGACTCCGCCGGATCCGTTTCCGTTGAACGAGGATCCGATGATGACTGTTGAGCCCTTGCTTCCGCTTCCTGGAGTACCGAGAGCGCCCGCCGAAATACACTTTTTACCGGTGCCACGCGTGTGCGAATCTGGTTGTGTTTGCTTACCACCTGACTCAACTTACCCGGCTTGCGGCTCGCACGTATATGTAATTCACTTTGCCGGACCTGCGCATCCCAACGCTGTGCTGCTGTATCAAACCCAGCCGACGCGCCTCTCACCATCTGCAGTGCCTGTTCCGGGTCACGGACCATGATTCGCCGCGCGTCAGAAACCCTCTGGGCGATATCGGTGATCGGGATCTTCGTCGATTGCAACACACTGGAAGCGTTCATCGTCCAGACAAATAAATGAGTCGCCGTTAGTTCTCTAACCAAAGCGTGCAGCGCGGTGCTGTCCACTTCCAGCTGAGGCTCATCGTCGGCAGGTGGGTCCGGTTCGGGTTGATCTGAATTCGGGTCCGCAGTCGGTGTCATGCTGTGTTCTCTATTTGGTTATCGCCGCCCTCAAAAGACGCAGAAATTCACCGTCAAAATCCATCTTCGGCTGGTCTCCCAAACGGACAATCACAAGTTTCTGACCCGGTATGACATACAGACGCCGCACCAGTCTCCCTTTGGCAGAATACATTCCCTTACCCGGACTCAGCCACCACAAATACCCATAAGTCTTATTCAAGTTCTGCGAAGGTTTCGTTGCGGCCTTAATGAATTCCTTATCCTCCAGGACAGCACTTCCGTCCCAGTCGCCGTTTGCCAGCATCAGTAAACCAAACCGGGCAAGATCACGTGCGGTGGTTGCAAATCCATACTGATTGGAAATGGATCCGGTTTTGCCGGCAAACGGACGCGGAACCCAGCGGGAATCCTTCATGCCCAGCGGGCCGGTGAGCCACTTATCGGTTAATTCGTTTTCGGTCATATTCGCTGCCTTGACCACGCAGGTGCGTGCGTGTGCATAGGCGGTCGTGTTGTATTTCCAGCGACTCCCTGCCGGTGCCTCATACTTAAGCTGCGTTGTCAATCCACTGGTCATGGAAATCAAATGACGGATCGTAATTTTAGCCTCGGCTGCTGCAGGGGCGTCTGACCAGCCCTCTCCCAAATGCCGCTGTACCGGATCATTTAGTTTCAGCAATCCCTTCGCCTGCGCAATTCCGACCAGCATGGCCGTCACACTTTTTTGCACCGAGGCAACATCTTCGATAACCTGTCCCTGCGCATTGTGTCCCACGCGCATATAGTAGTACGGGTTAGGACTCCCGTCGGGCGTCTTTTCCGGTGCGGCCGGTTGCCAGTATTTCTCAGCAATCAGCTTTCCCCCCGAGAGGATAACGACGGCTGAGGATTTCTGACGTCCTGCATAATCCAGAGCCTGCTTTAGCTTGGCTGTGTCCCATCCGGCCTGTGCAGGATCGGCTTGCTCCCAGACACCTTCCGCAGGCGGAAAATAGACCCCTGCTTCTTCTGCGAACGGTGTTCGTTCAAATAAGAGTAACAAAAGTAGCGTCAGGATCGTTTTCATGGAATCGATTCCGAATTTGAAATTACACTCGGGCTCAGCTGAACCTCTCAAACCAGCTGAGTTCAACGGCGGCTACTGCTGTTCAATAAGGTCAGCCATCGAGTGGGCCAAAGCGTCACCAAAACGAACAAAGAACTTGCCACTTCCCAAATAATGATAGGGTCGATCACTGCCCACAGCACACCATTCCGCAAAATGATCCTGCCAGCCTTTTTCGTACACTGCAAAAGCACTCAGATCATAAACCTTATAGCTTTCCACCGCCGCGACGTTCCCTTTGAATTCCTTGTGTTCCGCAGCCGCGCGTTGACCCAGCGATACTTTGTTTTCCCCTACTTTTTCCGCCGTTCGACCGGTGCCCAAAACACCAATCACAAAGGGCATCTTCGGAACTTCATATTGTTTCCGGACATCCTTAATAAAGGTGATCATGTTATCTTTGTAATTATCACGAAACGGGTCTGAGAACTGATCGTTAAACCCCTGAAACCAAACGAAACCAGCCAGATCAAATCCGGCACTTTCATCGTAGGCGGGATGATAATCTTTAAGGTTGGCCAGGACTTCATCCACCTTCTCCGTCATCATGCGATAGTTCAGTCCGGTATCCTTTCTGATTTGTTCCACTTTATCCGAAGCGAGTTCTTTTTCGTTCAGCTCATACGCTCCTGCGGATGGGGGTCGGAAATTATAATGAAGTGATTTGCCGCCCCAGGAAGTTTTGATAATTAGAATCGGTGCATCCAGTTGTTTCGCCAGCGACATACCAAAACCGAGTTCCGGTCCAATCTTGTCTCCGTTACCACCAAACCCAACGGTCAATGGTCCTGATTTGCGACTATTGTCAGCGATGGAACTGATATAAACGCGGTCCGATATTGCAAAGGTGCTTTTGATTTTTGAAGTTTTTGCATCATAATCTGCCTGCAACACCGCGATCTGCTTCCGCGCCTCGGCGATTTCCTGTTCTCCGACAATTTCCTTCTTTCGAATCTGATTATTGATCGCATCGCGTTCAATGCGAACAGCGATCTGTGCATCCACTTCCGCCCGTGTTACTTTCGCACCCGGATTAAAAACAAGCCCCGCCAATTCCTGTACTTCGGGTCGTTCGTCCGCAATCAATCTTGGAACGGTAATATAATTCGCATGCCCCACCATATTGGACTGGCCCGCGAGTATAAAAACCTGAAGTTTTTTGGAATCGGGTTCACGAGCGTCCAGATGGACCGACAAGGCAAAGACAAGAAAGAGGAGAATCAGTTTGCTGCGGTACGTGTCTGTCATGTTCGATTCCAATTTTAAAATTTAAATTCGTAAATGGACGCATTCCAGCGCGTCGCCAAACAGCCACACCCATCGCTGAATCACTATCCACTTTAAAGTATTTTCGCAGTCGGGCGTTACCCGTCCGCGAAACCTATTTCTTCGGTGCCGGCTTTTTCGTCTTCGGAGCTGCTGCTCTGCTCGCCTTGCGTTGTTCATCGGTCAACAGCGCCTGCACGTCTTTGAAGTACTTCTGGTTGAGTTGCTTCACTTCAGCGAGCACCTTGGCTTGTTCTTCGGTATACTTGCCAGCTGCATCCACTGCCTCGTTGGCTGCTTTTCCTTTGAGTCCATCTGCTTTTGCCTTAGCCCGAGCCGCCTGGACTGCCTTGGTCTGTTCCGGGGTTAAATTGGCCTTTTTCCGCAATGCGTTGATTTTGGGACCGACTTCTGCAGCAAGCTTTTTAATACTCGCGACCTGTTCCTCCGTCAATTCGGCCTTGGCATGTCGCTTGATCGTATTTTCAGCGAGTTTGGATCCGGCGGCCGCAGGTTTCTTTTGTTTGTTTTGTTTGTCTTGTGCATTGGCCATCATGGATGTAATGGTGAGCAACAGAACGGTGGCGAGTGTGGTAAATCTGAACATGTTAGGAATCCTAATCTTATGGTTGAACATCAAAGGAAAGCGGTTTTCACTGCTGTTGAGTATACCCTGCTAAAAGGACCAAATGTAGTAGGCCGATTCCGCTGTCGGTTGAACCACGCAATTTCGACCTTTTTCAGGATGGCAATTAGGATTCCCGCCTTGCACCGTAATGCTTATCTTTCAGTTCCCGGGTATCCATGATTTTCTACCAAATCGTCAATCGTTTTACCCAATGCGGTATCATTACTGCTGACAGAGGCATTTCTAAAAGAAGCAAAACGCTCGTCATCTTGAAATGACGTTTCGCTTCAGCAATCAAGAAACTACAATACCAATATCGGTACCGTTGCCATCCATCGCGGCATTTCACACAGATGAGATTGTTACATGCGTCCAAAAATGAAACGACGAAGTTTTTTGAAAGGTGCTGGCGTATCGATTGCGATCCCTATGTTGGAAGCGATGATTCCTTACGGTTCAGCGTCCGCCCCCAACGCAGAGCCCGTAAAACGCTTTGTATGCCTATCGAACAATTATGGTATTTATCGGGATGCTTTCTTCCCGCCTGCCGACCAAACTGGTCACGATTACGAGATCCCCGAAACACTCAAACCACTGGAAAAGCACCGCCGGAATTTTACTGTGTTTTCCAATCTGGACCACGGGAACACCATTGGCCATCAAGGCGTACCTGTTTTGCTGAGCGGTGTTCGCCCTCACCTGGCCTCTGATTACCCGGAAGGAAATATCAGCGTCGATCAGAAGATTGCCGAGCATGAAGGTGCCAACACACGATTTCCCTCCATGACGGTTCGAGTCAATGAATCTAATTTCGTCAGTTTCACCCGCACCGGAGTTCAGGTTCCCGCCATCGATCTGCGCGGAATGTTTCGGGCTCTCTTTATCGAAGATGCTGCAGACAAGAAAGTTTCCGCTACAGAAAAGCTAAAACGACAAACAAGCATTTTGGATGTCGTGTTGGACAAAGCCCGAGTTATTGAGAAAGATCTCGGAAAACGGGACAAACGAAAATTCACAGAATACCTGGAAGCTGTTCGCAGTCTGGAAAAGAAAATCGAATTGCAGCAACCCTGGTTACATCGCCCTAAACCGAAAACGGATCGGGCAGAGCCTCAACAAGGGAAAGGAACCGAATCGGACTTGCGGTCCATGGTCGAACTCATTGCCCTGGCTATTCAGACTGACTCTACGCGTGCCATTACTCTCAGTTCAGGATTCGTTAACGGCGATTTTGGGCTAAACGGCGGCTACCACGGGTTTTCTCACCATGGAAACCGTCCGGACCACATCGACGCGTTAAAGAAGATCGAAAACAACATCATGCGTCAAATGTCGCACCTCATCGACCTGCTCAAGGCACAGCAAGACATCCACAACGGCGGAACACTATTCGATCACACAACGGTTATGTTTGGTTGTGGTATGGCAACCGGACCACATTCGACTAAGAATCTACCACTGGTAGTCGCCGGCGGCAGCTTTAAGCACGGCGAACATAAAGTGTATCCGGATCCAGAATCAGCTCATCGCGTTCCGGCGGCCAACCTGCTTTTGTCCATTCTGCAAAATCACGGGTTAGAAATTGAGCGGTTTGGAACCAGTTCCGGCACACTCACCGACTTTGAGTGGAGACCATCCTGATGTGCCAGGCTCGTAATCTGCTGGTTCCTGCATACGGGCTCGCTTGGCTCTTTGCGTTTACCGGCGTAACCAACGGCGCATCACCGCTGGATCAGGCGCGCCCTTTCCTAACCAGATACTGCACGGAATGTCATGGCGCCGAAGTACAGGAAAACAGCAAGCGATTTGACAACCTGCAGGATGATCTTACAAACATTGAAACCCTGCAGCTATGGCAGGGCATCGTTGATCAGCTGAATCTCGGCGACATGCCTCCGAAAGATTCGTTACAGCCTAACGACGTAGAAATCACGAAAGTGATCAAGTTACTAACGCCACGCTTGCAGAATGCCTACGCGGAACTTAAAAGTACGGGGGGGCAAACGGTTGCCCGCCGCTTGAACCGATTTGAACTGCGAAACACCGTCCGTGATCTTCTCTACATTGAGGACCCCGAACTTCGAATCGGAAACAGACCACGACTCGTCGATAACAACGGCAACGGGCGCGTTGAAAACACCAGCACCGATCCGTTTCGCTCATTCCCGGGTGATGAGGTGGAGGAAGGCTTCGACAATATTGGCAACCGACTGGTGATGTCAGACTTTCTGCTGCGACTGATGCTGGATGCGGCAGAAGAGAGTCTCGCATTAGCAACCTTCCCGGGAGCCCCCCCTGATATCCCCATCCGGGAATACAAGGGATTGCTCCTTAAAACCCACCGCAAGGATCTCCCCCGTTTAGCCGGCGAGATCCATCCCGATGTCGACACTATTTTCTTTCGTGAAATGGTCACACCCGATGACCTTCGTGGCGGAGTCCGTACATCTTCCCGCTACCGACTTACGATTGAATTGTCAGCCCACAACCAACAGCATCCCTGGGGTGAAATCCTTCGAACCGACCAGTCACAACCGATGATGGTCAATGTGCGGCTTTTTAAACGAGGCACCCGCAACGACCATATCCCACTCAAAATGATCGAGCTTGCCGGAGACGGTCAACGCCAAACCGTTACCGTGGAAACATGGATCGATAAGGAATGGATGCCACAGATACTATGGGAGAACGCCCCGTCAGATCGCGAAGCGCGGGCAGATTTGTTGGCAAAGACCTATCTACCGGACGTTTACCGTGATCCACCGGACAAAACCGTGATCACGGATAAGCAAGCGTTTGATCGGGCACATAAGGCATGGCAACAGGATATGCACCACGGGGTGATACGCAATTATCAGGGACCGATGATTCAAGTCCACTCCGTTAAGCTCGTCCCCCTTCTCGAACAGTGGCCACCTCAAAGTCACACTTCGCTATACGGAACAGAATCCTTTGACGATGCGGAAGTACAACAACTCTTACTGCGATTTGCTCAGCGAGCCTTTCGACGTCCCGTGGAATCCGCAGAAATCCAGCCCTATCTCGACTTAGTACTGTCCAGGATCCATACCGAACCTGTGGTCCCGGAAGGAGGTATTCGTCAACTTACCTATAAGGTTTATGAAGGAAAATGGTCAAAGCTACCTGTGTTTGACGAACTTGAAACTGCCACAGAAGGCCCCTTAGCTGAGGGTTTAGTAGATATCCGTGTGGCCGCAAAAAAAGAACACTTTGGAGTCGTTTTTGAAGGTTGGTTGGATACAAAAACGGATGGGGAATACGAGTTTAAGCTCGCCTCGGATGATGGGGCCAGAATCATGATCGATGGCCGGCGTGTGATCGATCATGATGGATTGCATGGCGCTTCCACCAAAACCGGAAAAACCACACTCAAAGCTGGCCCGCGAAAGATTCGGATTGAATATTTCGCCTATGGTCAGCCCAATAGCTTACGCGCGTTCTGGAGCGGGCCGGGGTTTCGGGATATACCTTTGGCTGTCGGCAACACGAGTAATTCACCTGTCACCACCGACGAGAAGACACTGGCTGGCATCAAGGCAATGCAACTGGGTTACACGGCCATCTTATGCTCACCCGATTTTCTCTATTTAAAGGAAGACCACGAAAAGCTGAATGACTATGAGATCGCATGCCGTTTGAGCTATTTTCTCTGGTCATCCATACCCGATGACGAATTAATGAGACTGGCGTCAGCAGGAAAACTGCGAAACCCCAAAATGCTGCAGGCTCAGGTGGATCGCATGCTCGCGGACTCCCGCTCAGCGGCATTCGTACACCATTTCACGGAACGCTGGTTACGACTTGATAGAATTTCCGAGAGTCCACCGGAGCTCAACGGTCCATTTCGCATTTATTGGGACCGCCGGATGGAACCACAAGTCATTGCACAAACGAACCGATATTTCGGCGACTTGTTGTACCGCAACGGCCCGATTCGACAACTAATTGAATCCGACTACACGTTTATGAACGAGCAAATTGCGTTGGTTTTCTACAATCGCAGTGATATTAAAGGTGATTATCTAAGGAAGGTTGCAACTGACGATGCCCGACGAGGCGGGGTGCTTACCATGCCCAGTGTGATGACATCCACGGCCAACGGTGTGGATACATCGCCCGTCGTTCGTGGAGTTTGGTTGCTGGAGAACATACTCGGCACACCACCTCCACCGCCTCCCCCGGACGTCGAACCACTCTCGCCGGATCTCACATCTGCCAAAACTATTGGAGAGCAATTAGCCATTCATCGCGATCAGCAGGCATGCAACCACTGTCACCGCAAAATCGATCCTCTTGGATTTGCCTTCGAAAATTTTGACCCTATCGGACGATGGCGGGATAAATATCCGGGGGCCCGTGACAATATTGATACTTTCACAACAACATCCAAGGGGCACGAAGTGGCGGATATTGTTGCGCTGAAACAAATGTTGGTTCAGCATGAACAACAGGTCGCTCGTGGTTTGACGCAAAAACTATTGTCCTATTCCAGCGGGCGGGTTCTGGAACCCGCTGATCGGGGGGACGTCGATAAAATCGTTCTTGCATTACAGGCCAAAGGGAATCGCATCCGGGATCTGATCAAACTGATCGTTCAAAGTCCCATCTTTCTTACCAAGTAAAACCGCGTGACAACGCGTCCCCTTCGCCGAAGATGTGCGATCTAGGGGACAACTTTGATTCGGATTCTGCGGTATTCCATTTGCCCCCGGTCACCTTCAAGGCCAATGGGGCCGGTTGCTGGAACCTGCATTTGATCTGTCAGTAATTCGCCGTTACAAGTGGCATGTGCCACACCGCCGGTCACCGTCACCACCAGTTCGTTCCAAAGCTGCGGTTTGTATTTTTTAAGTTCCTTATAGGGCCCCGCCAGCAGATAATCACGGCATTGGAGCTGAGGCTTGCGAATGAACACGCCACTATCCGCATTCGGAGTAGCTCGAAATTCCAGTTTCAACACGAAATCGCTCCCAAATTCGGTGGTGGTCCACAATTGCTGAATACGTCGACCCTCCGCAGGCGTGGTAACCACCAGGCGGCCATTCACGGCCCGATACCGTTGATCACTGCTCTGTGATTGACCTTTAAAATCTTCTGCCTCCTTAATCTGGACGAACACGGGAGCACCGGGGCGGGGGTTTTTCGGGGGATTGCGAGGAGGGGTTGGCCTAAATCCCCAGCCGGTCAAATCCTGACCATTAAAAAGGCTCTGAAACCCTTCTTCCAGTTCAAAAGAATCCGGTTCGGTTTCCATAAAACCAAGGGTTGCCAGAATGGGATTCAGGGCACTGGCCCATTTTGCATAACCTGCCGCGTTAAGGTGGAGCAGATCCGGGAAATAGCGGCCCAATGCATCGCCGTTTCCATCGTCGAAAAGCGTAAAGGTATCCACAACGATAATTTGGGAATCATTACGAACCAAATCTTCATACAGCTGATTCACTTTTTGAATTTTCTCGGTCGGACGTTTCTTCGTTGCCGAACTTGGAAACATGCGGCACAGGACAATGGGCATTTTAGGGTTGTGCTCCTGAAGCAATTTTATGATCTTCGTGAAATTCCGAGCGATCAGTTCAGGTTCGAGTCCAATTTCAATGTCATTGGTCCCCATCAAAATAACGACTGCTTTTGGATTGAGTTGCAGGACATCCTGTTGAAGCCGGATCAGCATCCCCCGCGTGGTGTCGCCGCCAATGCCACGATTTGCCAGCTTCACGCCTTGGAAATGCCCCCGAAATGTCGGACCCCAACCCTGTGTGATGGAATCACCCAAAAAGACAACCGCACCCTGATCCTGTTCGATCTGCGTCGACCATTGTTTCCGAAGTCGCGCCCATGTGTTTACGTAACCCGCATATCGTCGCAGCGATCCTTCTCCCGGCAAATCTTTTTCCGCGGCGACTGAAGGTAATGCGTACTTGCTGTCCTGAGCGGTCAGCACCGAAGTGAACGACACAAAAATCACCAGCATCAGAATAAAACGGAACATGACAACCATTGCAGAGATCCTTAAAGTGTTAAAATCAATTCCACAGTTTAATTGGTTACCATCTCTAGAATCAATCGCCTCGGATCGGATTTTTCATGCCAACCAAACCATGTCTCCCAATCGCTTTTTTGACATTCCTGCTGAGCTTTACCTTGCCTCTATACGGAGACGACCTGCTGCAGACTGCGAATAATGTGTTGTTGTATCAACGGAATACCGGCGGATGGCCCAAAAACTACGATCGTAGCGCCAAATTGTCGGAAACCGAACGCACACAATTGATCCTGGATAAAACAAAGACCGACTCGACCATCGATAATGGCGCCACCCACCGCGAAATCCGGATTCTGGCAACAGCGTACAAACGGTCAGGGAACCCCACCTTTCACGATGCCGCGGTCGCCGGTGTGAAATACCTGCTCAAGGCACAGTACTCTAACGGCGGTTGGCCCCAGCGTTATCCGCTGCCCACCAGCTACCACCGGCATATTACATATAACGACGATGCGATGATCGGCGTGATGAATTTGTTTCGTGATATTGTACAGGGCTCGGGCGATCTGGACTTGGTATCCGGTGATCTCCGCAAACAATGTGATCTGGCTCTGCAGCGAGGTCTGCAATGCATTCTCAAAACACAAATCAGAGTCGATGGGAAATTAACCGCCTGGTGCGCCCAACATGACGCCAAAACGCTGGCGCCGGCCAAGGCTCGATCCTATGAACTCCCTTCTCTCAGCGGCAACGAATCCGTCGGTATCGTACGATACCTGATGAAGATCGAGAATCCCGACAACGATGTTACCGCAGCCGTTGAAGGTGCCATCGCATGGTTTAAAAGTGCACAGTTAAAAGGCATACGGCAGATTACGATTGAGGCTCCCGGTGCGCCCAACGGAAAGGACATCAAAGTAATCCGCGACCCGTCTGCACCTCCCTTATGGGGACGCTTCTATAATATTAAAACCCAACAACCTTTTTTTTGCAGTCGCGATGGCATCCCCAAATCCACGATCGCCGAAATATCCCATGAACGCCGAAATGGATATTCCTGGTTAGGGGGCTATGCTGCAGAACTGTTACAAAAACACTATCCCCAATGGAAGAAGGATCATAGCTCAACCATTCCGCAATGAAACCGTATCGATAACCACCCTGCTCTAGTCGTCCCCTTTATGTATAAACCATTCGAAATCTCGATTCTAATCATGCTGCTGAGCGGAATCGCACTCAATGGCCAGCAGCCTGTCAATAATTTGTATGACGCGCAAACTCAGCTTGAACCTGCGACCACATTCGAAACTCAAGCGGCATTGATCACGCGATTGTCGGATCGTGTACGTGATCGTCATGCCCGGGAAAAAGGTGCCTATAACCATTACCTAAGCTGGTACTGGCAACAACGGACTGTGGCAATTGAAATTGTCGATCGTGTGGCCAAAGGGGGAACGGACATTACGATCAATATCACCTCACTGACTCCGCTGAATCATCCTGATTTTCGTTGCTTCTTTCGCGGGATCAACACCGTTGCCGAATACCATCACAACACCGCTACGAAAGAAATCTCCCCCAACCGGTATTCAACCACCATTTCCTACAACAACATCAAACAGCGGGGACTGAAAGCCGGTGACCTGATGGAGTTTGAATTCAGCCCGTTTCTGATAAAACCAACCCACGGGCGTTCCAACTATTACGGTACGGCATTTCTTTACGTCATCGGCAAAGGCATCGTTCCCTGGTATGGAATCGGAGACAGGCTCGAATCAGCACCATTACCAGCTGTCGCACTTTTAGCCGGCCGAACCACGCTGCCTTACCAGTATTCCCGTGAACCTCAACATCGCTTCAAGCAAATGATGACGAACGTCGCACCCATCAGCGGACAACCGTTCATGACCGGTCGCCGGCTGCATCATACAGATTTTTCAACCGGAGCTCATTCCGAACAACCCAACCCCCCTGACCCAGATCAGGCGGGTAAATTGGGGCCCGGCTTTGTGGCTCACAGCTGTATTGCCTGTCATGTGAACAACGGCCGCGCGCTGCCACCGCTCGTCAACGATCCCATGTATCAAAGCGTGGTCAAACTTGGAGCGAACCCTCATAATCCTGGTCACCCGCAACTCGGGTCCACTCTCCAGCCACAGTCCACCGCCGGTGCCGGAGAATCCAGCATGGTGATCCACCGTTATGAAACCATCCACGGAACCTATGCTGACGGAATGCCCTATGAGCTGCGCAGGCCCGTCTACGCATTTGGGGGTCTACGGGCAAAGTACTATTCGGTTCGCCTCGCACCACCATTGGTCGGCCTCGGTTTACTCGAGGCGATTAACGAAAAGGCGATTATCAGACTTGCCGATCCGGACGATGCCAACGAAGACGGAATTTCAGGACGCATACAGACGGTACCCGATCCCGAGTCAGGCAGGATTCTGTTAGGACGGTTTGGTTACAAAGGGGGTCAGGCTGCTGTCCGCCATCAGATTGCAGCAGCTTTGAGCTTCGATATGGGCGTGACCACGAATTTGTATCCCGATTTAGACGGAACGTCAAAACCTCAACCACCTGAGATCAATGATACGCAACTGGACCATTTGACCCGGTACATCTCGCTGCTGGGTGTGAATGCTCGCCGCAACTTTAATCATCCTGTTGCATTAAAAGGGGAGAACTTGTTTGTATCGGCGGGATGCGCAAAATGTCACCATACTGATTTTACCACGTCCGCTTTTCACCCATTTGCAGAATTGCGATCACTAACCATTCGCCCCTACACGGATCTTCTTTTGCATGACATGGGTGCTGAACTGGCGGACAATCTAGGTGAACATCAGGCAACCGGCGCTGAATGGCGTACGGCACCACTGTGGGGAATCGGTTTGACACGGGGCGTTAGCGGAGGCGAAGCTTACCTGCATGACGGCCGCGCCCGGAATTTAGAGGAAGCCATTCTGTGGCATGGCGGTGAGGGAAAGCAGTCCCGTCAGGCGTTTCAACAGATGCCACTGGGCGACCGAAACGCACTAATCAGCTTCCTTAATTCACTATAAACGAACCCCACCGGACACCTGCATACCTCACCTGTCGACTGCACGTGCCCGCGTCAGTAACTGACTTACTACAGAATGTCGTGGATGAGCTTGCCGTGGACATCCGTCAGCCTGTAGTCCCGACCACTGTAGCGGTAGGTCAGCTTTTCATGGTCCAGTCCCATGATATGGTGCATC
>JAYZPA010000162.1:0-31419 GCA_036150515.1 Planctomycetota bacterium
GAAACCAGCCACGGTCAATGACCGGAGTCCTGTTCTGGCTGTCCGTAGTGGCGACTGGAAATTGCTCATGAATGCCGATGGTACGGATCAACAACTGTACAACCTCGGTCAGTCCATTCGGGAAGACGATAACCTGTGCCACCAGTACCCACGCATCACACAAAAACTTGCCCATCAACTTAATTCATGGAAAAACGAGCTGCCGAATTATCCTAAATGACATTACGAAACAGGGAGATTCACGGTAAACAGCATCTGGACGAAGACGCAAAAGCCTAACTAAATAAGCAAACCAGAGCAGGGGATGCGGTTTTGTAGCAGGGGCATCTCCACGGGGCTCTGAATTTTCCTTAAAATGAATCGCATTACCAACCTCCAGCCATTCAACGTCAGTCAGAAGAGTCTTCTATGAAATATCTGTCGCTCATTGCCGCACTCCTCGTTTTCATTCATAGCACCACGGCCGCCACAAACAAATCGCTCAAGGGCAGTCGGCCCAATATCATTCTGGTAATGACCGACGATCAGGGCCTTGGCGACCTCTCCTGCATGGGCAATCAGGTTCTCCGTACACCGAACCTGGACAAATTTCACGCGGTCGCGACGCGGTTTACTGATTTCCATGTCAGCCCGACCTGTGCTCCAACCCGCAGCGCCATTATGAGTGGACGCCATGAATTTCGAAACGGGGTAACGCATACGATTCTGGAGCGGGACCGCATGGCGCTCTCGACAACCACGTTACCTCAACTACTGCATGCAGCCGGCTACGAAACCGGTATCTTCGGCAAATGGCATCTCGGTGACGAAGAACAATATCAGCCCACGTCCCGTGGCTTTACCGAGGTTCTGACGCATGGCGCCGGCGGGATCGGCCAGAATTTCCCGGGGAGTCAGGCGGATTTTGCACCCAACGCCAATAAAGACACCCGCTACTTCGACACGGTCGTTCGTCATAACAATACGATCGTCAAGACTCAGGGATTCTGTACTGATGTCTTCTTCGAATCCGCACTCGGCTGGATCAAACAAAAGCGTGATGCAAAACAGCCTCATTTTGCCTATATCAGCACCAATGCACCGCACGGCCCCATGATTGCTCCCAGTGAATACAAGAAACGGTTTGCAGATTTGGGTTGGGATGCCAACAGGACACAGGGACGATACGGCATGATTGAAAACATCGATGACAACTTCGGCCAACTGATGAGGAAGCTCGATGAGTGGAATGCCTGGGATGATACGCTGGTGATTTTCATGACGGACAATGGGCAGGCCGGATCCAGTGGTACCCTCAACGGTAAAAAAACGAAAATGCACACCGCCGGCTTCAAAACGGGTAAAGGTTCTCCTTACGAGGGCGGTACCCATGTCCCTGCGTTTTGGCGATGGAAAGGGGTCCTGGATGAAGGCGTCGACATTCCCGCCCTGACAGCCCATATCGATTTGTTTGACACCCTGTGTGAACTTGCCGGAGCCAGGATCCCCGATGACATCCAAGAACGTGATGGCCGCAGCATGGTTCCCCTGCTGGAAAATCCCAAAGCCAAATGGCAGGATCGCCATCTGTTCATTCATGTAGGCCGCTGGCGCACCGGACAGGATCCAAACGAATTCAAGTTTAATAACTGCGCCGTGAGAACCACCCGCTGGCGATTCGTCAATAATTCGCTGTTATACGACATCTCTGCCGATCCGTATGAAACCACCGATGTTGCAGACCAGCACCCCCAGGTGATTGCTAAACTCCGCAAAGAATATGATCTTTGGTGGGAAGCAACGTTACCTCTGCTGGTTAATGAAAACGTTGAGTTTCTTGACTACAAACCGCTGCACCGTATGTATGATGCACAGCTGAAAAAAGGTGGCATTCCCCAATGGACTCCACTTAAGTTCTGATCGTGCCTCGACGAGAACAGGAAGGTAATGCAATGCGCTTCTTTTGTGCACTTCAGATCCTGACCGTTGGCCTGTTGCTAACGCAGTCAACCCTGGCGGATTCGCCGGCTCCGAACGTGATCATTTTCCTCGCCGACGATATGGGTGCCGGGGACACCAGTGCCTATCAGGACTGGGCAGGAAATTCCAATCAGCAACAACTACACACACCGGCCATGGAGGAACTGGCCCGCCGAGGCATTCGGTTCACCTCCGCTCACGCGCCCCATAGTCGCTGTACCACCACTCGTTATGCTCTGCTCACCGGTCGCTATTGCTGGCGCACGTCTGTAAAGCACTGGGTGCTGTTTGGTAATCATGGAGACCCCCTGATCGACCCCCAGCGGATGACACTACCTGAGTTCCTGCAGGATGCCGGTTATCTGACCGGAATGGTTGGAAAATGGCATTTGGGACTTACGTATCGACGCACCGACGGCAGTCCGGCCAAAGGATTCGACGATGCGGACCTTCGGCAGCCACTGGCCAATACGCCCATCGATCATGGTTTCGACTTTTTTTATGGTATTTCACGCAGTCACGGAACGTCCGGCCCCGGCGGTCTGAAACGAATCAACACACCGCAGCAATCCACAGGACCGGGATGGATTCAGGGGCGTGAGGTCGTGGGAGCCACCGATGAAGGAAAGAAACTGGTTGCCGGATCCTACAACTACGGGGAAGTAGGTAACGTGATGGATCGGCAAGCCCATGCATTCCTTGCCCGGGCCGTCACCCAGGACAAACCTTTTTTCCTCTATTTTGCTTCCCCTGCTAACCACGGCCCCTACACACCTTCGAAAGAAATTAGCGGGATCCCCGTTGCCGGCGCCAGCCGATATAAAGACGGGACGCCCACCGAAAACAACCGTCAGGACTTTGTTTATCAAAACGATGTCCACATATCCAGATTACTTCAATATCTTAAAAGAACCCCGGACCCACGACGCCCCGATCACCGACTGATCGATAATACCCTTTTTGTTTTTGCCAGCGACAATGGCGCGGAAAAGAACAATAAACAATTTACCGGCCCTGTTCGAAGCAATAAGGGTTCGACCTATGAGGGCGGACACCGCATCCCGTTCATTGCCAGCTGGCCCGCTGGCAGCGTGGGCGACGGAGACGATACCACACCGGGGAAAACTCAATCCACCCTACTCGGACTGAACGATCTTTATGCCACGCTGGCTGAAATCCTTGCAAAACCACTTCCGCCGGTTACCGGCATCGGGCGCGGAGCGGAGGACAGCATCAGTCAGCTATCGGCGCTGAAAGGAAACACGGCTTTCCGACGGACCGCTGCGTTGTTTCCCAATGACCATCAGGAGGCAAGTAAGAAGCTGTCCGATGAACGGGCATGGGTGGCCGTGCGCAGTAACACAACCCCTCTGGCCGGACAGTGGAAACTATTTCTGGATCATCGCTATGCATTCCAACAGGAAGTGCATCCACAGGAACTCTACAATCTGGCGGTGGATCCGATGGAACAACAAAACCTACTTGAGGATCCCGAGGCCAGGCCGGCACTGGATTATCTGATTGCTCAGGCCACACAGGCCGCCGGCGATGACGGTTTCACGCGCACCGTCAAACCCGATCAAGTGTTTTTACTGCCCTACTTTCTGGGTAATGGCGAATCCGGAATCTATTTTTCTTACTCTCATGACGGACTGAATTTCCGGTGGCTCAATGATGGGAAGGTGGTCATGCCGGCCCCCCCCTGGAAAGATGAAAACCTCACGCGGGATCCATCCATTATCTTTCGTGAAGGCCGGTTTCATATGATCTGGACCACCAGTTGGAATTCCCGCAGCATCGGTTATTGCCACTCTAAAGATCTCGTCCACTGGAGCCAGCCGCAGAAGATCGATATCTGGGGCGATCGCAAAGATATCCGTAATACATGGGCGCCGGAACTCCACTGGGACCCGGAGAAAAAAGAATACCTTATCATCTGGAGCTCCACCACGCTCGGGGAACTGAACGACGGTGACGGCAGTGAAGACAAGCACGGATATGACCACCGAACGTATGCCAGTCGAACCCGGGATTTTAAATCCTTTTCAAAACCGGAATTGTTTTTTACACCCACAGACCCGGAATACAGCGTGATTGATCCTTATCTGGCACATGACGATCGCAACACCCCTACTCAGGCCGATGACCGCTGGGTCATGGTGATTAAACACGAACTTTCCGAGCAGCGGGGCGGTAAGAATCTGAGGCTGACCTTCAGCAGGAAAATGCAGGGACCGTACGCTAGCAAACTGGGACCGCCTATCGTCGGAGCAGGAACGGATATTGTTGATCGCATGGGAGAGGGTCCCTCCCTGTTTAAGCGAGATGGCTTGTGGTACCTCTACTGGGATGCCCCAGGAAGCACACACTCCTACTGCCTGGCTACCAGCAGGGATCTGAAAACATGGGAGAATCAATCTCAGCACATGTCGCTACCGGCAAGTCAGATGCGTCATGGCACGGTTTTGCTGGTACCTCGCACCGCCGTAGCCGACCTCAACCCATAGCCGGCATCTGGATACTCAAAGGGAACCCGCCGCCTCATAATCGGTCTCTTCCCGACTCTGTGCACAGCTCCGCAGCCATTTGCGTAACTCTTTCTGCATACGACTGACGATGTCCGGCTTTTTTGCAGCCAGATTGATCGTCTCCGAGGGATCGTTTTGCAAGTCATATAATTCCCACTCGGCAACAGGTGTCTTACCATTGTCATGCTTGAGTCGCATCTTCGACGGATTATGCACCAGCTTGTATTGATTATCGCTGAGTGTCTCCAAGCCGTGTCCGGCAAAGGCAATCGGAGCAGGGCGCTGCCGGACATCGTCCATAATGACAGGCATCAAGGAGAGCCCATCATAAGGGCGTTTCGTTTGACGGGTAATGTCATAACCCAGTACTTCCATGATCGTCGGAAAATAGTCACTGGTGACCGCCGGGTAATGCGTGGCTCGTCCACTGGAAATCTTTGCAGGCCATTCCAGAATTCCCGGCACACGGACACCGCCCTCATAGAGCGAACGTTTCCGACCCCGAAACTCGCCCGCGGAACCCTGTCGCCGGCGAACTTGACCCGAGTTCCCTTCCGGCCCGTTATCCGAACAAAACCAAAGCATGGTATTTTCGGCAACACCCAGATCGCGAAGCCTGGCCCTTAAGCGTCCAATCTGCTCATCCAGTGCGGTCACAACAGCATAATAATGCTGTGTATTTTCATTTTGCTGCGGGTACATCGCCCGGTATTCCGGACCACCGATGATCGGTTCATGAGGGGCATGAAACCAAATGACCGTAAAGAACGGTCGGTCATCCTGTACCGATTTTTCAATAAACGGCAATGCCCTGTCCATAATGATCCGACTATCACAACCGGTCATCCCCTGTTTCAACCCATCCGTAATGTTCTTCCCATTGTGCCAGTAGAGTAAACGGGGATCATACTCTTTGGCATGTGTGTTGGCTGGGTCGTAGGGATCCCATGTGGCAACGGCAAACTCCGTACTGAACCATTCCTGAAACCCGGCCATGCCGGGCGTGAGATGGTGGGCACGTGGATTGCGTCCCGGTTTCCCTGAATAGTCATTCGTCATGGTACCTAGATGCCATTTGCCGAAATGACCGGTGCGATATCCTTGATCGCCAAGAATTTCAGCTAACGTAATCTCCCGTTTCTTAAGATGTCCCTGATTGGCTGTCATGATCCCAAAGCGAGTCGAATTCCGACCCGTCAGACAGGATCCCCGCGTTGGCGAACAGACCGCCGCGCCGGCATAAAACCGATGGAACTTCAATCCAGCGTTCGCCATCGCATCCAGACATGGCGTTTTTAGAACGGGATGGCCATTATAGCCCGTGTCACCCCAACCCATGTCGTCGGCCATGCAGAGAATAATGTTGGGTCGTTCCGCTGCGATCGGCGATGATATCCAGCCTAACATGGCGCTAACCAATACCAGACTTCCCAACAGTCGCCGTTTGCAGGAGCCATCCGCTACATTGCTGCTGGCATAAATGAAACGTCTGAATGTTTTTTTCATCATGGCAGTTCCGGGGGAGCAGAGAAAACTTATTTTACCATGAAGCGGCAAAACCAAAAGACGCAGCTTCTGTAGTGAGGCATACAAAATGTGATGGGAGTCACCTGAGTTGCGAGGGATAATCGTACCAATTTTGAATATATCTTTCCATTTAAAGATAGACGATCGGAACTAATGACCATGATTCCGGTTTAAAGGACAGTGTATCAACATTGCCTTGTCCCGCGGGGCGGCGGCTCGGTACAATGCAGCATACACAGAGGGGTACGCTAAAATTCCGGGAGATTTCGATGAAACGCATGCTTGTTTGCCTTTCGCTGTTGTTGTTTGCAACGGCAAACGTAACCGCTGAAGAAAACCCAACCAACCGAATTGCCTGGCACGGCAGTCTGGAAAAAGGACTGGCACTGGCGAAAAAAACTAACCGCCCTATATTCCTGGTATCAGGGGCACCCTCCTGTCTGGGCGTCCCGGGGGTTTGGTGACCGGGTTTCACTGGAACCACCAGTCGCTTTCTGGTCCAGAAAGCCGTTGTTGACGCTTCACGTGATTGGGTTTGTATTCGCCTTTTGACCTACGAAAGTGAAAGTGAATACAAATTCATGGAGACCCTGCTACGGGTTCGCGAGGGAACCTTGCCAAATACGGTTTTTTGTCTGCTGGCACCGGACGGCAAGACGCAGTTAACGCGGCCCACTCGGGGTCCTTCGTCATTTCGCACGCCGGAAAACATGGCGCTACAGATGAACAAAATGGTTCAGCAGTACAAACCTTCCGTCCCGGATAGTTTTGTGTCCCCCGTTCCTTACGTAGATCGCGTTGATCTGGCATTGAATGTGGCCGCCAGTGACAATCGCCCGCTCATCGTCGCTTTTGGATCTGACGAAGAGGAACTTGCCGTCCTCAATAGCAAACTAAAACCTCTGGTCTGGGAGGCGGGGCTCATTGGTCAGTTTATGTACGCGTCAACGACCGATATTGCGGAACTTAAGATACTCACCAGTAAAACCAAAACCCCCGGTATCTTCGTAGTCGAACCGGATGAATTCGGCGTCTCCGGCAAAGTCACACAACATGTTGGCCCGAATGCCGGAGGAGCAGATATTCTGGCTGCTTTAAAATTGGGACTGAAAGCGTTTACGCCTTTTGACAAGGATCACCGCCTTCATATTCAGAATGGTTATACGGTGGGGATCGAATGGGAAACGGTCGTTCCGGAGTCGGATCCCATGTCCGTTCAGGCCAAAGCACGATACAAAGCCCGGTTTGAAAACCGGTAAGCTGTAACGTGCACGTATTATTAACAGCCCGCCGGTGAAACCCCGTCCGTTGCGACAATCACAGCAAGCCCGAAATCTGCGGTTTTTCACCCAACTGCATCACCTGAGAAGGGATTCCGGACACCAGTCGCAGTTGGCCGATATCAAACAGGGTATGCATGATGGTTGAAATAAGGTGTCCCGGATGGTTCGGCGTACCGGTGGGTTCGGAACCGGTTGCATCAGACTGGCCAATAACCTGACCACGGCGATAACCACCACCATAGAGCAGCAGGGGTGCCAGTTTAGACCAGTGATCGCGACCCCCACGTTTATTTAACCGTGGGGTCCGTCCCATTTCACCACAGCAAACCAACAGGATATCATCCTGCATGCCTCGTGCTTCAATATCCTCGATAAATGCAGCGACGGCATGGTCAAAGGACCAGCCAATCGCGTTCATTCCGTCGATCATATTAAGATTATTTCCATCCGCGTGCATATCCCAGACACCTGCATAACTGGCATGGATCGTGACAAAGCCACATCCTGCCTGACAAAGGCGCCGTGCCATGCAAAGCAGTTTTCCAACGCAACCCGCATTGGCATCGTAGTAACCCGCCTTTCCGCGGCTCACACTGTTCCACGATCCCTGTGTTGCAAAAGAAGAAGTGTCATACTTACTGAGTACCGCCGGGTCTTCCTGGGAAAGGTCCATCGCACGGGCAACCCCGCCGCCGAGCAGGATATCATATGCCTGTTGCTGCAAATCATCCAGCGCTTCCACCTGACCGGTTGCATCGGCATCCCGGCGAAGTTTGTCTAGTTTCCGCAGCAGGGACTGGCGATCTCCAAAAAACCGGTCCCGTGACAGCGACAACTGCATGTCTTTCTGCAATTGTCCGTCCTTACCTGGCATAAAAGGCGCATAGCCGGAACCGTAAGGACCGGTTTCTGAAAGATTGCCACGGGCCGACCCCCGCGGTACCTCTTCGCTAACGGCCTGAGGAAACAAAATCGTGGACGTGGGCATGCCTGTTTGGGTATGCGTCGTTCCCACCACTCTCGTGTAATGAACCGGAATGCTGGTATTCAGTGAATGAGGACCCACGATAGGCTGGATGTTGTGGCCCCCGTTAAGCGTCTGAAAGTCGCGAACCATCGTGAATTGATCTGCCAACCCGGCAAGTTTAGGAAGATATTCCCCAAAGTGGACTCCCGGTATCGAGGTCGGAATGACGTCACAGACGGTGCGGACGCTATCGGGCGCATTGGGTTTAGGGTCCAGCGTTTCCAACTGACTCGGACCACCTTGCTGAAACAGAAAAATGATCGATTTATTCCGCACCGCGTGGGATAGTTCCGTCGCATGGGCTTTTACGCCCAATAGCGAAGCCAGCGATAAACCGCCCATGCCAAGTCCACCGATCGTCAGCAGTTGACGTCGGTTCAGGGTCGCTCGTGAATCGTTTATCGTAAGCACCAAATTCGCCTCCGCGATCATTATACGCGTTCACGGTTAAATCAACCAATGCGAATATCCGAACCCCTACCCAAAAGACGGGGAAACCCGTGGTTCACCTCCACCGATAGTTATCCATCGGGCCGAAATTGACACATTTAAGTTTTCTCCGTATAGTTGAAGATGAATATGGGTCTGTGACGGGCAGAACCCACCGTTTACTTTGTAAACCGTTGGAGACTCTATGACGTTATTTTTCCCGAAGCCTTCGCGCCTGATCCAACTCGCGTTTCTGATCCCGGGCATCCTGATGACCCAATCCGTGGATGCTCAACTGTCCCCCCCCACGGGCGCATCCTACGGTGGTAGTGTGCCCAACAGCAGCAAAGTCGTCACTGGCATCGCCTGGTACGGTGTCTTAGAAGACGGTTTAGCGGAAGCAAAACGGACCGGGAAACCCATCCTGCTGATTACCGCCGCTGCCCAATGCGGCGGTGTTCCCGGCATGTGGTGACCAGGCAAGCAAAACATGGACAGGAGTTTCCTGTCCGGCGCCCAACTCATCAAGGCAACACGTGATTTTGTCTGCATTCGTACGGCAACCTACGAAGACAAACAGGAGGCTGAGTTCCTCAAATGGGCATTTGTGGGAAGCACCGGTGGTGACTTGCGAAATTTCGGATACTGCGTCCTCTCGCCCGATGGAAAAACCAAACTGCGACGCAGTACACGTGGACCCAATTTTCTTTATGCAAATTCAGACGCTATGGCGGCCGATCTGCGGCAGCTTGCCTCCCCGTACACAGGCAGGGCGGCAACGGACACTGCAAGTCGTTCCGTCCCCCAAATGAAAAGCGTCCGCCTGGGAATCAACGTCGCAAGCTGTGACGGACTGCCCAGCGTCGTTGTCTTCGGCAAAGATCAGGCCGAAGTGGATTTGCTGAACCAACAACTGAGCGATGTCATCTGGGACGAACAACTGGCCGGCAAGTTTATTTACGCTTCGACGACGAACCCCAATGATCTGAAAAGTGTTGCCGGCGCAGGTTTCCAAACCGGCATACTCATCATTCGACCCGACGCCTTTGGCGTCAAAGGACAACTACTTCGGGTGATCAGTTCGGAAGTGTCCGGCGACCAACTCAAACAGTCACTAGCATCCGCGGCGAACGCATATACACGGCTTTCAAAGACACACGGGCTTCATGTTCGTAAAGGCCGTCAAACCGGGACCCTCTGGAAAACCGAAGTTGCGGTTCCCTCGCGTGAGCGTGCACCCGTTCGGGGTCAACAGAATCCCCGACCCCGTCGATAACCCGTTTTCGGCCAATCGGAGACCATTAGCGGATCAGCCCGGGAATCGGCGTGCCGGAGGTGGCATACTGAACTAATTCCACCGGCAGGCTGGACTGCAGTCGCAATTCTCCAATGTCGAATAATGACTGCAGCATCGTGGCTACAAGATTTTCGTTATTCATCGCTGTTGTGGCCGGTCGACCGCCATCTTTGCTGGATTGCCCGACAACCTGTCCGCCGGGGATTCCACCACCATACAACATCAGCGGGGTCAGGCCGCCCCAGTGATCCCGGCCACCACGCTTATTGATTCTCGGTGTCCGTCCCATCTCGCCGGTGGTCACCAGCATGATATCATCGCTCAGGCCCCGGTCTTCACAGTCTTCGATAAATGCGGACACGGCGTGGTCAAACGGGTTCCCCACCGCTTCCATTCCCCGGGCCACCCCCACATTGTTTTTGTCGGCATGCATGTCCCACACAAACTGAGTGGTCACGGTTACAAATCCACACCCCGCTTCGCACAGGCGACGAGCCAACAGTAACAGTCGACCCAGCGTGCGGGCGTTGGTTTGGTACCAGTGACGTGTGCGCTGTCCATTGTTCACATCCGCATATTTCGTATCACTGATGTATTGCGACGTATCATACCTCGCGAGGGTCTTTGCATCCTCACGCGTAATATCAAATGCATTGGCCACACCCCGGATGATCATTTCATAGGCCTGCTGGCGGAATTTACCAACGCCTTCCAGGACTCCCGTCGTATCAATTTCGTTCTTTAAACTATCCAGCGATTGCAGCAAACCTTTTCGGTCATCAAAGCGACTGGCCGGCAACAATAACTTCATGTTTTTCTGAAGATCGGATCCGCCTCCCGGCACAAACGGCTCATACATTTTCCCTAACGTACCGGTCTGGGTAAACTTTCCAAATCGTACATCCGGGCCATTATCGTTCGGGTCAAGCGCCGTCGGGTCGATCGCAACATTCGTGGGAATGCCCGTGATGGAATGATTGACGCCGGCCAGTCGGGCATAAACTGAACCCAGATTGGCCTTAAGCGTTTCATTACTGACAATGGGACGAATCCCATGCCCGCTGCTCCCACCAACATACGAACGAACCACCGCCAGCTTATCGGCCAACCGGGCCAGACGAGCCATGGAGCTGCCAAAGTGGACTCCGGGAATCGATGTCTGGGCCACTCCGCCCACGGTCCGAATCGCTTCGTCCACATCCATCTTCGGGTCAAATGTTTCGAACTGAGTGGGACCGCCATGCTGCAGCAGGAATATGACCGACTTACCGGTGGTGTACGATTTCTTTTCAGCCCGGGCGGCTAAGAGATGGGATAAATCCAGACCTGCGGCTCCTGCAATACCCAAACCGCCCACCGTAAGCATGGCACGTCGATTTAGCGGTTGTTGAGAATCATAAATAGAAAACATCTTCAGAGCCCTGAACTTTTATGGATTTCACCCGCTACCAGTATATCCCGCAAACAAACGCTTTCACTATATCATTCAGCGTTCCGGTCACGAAATCTCCATGATTTTCCGATCGTTGACTGCAACTTTACGGATCGGACGAAGGGACGCTCGTCCGACAGATGGTCTTACTCTGCTTTTTTCTGTCGTGTTACGTAATTCGTTTTGCTAATCCACGTCAGGTCGGGCCAATGCCCGGTATCGTTGGCCTGAACGGCACCCGGAGTCGTTCGTCCATTGAGGACAATGTTGGTGGCTTTTTCCTGCAGGCTGGCCATGATCCTGGGATGCATCGCGGCGACATTCTGTTCCTCCGCTGGATCCATCGCCAGATCATAAAGTTCCCGCCCGCTCTTGCCATGGGGCAACACAAGTTTCCAGTTCCCGTCCGTAATGGCAAATCGGCCTCGCGAAGAATGATTGATCAGCGGAGCACGTCGATGTTCCGCATGGGCATCGGTCAGCACGGAATAAAAACTCTGACTGTCCTCACCGGCATTTTCCGGCAAAGAAATATCCATCACGTCGGCAATCGTCGCAAGTAGATCAATCTGCCCGACCACACCGTTGAAACTCCTGCCCGGTTGCTGAATCCCGTTTGGCCAGCGGACAAAAAACGGCACACGATGACCACCTTCGTAAATATCACGTTTGCCACCCCGGTAAACATGGCTACTGTCATGCCCAAACTCTTCAATCCGCTGCACCCATGATCTTTCCGGACCATTGTCACTGGAAAAAATGACGATCGTATTCTTTTCCAGACCGGTCCGTTTCAGGAACTCCATAATGCGGCCGATATGGTAGTCCGTTTCAATCATAAACTCGCCATAACCACCGCATTTACCCTGCCCATGAAACTGCGGCAGAGGACAAACCGGATAGTGAGGCGATGTATAGGGCAAGTAAAGAAAAAAAGGTTTGTCGTTCATAGCGGCGTCTGCTTTGCTCTGCATCCACTCGATTGCCTTGTCCGTAAAACGGGTCAGGCACTGGTTATCCACAAAGTCCGGTGCAACCTCCATCCCACGTATACCCAGCTTCTTTTCCGTCGCTTCCGGACTGGTTTCGTACGGTGGCATAATACGGTAATCCACATGCCGACGGTTCGGCTTTTTCGCGGTATAGAGTGTGGGCGGAACCCGGGCATATTTCCCTTCGAACCACGCCAGAACTCCGTAATTCAACGAAGCCGGAATGCCGTAAAAATAACCGAACCCCTTATCCAGCGGCATGTCCATAACCGGTTTGGACCAGTCACGCGAACCCACTTCGCCGGGAAATTGCATCCCCAGATGCCATTTGCCGACCATGGCCGTATCGTAACCCTGACCTCGTAACAGAGAAGCAATCGTCATTCGCTCATCTTTAATGAGGCAGGGCGCTTCCGCCGTAAGAACCCCGGTTTTCTTTACCGTACGCCAGCAATAACGCCCGGTCAGCAGCCCGTAACGCGATGGCGTACACACCGTGTCAGGACTGTGCGCGTTGGTGAAAATTATCCCTTGCTTTGCCAGCCTATCCAGATTCGGCGTCTCAAACGCGGAATCTGAATTCAGGCAACCGGCGTCTCCGAATCCCTGATCATCCGTATAAATAATGATGATATTCGGTCGCTCCGCGTCCGCCGCTGAAAGGACAGGGGGCCCCTGCAAACTGACAAAACCTGCCAGCAGAATCGATAGCATGATCGAAGGCGTCCTAAAAGAACATGCTGAGTCCGCCGTTGTCATTTCCATGGTGACCTCAATCAGTCGATTGCAATACGAGGGATCGCTTTGAAATCCTTACTGCCCGTGACGGGACAAACCTTCATCGCCTCGATCGAGGGAATGATGGGCAACGGAGTTTTCACACCGGGGAACTGATAGAGTTCCGTGATCTTCCCCGTTTCATGATCCCAGATTTTGGCGACGGGTTTGGGATCTTCTTTGTCACGTGACCACTGTAGATACACAAACTTTTTGCTGACCGGATCAAATGCCGTATGCTGTTTGAACCGAAAACCACCGCCAAAAATTACCATATACGAAGTGGTCTTGTCATCAACTTTGCTGATGACCTCATAGCTTGTCCCCGCATAGGAAACCGTGGTTACTAACATCAGTGTTAGCAGTGTGAGTGTTTTATAGAACATCGGGATTACCTTTCATTGTCTAAAATGGTCCATTGCTAATTGATTTATTTGCCTTTCAAAATCCGGATCTTCGAGTCCAGACTGTACTTACCGGATGGCTCCCGTTTGTAAAAAAACGAATCCGCCCAAAGTGACCTTTCTCCGGAGACAAAGGGCCCCCCCCACGTTTCTTTTTTCATTGCCGGGGGACAGTGAAACAAAGCCACCAGCCCTTCCTGAGTCGTGGGAAAACGACCCGTCGTTACGTAAAACTTTTGAATCGCGGACCTAAAGTCTTTCTCGGTTTTCTGATGATCGGGATAATTCCTAATCAGACACAGCATTTCCCACAATGGTTTCCACGGTGCACCGCCTCCATTAAAACCGACACCGACCTCCACCTTGCCTGGTTTCATTTCCCGGATAGGAAAATGATGGTTGTAGGTCGAAAAAAGTAAATCACCATCCAGAAACAACAGAAACCTTCCCGTATTTCCACTGAGAACAACTTTTAATGGTGCGATCTTTGTCTTGCCGTCAATGCTGTATCCACGAATAACGCGGGGCAACTCCACCGCCGGGGTCTCGCCCTGTTTTTTGGAGGGACCGGAGCTAAAAACCGTGTTTATTTTAATTTCACCATAGCCCTGTTTGTCATACCTCAGAACCGTAGCATCCACGATGACCGGGATGAGAGGATTGCGAATCGCTTCGGTCAACCCCGGAGGCAGGGGGTCATCCCCTTTGCAGGGTGCCATGACCGCCAAACTCAGCAATACAATCACCACTGCCAACGGGTTTCGGTAAATAACAGACATCGTTTTTTCCTTATCGAACTGTTGAAACGCACACCACGGCCGATGACAATTTTGACGTACGTAGCGGATATAAAGTTCCATCGAATTCAACAAAAGACCCCGTCATCCCCGATTCCTCTTCATTCATCAGGGGTATCCGTCAGTCCCAGTTCCTGAACGATGTATTTGTGTATGGGTTCATGAATGGGTTTTCGGTCGAAGAAGAAAGGATCCACGCCGTGACCGGCGGGCTTGTCCATATCCATAAACGACCTGACATAACCGTACATATCATTGATCGGCACATCATGTTTCTTCATCACGCGTGCGGCAATCTGGTTGTATTCGATTTCTGTTCCCTTCCTGAAAACATTCTCACGCGAGTGCCGAATCGGCGTGGTGCTGGCCCAGATAATCTTCGCACCGGGCGCCTTCTGCCTGAACAGTCGCACCAGCGTTTCGAGGTTCTGTTCATACTGTTTGGCATCGGTCCGAATCACACCGCCGGATTCGAAGGACAGAATCCGGTGCGATTTGATGTTTGGCACACAGTAGACAAGGTCACCCAATCCGACATTGAAGTGAATCAGGTCCCAGTCAGGACGTTTATCTGCGGGAACATCGTTGCCTTTTGCGTCCTTCATTCCAAGCAGCAGATCGACGTCCTCGATGGCGTTGGCCGAGTTAGGCAGCACAAACTTGGGCCAACTGGCAAACTGAACGTTGGCCTGACTCTTAAGTTCAGTCAACACACCCCGGGCATGTTGCTGATAGACCGAGTCCCCGATGATGAGAACGTTCGGCAACCGCAATGGGTCCTGCTGCGCAGATAACGACCCGCTAACCAGAACAAGAAGTCCAACCAGATGATTACGCAACGTACAGGTCATTGGTCAGGCTCCCAGCAATTGGTTGATGGTACCGGTGCTGTCAGCAAACTTATCGGCCGGAATGCCCATCGCCTGGAGCATGGTAACGAAGAGGTTCGTCAGGGGTACCTTCCTGTCGTCGACAAACTCATGCTGATAGCCGTGCTGAAAGCCCATGTTCTTACCACCGGCGAGTTGCAACGGATAGTTATAACCGCTGTGAGAGGCATGGGGGTGCGCCGAGCCGTACAACACGAGCGTATTATCAAGCATCGTGCCATCGCCTTCCTGCGTATTCGCCAGGCGTTTGAGAAAGTACGCGTGGTTCTCGTTACGCCAGCGATCCCACTGGCCGGAGAAGTCAGCGGGGCGTTTGTGGGCAATATCGTGGGTCGCACCCGTATAGCCAAGTACGTAGTTGGCGTAGTTCCACAATTCACTGGAACTGGAGTGTTCGCTTTCGGTCATGTAGGTTGCAAAGCGGGTCTGATCGGTGACAAAGGCGAGGTAGGCCAGATCGTACATCACACGGATATACTCCTGAGGCCCGCCTTTGTGGTTGACCTCGAGGTTCAGACCTTTGGTGTCCACCTCCGGCACCGGCGTATGTGTCCACTGACTGGTACGTTCGACCCGTTTTTCAATTTCGCGAACCGACTCCAGATACTCGTCCATTTTTCGCTTATCTTCAGCACCCAGTCGGGCGTGAAAGGTCTTACTGTCCTCCATGAGCAAATCGAGGATACTCGCATCGCGTTTCAGATCCAGTCGGATCTGTTCGACTCCTTTGTCTCCGTACGGGTTGAACAACCGATTGAATATCTTCTGCGGTTTGTGCATCGAGGGGATTGCTTTGCCCGGTCCCCGGTGTGACATCGTCTTACTGCGCTGGTATGAACCTGTGCCACCTTCGGTACCCATCACCAGGGAGTTATGTCGCGTGTGGTGCCCCAGGTGAGCGGCCATAAGCTGATCAATGGAAATATTATTCGTCGGTTCGCCCTCGGCCATATCGGCACCGGTAAGGAATACATCACTACTGGAGTGTCCCCCTAGTTTATACCCACCTCTGTGATCCAACCCGCGCAGATAGGTCAGCTTATCCCTAAGCTCCTGAAAAGGTTCCGTCGACTTATTGAAGGACTTGATTTCACCCGGGTCACCCTGAGGCCACCAACTCCATTCGTGGTGTTCATACCGGCCTTCCTTATTTTTACGGGGGATCCCATTCGGCCCGTCGGGTTGATAGACACCATAGGAGATATAGGTGGCCATGAATCTTTTCGGCGGTGCAGGAACCGCAGCGTGAGAATTTGCGTGTACCGCGCCCTCCATGACGTTGAGATAGGGTAACGCAAGTGCGACGCCCGCACCACGAAGCAGTGTCCGGCGATTCAGATGTAATGATTTCTGTACCATGGTTAATCTTCCTTTTTCCGGATCCTGCCCTGAAAAACATCGCTCTTACAGATCGAAACAATCGCGTCCCGCATGCCAAAACCGGTTGCTTCGGCTTTCTCAATCAAAGCTTCCACCGCAAACCGATCGCGATAGGTAAGACGCCGACCGATGCCATAGGTCAGCAGACGCCGAATCACATTCTCCGCGATATCATCCCTGCGATGTGTCAGCAGATGCTCTTTAAGTTCGCGCATGCCATCGACCTCGGGTCCATGGGGCACGCCGGCCTTCGCATTCACCTGAACCACATTGATCGAATCAAGATAGTTGTGATAGCCCGCCAGATTGCCGTGCTGTTGTTTGTTGTAACCACCCACGCGTGTCCCGTCCCTGGGAACCCGGGGCTGATACCGGCCGATGGCGTTATACTTTTCAAACGGGATTCCCCAGGGATCCAGACGGAAGTGACAATCCCTGCAGGACTCGACGGTACGGTGCCGGGCCAGCAGATCCGCAATCGAAAGTGCCTCCTCCAGTGACTTTCCGGCCGAGTCGCTGAGCGCCGGCACATTCGACGGCGGTGGCGCAACCGTATCTCCCAGGATCGCCTCACGCAGCCAAACCGCACGGTAAATCGGATGAGGGGCAGTTCCCGTACCGTTGCCAATGAGCACCGATCCGTGGGTAAGCAGACCTCCGAGGTGATGTTCGGGCTCAATATCCACCGGGCGCAACTGCATACCCCTGACTCCCTCAACCCCGTAATGCTTCGCCAGACGCTCGTTCAGAATCGCAAAATCGGAATCCACGACATTCAGAACACTCATGTTTTCATGAATCAGATGACCCACAAAACCTATCGTCTCCTGCATCATATAATCGCGAACCGACGGCCGGTATCCCATCTCGGTTCCCGCTGTCTCACCGATGGGAACCCGATATAGAAACCGCGGGTAAAGTTGTTTATTAATCGGCACGGTCAGCGCCTTACGGATGCTCAACCACTGAACGGTGAAATCCTCGACAAAGCGTCTGGATTTATCATGAGCGAGCATCCGCAGCACCTGCCGTTCGATCAATGCCGGATCATCAAGCATGTGCCGGGCAGCCAGGTCGAACAGTTCCTGATCGGGCATGCTGGCCCAGAGAAAATATGAGAGTCGTGATGCCATCGCATAGTACACATCGGTCGACGGATCGGATTCGGTATGATAAAGAAACCGCGGCGAAATCAATACCATCGCAAGGGTCTCACGCATCGCCTCTTCCAGGGACTGCGCATCCGGGCGGATCAGACGGTAGATCCTGACAAACCGTTCGACCTCATCCTGTTTCACCGGCCGGCGGTAGGCCCGCGTCATAAAACGCTCCAGCACCACCTGCACATAGGCCTGCTCGTCCGTGTTCCGCAGCGGTGAATCAAACAGGATGTCCGTATGGTGTTCAGGCGGCCAGACATCGGTTACCGGACATTCCAGTTCAATCCAGTTGACCACCGCACGTGGCATCCCGAGTTGCCGGACAAACGCATAATGCGCGCCATCATTGAGCGTTCCGTCGTCGTAGACAACGTTCAGCCTAAGCGTCATTTTCTCGATCAGTTCCCCCTGGTTCGGCCCCTTGGATTGCAGCTCACTCGAGTAGGGGTGGTTTTCAATCCGACCGCGGAACTCAAAGACCGCGGGTTCGTCGACGCTGTTCGTGAGATAGACGGTTGCAATATTCCGGGACGCCTTCTCATTGTGATCCCCGCCCTGGAATTCCCCCATGTTCAGTTGCAGGGGAACCTCATGATGACCCGGAGGCAGTATGGCCGACGCCGAAATACGCACCCGGAATTCACCGTGCTTTGGGAAACCGCTCACCTGGACGCCATTGGAAAAATGCCTTGCACCGCCGAAAACACTGACTTCGTCCTGGCCCAATCCCTTTTCTGTCCCGAACGGCAGGAACTCTCTGCGAAATTGATACGGCTCCGGTTTCTGTGGATCCACGATCGCGGCGTGCATCGCCTTACGCGCAACCTCCAGATACCGATTCAACTGTTCCGGGCCGATCCGCATCAGCTGAGCCGTGTTGTTGAAATGGTATTGCTGTTCCGGGTCCTCAGGCAGATCGGAAACTACATCCAGCTCAAAGCCCAGCAAATCACTCAGGGTATTCTGATATTCGACATTGGTCAGCCGGCGTATTCCCGGTTGAGCGGATTCCCCGCCGGATTTCCTGATGTATTCACGCATCCTCAGCTCGATCCACTGCTTAACCGCCTGGACAGATTCAGGTTTAGGCTGCGGCTCATCGACCGGCGGCATCTCGCCGAATTCCAGCATGTTCAGAACCGAATTCCAATGAACCAGGTCGTCTCCGGTCGAGAAATCACCGGAAAGCGTGTCCAGCGCCATTTCACCTTTCTTCATGGAAGGACCATGGCACTTAATGCAATGCTCCTTAAAGAAGGGTTGAACCAACGTGGCAAAATCATCCGGCTTTTCCGGCCGTTGCGCCGCGGTTACGCGACACGCCATCGTCGATACAACCAAAGCGCATGCCAACGCCCGGTTTACCGCAATCCAACGCAGCAGTGCGAGCCCGGGTTGCACAACTCGATTCATGTGTTACCCCTGACCCAGAAACTGCCGAATCGGACCTTGCTGATTGAGATTCTTAAGACCGACATCCGGAGCTCCGTAATGTTCAATCGGGTTTCCGTAAGCGTTGAGCAGCGTCGTGTACCAGTTGCCAAGCGTTTTATGTCCCTGCTGACCATAGTTGGGCAGACGAATATACCGACGCCCCAGGTCCAGCCGGGCGTTGTCACCGGCCATCACAATGAACGGGTACTCGGTGCCATGGGAATGGTGTGTTTCTCCCCCGTCCGGGAAATAGAAAATCATGGTGTTATCGAACATGGTACCCCCGGCCTCAGGCACGCCTTTAAGTCGGGTGACGATACGATCGATCAGCGTCATGTGATGATGACGGCACCGTGCGCGAATCTCTTCCGCAGCGAGACCACCAATCGTCTTACCGTGCCCCACGTCATGCATGTTCACTTTCTGACCTTCGATCCCGGGTATGCCTGTGTAGGCGTGCCCCAGTTCGTCAACCGTAAACGCCACGACATTCGTTAGACCTGAGATTAACGCGCCCAGCAGCACTTCCGTGTGGCCGACCTGACGGTCGAACGTGCTGACGTCGGCAGCCAGGTACTTGGGATCAAGTTCGGGAACGTGCCGGCGGATCACATCGGCCATCGCTTCAATCTTGCGGTTCCGCTGGCGAATGGCTTCGATGGAATCGGAATAATTCGTGATCTTGGCCTTCTCGATGCCTTTGAGAACGCCGGCCGCCTCGTTTTCGTTACGGGCGACAAACTCCAGCAGCTTGCGATCAAGTTGATATTGAGTCTGAGCAGTCTTGTCGGTGGCTACTGACTTGAAAAGTTCCGCCAAAGCGACGCGGGGGGAACCGTACGCGTAATTCGGTTGCTGCGGACCGCGGGCCGAGAATCCTCGGGCGATACCATCCAGTGCACCACGGGCATTTCCGCCACCAAGCGGAAAACAGGCTAACTCGATATGCTCCACGGGCGATGGAAACAGCTTGCCAAGCTCGCAATCCACGGTCGCCCACTTGATGGAACTAACACGCTCATTGGCCTTAAACACACCGAGCGACGAACACCATGAGTGATGCCCGGTCGTACACATCTTACCCGACAACCCCTGCAGGATCGTCATATGATTGACATGACCGGCAAGCGGACTCATCCACTCGGGCAGGTCGTGCCCATCAAGATCCACGCTGAAGGCTTCCTTGCGTTTCTCCTTTTCCATCAACTCCTGATTCAGGCCGGGGGGAACCATCACCCTGGGCCATAGCCCGTTGCCGCGATGCATGAAAATAAAACGCATCGGCGGTTTCTCCGTCTCCGCAAATAGCGGCGTACGGTTCATCCATGCCATCGCACCGGCACTAAACAGGGCCGTTTGAAGAAAGTCGCGTCTTGAGTTCATCGTCGGTTCCTTTTGCGGGACGGTTATCTTCTATATAAAAAAGAATCGGATGTTAACAGCGAAACCACCACCGCTTTGAAGCTGCCGTCGCTTTCAACATAGGCACGATCCGCATCGATCAGGGTTTGCGAGTCGGACAGCATTTCATTTCGGCCCATGAAAAATCGAAATGCATGGCGAATGATGGATTGCCGAACCCGATCCGACTGGACCAGCCGGTCAATGATATCAAACGGACCCTCTACCGCACCATCCAAATCCGGGTCACCCGTGCCGAAAAGATGACCGGTCGTGACTACCGGGGCGCTCTTGTAGACGTCGAATGTGGTCTTGCCATTTCCGCTGCTTAGGAGGTTCTCGGGATGTTCAAGCGGTTCCTGATGGCGGTACCTCCCAAAGTCATCATAAATCTCAAATGCCATGCCTAGCGGATTCATGTGCTTGTGGCACTTCCAGCATTCATTGGCCGTGGTAACCATCTCCACCCGTTGACGGAGCGTCTTGTGCGGATCCTCCGGCACCTGAGCGTCCACGGTGATGGGCACGTCAGGTACATATCCGGCAAGCAGCTTTTCACGAATCCACCGACCGCGACGGATCGGATCCGTATGAAAGTTCGACGAATGTGCGATTAGCCAGGCTGGATGCGTAAGGATCCCTTTACGATCAGCAATTTGAAACGGCTGTTCGACGGCATAATCCCAGAACGCTTTCTTCTCAAGCTTGTCTTCATATTTCGTGGACTTCCAACTCCCGTAGCGACCGATGCTGGGAGTGGGCGGAAGGTTGTAAAAAGGGGAATGATGGAATGTGTATCCATGGGCCCAGGGAATCGTCGTGAAAGGAGTTCGCCCCTGACCAAAGGATTCCTCGAAATAATGCATGTAATTCACCAATTCACCCGGGCGCGAGGTATCACTGATTCGCATGACCTTGATCGTCTGAAGAAACGCAAGATTCTCCTCCAGAACGCCCTCAGGATTCTGCCGCCAGTCGGTATCCCTGAGTTTCTCGTAGACCTGCCGCCACTGTTCAATGATCTCCCGTCCGGTCTGTGAATCCTTGTCATGGTAGACAAAGAACTTATCTGACGACAGGAGATTTTCAAAGACATGTTGATCCTTCTCCACGTGCATGGTCACCACGCGATCAGCTTCCAGTGTCAGCCAGCCGGGCGTCGCCTGGCTACCCCGTCCCGGATTGCGGTAAAAGCCGCCGCTTCGAGGTGTGTCTTTGAAAACCTTAAGGGATCCCGGGTAGCCGAAGAACTCACGAAAAAACCTCACGATACGCGGGTGGGATGTTTCATTGGACCGGTAATGTTTACCGTTCAGTGAAGAATCGATCTGCCCGCGATAGTAATGGTCATCATTCAGCAAACGTTGCACTTCCCGCCGGTAATCATCCCGGGTATGAAGTCGACCCTCTGCGGCCGCCTTGACCAATTCCGGGTCGGGACTACGATCGCCAAGTGCGTATGCGATTGCGTAACTGGCTTCGCGATCCGTTAATTTGACACGCCCGAATTCATCCGGTTCATCCGCACCGAACTCCAGCCGATAGAGAAATTCCGATTCCAGCAACACCGCAACCAGCAACTGGCGCAATCCTTCCGTGTTGCCGCTGAGCTGAATCGAATCGTAGGTTAAGGCCAGATATTTTTCTAATTCGTCTGCGGTCGCCGGTCTTTGCATCACGCAGTCGAACTGAGCCTGAATTGCGGCGACAAGTTCCTCCTGCGTTGGCGGTGAATCCTTTTGTATGATGACATCAAACGCGGCCAAAGTCGTCCGGGGAGCCCAGCGGTCCCGGGCATCGGGGAATTCGTCCGCCCGGAGTTCACCATGGCTGACCCGCGCTGCACGAATCTGTTTCCCGGCAATCCACTTCGCGTTGTCAAGCATGACGAGCAGATGCCCGCCGTCCAGGCGGGTCAAATCGTAGTAACGAACACCCGAATGGTCCGGCAGAATGAACGGGTTGGTGATCCCATAGAATTTCTGCCCGTACTTCGAATAGCCGTCACGTTCCCGACCGGTCAGCTTGAAGACGTCAATCACACGTTCGTGAAAGATTTGCGGACTGACCAGCCAGCGACGGGCAGGCGTAAAGGCCTTGTCCTGAATTTCACCCGAGAAGAGTCTCTCGTGATCCACGTAATTTCCGTATTCCGGAAATCGCAGTTTCTCATCAAGTCCGGAAGCATCATGCTTCTTTAACTCTTCGGCAATCCAGCGGGCCAGCTGGTCACGTTCCTCTGTCGACGGCTGATCCGCCTCCTCGGGGGGCATCTTTCCAAAAAAAAGATGTTCCTGCGCCCTGTTCAATAACTCCAGTCGGGCATCCACCGTGATTTCGGTCAGTGCATCCAGTCGTACGTCGGCTTCACGGGTCTCAGCACCATGGCACCCGATGCAGTATCGATTCAACACGCCTGCAGCATTCGCAGGCACGACAAAGGTGTCCGCAGCCTGCGCGGTTGCACAGGCGGATGCCATCAGAGCCATCACCAGAGTACGAGCAATCAGCATACCGGGGTTTCTCACTTAGTCTCCGCTTTTAACAATTCGACCATGGCACGACCCATCGCCTCGCCAACGTTCATATAGGTCTCCGCATTTCCGCTGTAGTGCCCGCCGGAACTGCCCCCTTTGGAGAGTGGATGCGTGTAGACGGAGGCAACGTTACCCTTAAATTCCGGGTACTTGCCGGACTTACCGTCGACGGCAAGCATCGCATCCAGGATTTTCCCGCCACCATTCGTGGCACCCTTTTCCGTTTGCCCCAAAGAGGCACAGACGAAATTTGCGTTAGGTGCATCAAAATCCTTGCGAAGCTGCCTGATAAGATGGACGAGGTTCAGCTCATAGCGACTCGAAAGCGCGGCACTGCGACTGTCGCGATCCCCCTGCCACCAGAAGAAACCGGCAATTTCATATTTTGTCGCACCGGGATAATAGGTGCCAAGCTCCGCCAATACCTGCTTTGCCCGGGCAATATCACCGTCGTACTGCATGCCGGCGTACCAGCCAATCTTCTTCGGTTCGGTCCCTTTCTGCCATTTCTCGGGAGTCCCCTTGTAACCGGGATGAATCCAGGTGACGCCCTTCTTATCCGTAAATTCAAAGCCTTCGCTGCCCGGAGGCAACAAGTCCCAACCCAGCGCACGGTTACCAATACAGCTCTTGAGGATGAGCACCGGAGCATCCGTGACATTCCCCACATGATGCCCAATACCGATTTCGGGTCCGACGTTGCCCTTGATGGTCATCCACTCGTTGTTGAAGACCCTCATGGCACCCAGGCCACTTCCCATCACACGTACATTGCGAACGTCCATCCGTTCTGTCCAGTTGCCCTCGTCATCGATCAGATAAGGATACAAACTGTTTTCCTTCACCGCATGCGTGAGCGAACCCGGCTTATCGGCCGCACCCACCTTGCCAAAACCCAGCATGTTGGATTGGCCGAGCAAAATGTAGACCTGCACCGGTTGATCAAGGTCGGCAGATTTTCCGTCCGGCCGTGGTAAGTCCGCATTACGATTGGCTGCTGAATTCCCGTACAAAATCGCATACACCTGCGCGGGTGTACGATTTGTCCCGGTGCTTTCGTTAAACCAGGGTGAACCTCCGGTAAAGACACGCCCCTCCGGGATTTTCTTGCCGTCTCTGACCCATTGCTCAAAACTGGGCACGGCTGCTAACAGCGAAATCTGGCTAGCGAGCATGATCAGGAGGATAGCGCTAAGTAAATGAACGGAACGTTTTGATGTCATGGTGTTCTTTCCTAAGATGGTTTTCAATCGTGATCGGTTTACTAAAAGACCCGCAGATGACCCATTATGATCGCTTTCGCCGCTTAACGGAAGAGTAAACCGACGATCCCCACGGTCTGCCGTTTTCACTGTTTTGCGACAACCACCTGAGCCGATCGATCGCCCATCTGAATGTACCCCAGATCGGCATCCTCCTTGCCGGTTACAAACCAAACCGCACCCGGACGCGTTTGCTGCCGTTTGTATTGCCCGGATTCCACCTCAAAATAGAATTTGGGCTTCGCTTTGGGATCCATCCAATAGACACGGATCGGGGCGGGGGACTCATTCACAAAAACCACATCAAATGGATTCCCGTCCGGTTTCGATCCTGGTGCGTTTGCCATCGACGACGCCTTGAGCTTCAGGCGGGGCAGGGAACTCACGTTCAACGCGGGTTTGGGAGCAAAATTCTTGGGGCTCAGTGCGCGATATTTTTCCAACGGTGCTGCATGAGCAGCACTTGCCGCTAAATTACGCCACTCGTGGGGGTCACTCTGATTGTCATACAGCTCCTCGCCACCGGTTTTATACCGAATGTACCGCCAGCGTTTGTCACTGATACTGAAGCTACCCGGCTCTTCCAGATCGGTAATGGCCACATGCGGCCATTCGGCATCGGAATCGTTCAGCAACGGCACCAGACTGGGACTGTCATGCTGCTTCACGGACGGAAGCCCGGCCAAATCCAGCAGCGTTGGCGAGAGACTTGTAAGGCTGACCGGGCTGTCACAAACACCGGGCTTGCCATTCGGAGTACGTATCATCAGAGGTACCCGGGTACAGACACGCCATCCGGTAAACTTTTGCCAGTGTTGTTTTTCTCCCAGATGCCATCCATGATCCGACCAGAGCACCACAATGGTATTATCGGCATAGGGACTCGCGTCGAGCGCATCGAGCACTTTGCCCACCATCGCATCGGCAAAATGGATCGAGGCCAGATAACCCTGAATGCCCCGCTCCCACTGATCTTCTTTCTGAATGTGCGCAAAATATCGGTTCGGTCCCCGTCGTTTACCTTCCGCTGGCAGGTCGTCCAGATCATCCGCCCGATAACCGGTGGGATGCTGAATGGACTCCAAAGGAAACGGCTTGAAGTATTTTTCCGGTACAAACCAGGGTTCGTGCGGCCGGTAGATGCCACAGGCCAGAAAGAACGGCTTCTCGTGTTTTACCGCAAGCTTTTTCGAAATCCAGTCGGCAACCAGATAATCGCCGCCATACTGCTGATCGTTTGCCTTCAGAGGGCCCCAATCGGTTTCTATATACTGCCAGGGTCCGCCCCGCGGGAGACTCAACGGGCGTTTTTCCGGGTAGAGTGTCCGCGGAAACGGATTCTCTGATTCTGCCTTCGGAAAATACTCGTCCCATGACCGGGCATCGATAAAGTAATGCAGCATTTTCCCCGAACCGCCGGAATAGTACCCCTGTCGACTCAGCGTTTTCGGAAGCAATTCCACCTCGGGCATGATCTCCCGCATTTTTTGATTGTTGGAATAGAGACCGGAGCGATGGGGCGAAATCCCGGTGAATATGGCCGTTCGGGATGGATTGCACGCCGGTGCGGAGCAGTGGGCATTGGTGAAGAACATACTGGAGCGGGCCAACCGATCCAGATTGGGTGTGATGGTCTGGGGATGTCCCCCCATGCATCCAATCCAGTCATTCAGATCATCCATGGCGATAAAAAGAATGTTCGGCTTTGGTTGCTGTGCGTTGACCAGACCCGGTATCACCAGACAGACCAGGGTCATTAGCAGACGGGCTTTGTTCAGAATCATCATATGCAACATGGGGTGAAAACACTCGTTAGCAGTGGGGTTATTCGATCGCGTGTTTTTCTTTCAGTCGATCCCAGAATTCTTTCCAGTAATTGTCATAGTAATCCAGCGCGGCAGTTTCTATATGAGGAAGGAGCGACACTTTGGGAGCCTCCTCCGGAACGTAGCCTTTTAAATGTCGTTTCCCGCATCGCTCCCGGGGCGAGACAAAACGCCAGCGATGGTTACTCAGGACTTCCGCACAAAGTCGGGCCGCATGGGGATCGTAGGCCTGAAGTTGTTCGCGGGTATGGATATGGTTGTGATCGTGATCCATGGTGCGATTCGTGTCATACCAGCACTGCAGCACCTCGGCCCAGTATTCCGCCTTATTACGCTGCGCATAGCATTTCTTAGCACCTCCAAAGACAATCAGAACCTTATCCTTGCCGGTGACTTTCACGGCCGAGTGCGTTGGTTTGCCATTAACAAGAATGTCACCTCCATCCAGGCAGCGTTTAATCAACTCCGGTGACTGATCGGGGAACGACTTCACTAAGGCATCGAACAGAAGAACGGCGTCATCTCCTTTGATGCGGCGATAACGCTGAGCGGCTCTGCCGTCATTCCAGATTCCGGCAGCCCGTGCACGCTGGAAGCATTCCTCCAGCGTTTTCAGTTGCTGCTCGTCCATGCCGGCAAACTGGATGACATGACCGAATTCATGAATCAGGATGCTTTCCAGACGCATGCCACCTTCGTACTCCATGACATCCTCTTCGGCGAACAGGACGACGCTACGCTCGCCCACTTTGGTCAGAAAACCGCGGCTTCGCCAGTTGTAGAAATCCAGTTCCTTGCCGGTTTTGTCCGATTTAAACTGCGGTATCTGCGAAGTAAGTTCGTCGTGCCCCACCAGAATGCAGAGCACCTTGCGATCGCGGATTCGTTGTGCCACATCGGGGTTAATCGTCGACAGAATCTTGTCATACAAATAGGCCGCTTCCAGATGAGCATAGTCGGATACTTTATCCGAAGTTGCGATCAGGATCCCCTGCACATAGGTCGTCTTTTTATAGAAGTCCGTATCCAGATCGTACTCACGGGCAACCTCAGGCTGCAGCGACTGGACCTGGTATTTTTCTGCCTGTGCGGTCGAGGGCAGAAATACGGCAAGGCAGGTTGCCCATAATACGAAAATGGTTTTTGAATATCTGTTCATAATGAGGTCAAACTGCATTTTGTTATCCGTTGAAGGTTGTATAGCCATCACGACCAGGGTGCTAACTATCATCATAGATAAATCTCATTTGCAAAAGAACCGACGCACCGCCCCGTTTACAGAGAAATCTATTTCCCGTTGGTCATGACCGGCCTTCGATTTTCAGCTTGATTTATTTGCCCGTTGGTCATACCATTCATCACCCTGTTAGGAACGCAATCATGATTCTCTCGAAAAGGTGCATCTATGTTCTTCGTTGCCATCATCATGGGACTGGTTGTCGGCATCGGCGTCATGGCCCTCTTATACAAGCCTATTTTTGGGGACTGGGAGGGTTTTAAAGAGGCCATTTACTATACGGTCAAACCAGACATCTTTTCCTTGTTCCAGGGTGAATTCTTTGAGGATTTCTGGAATACCCTTAAATTCAACATCTGGTGGGGAAGCGGTCTCGTCACGGGCGGCGGCACGTTTTGGTTGCTTCTGCAATTGGCATGAACCCGCCGCCGGAGCAGGATCGTTCGGCAACCGTGCACGCTTGTTTTTGTGGGCAAGTAGATGCTATTCTCAGGTAGATACTTCATGCCTGGTTGTTTCCAATGAACATAATTCAATCCATAAAGACGTCCCGTTGTTTGCGCCGTATAATGACCGGCTTAGCAGCGTTTCTTTTCGCGGTCGTTATCTTCTACCTCGTGATGTTCCTGGGCCACGCAATCGGCGAAGATGATTTTGCGGCCCTGGGCGCTAGTTTTTACGCAAGCCTACTGCTCGGTGTTGTTTGTGGCGTTGCCGGTGGCTTTTCAATATTTCAGGCCATTCGTAAAAACGGGTGGTGCCGGCGCGTTTTCAAATGCTTCCTGATTTTCTTTTCTCACCTGTTTTTCTGGGTATTCTTTTGGGTGGGGTTCCTGTTCATCCTTGAAGAATGGGAGCCCAATCCCATGGTGGGACTATTGTGGCTCAATATCCCCGTTGGCATTACCGCTTATCAGAGCTACCGGCGGACCTCACGTGAATGGGACTGGTGCTTCATCACGCTCCTCGTCCTTTACACGGACATCGTTGCCTGCCTGCTGATCAGCGAGGCCTGGCTGCCCGATACCTATTTCCTGCGTGGACTCTTGTTTGGTTTTGCCTTTGTCGTACTGGTTCTGGCCGTTGGTTTTATCCATCGCCTTGTAAAACGCAAAGTTTCGACCTGGTTGTTCGTCTATTACATTTTGGGTCTGATTACGACCGGCGCCATGTATGTCGGCACGCTGATCCAATGGTCCATGTGGCAGGGAACGTAGCTCATGAAAAGATCGCTCTTAACCGCCTCTGCACTGTTTCTTATTTTTCTGGGACTGGTCTTGTATCCCCGTGGACCCCAACACTATACGGTTGAGTTCAAAACACCGGGCATGCAATCGCTGAATCTCAAGTCCGCCAGGCTACTGGACGAAATAAATGCGTTTCAACTGGACGGTGTTTCTTCGGGCGAGAACGTTGTGGCCGGACTCTATGAAGTCGCAGACTCCGGTGAATGGATCGAACCTGATCCCGATCAGATCAAAGCTCTCGAAAGCGCGTTGGGCATTCGGGTTTCTACCGATCTTCGTACTAAGATTCGTTTCGGGATGAATGATATGTGGACGGACGACCTACATGTATTAAACAATCAGAATCCCATGTTGCGACGGTACCTGCAAAGGCACCAACGAACATTAGACGAGTTATCGACAATAGCGAACCGCGAGCATTATGCGGATTTTTACTATACGGGCCAACCTGACCTTGATCCACCACTCTTCTCCGCGCTCCTTCCATTGGTTTCATCTATCCGCGGTTATGCGAGAACTCTGAGAATTCGAGCTCGTGTCGCCCTTGCTGAGGGACGGGTCTCCGATGCGATTACCGATGTCAACGTCATGTATCGTTTAGGGCATCACGTGATGCACCAAGGGGGTACCACTGTCGAATTTTATGTTGGCAAGGCAGTCGCTGGTATGGCGGCAGAGAATTGGTGTGAAATCCTTTCCCATCCCGCAATGACGCCCGATGATTTAGCCAGGATTTCCAGGCAGGTCAAGTCGGCACCTCCGATTTCCGGCCTCAAGGCACTTGATGTCTTTGAACGACTAGCTGCGCTGCAACTGGCTGAGAACATGGAAAGGCTTGGGGCATTCGGAGCAGAGAAAATCGTTGGCAATACAGGTTGGAGAAATGCGGAAGATGCCATCTTTTCTACATTTGGAATTGTATTTACCGACTGGCCCGGGATTTACGAGAGAATCAATCGGCATTTTGATGAACATATCGACATCCTGCTAATCGCCGATGATCAACAGCGCCGGGAAGCAATTAAGGCATTAGACAATCCTTTCGGAGACATTTTCAAACTACTTGAAGAAAATGATCCTCCCATCGGATCCTCATTCGCATCCAAACTTACATGGACGTTTCTTGATGAACTGTTGCTCGAGAGCACACCAAACTACATACGGGCACTGGAGTTGGCACGTCAGGAAAATGAGATGCTGCAAGTATGTATTGCGCTGAAACAGTATCATTTTGACCAGCAGCGTTATCCTGCCTCTCTGGAGGACCTCAAGGGGAAGTATCTGGACAAAATTCCACTGGATTACGGAACGGGCGAAGCGGTTCACTACATCCCGTTTAAGGCGGGCGCCCTTGTATATACGACTGGTCGTAACGAGGTGGACAACGGTGGATGGGGATATCAAGATTTGGAATACACCTACCAAACGCGATACGATGACGTGACTTATCTGATCGGGAATGACGACCGCCCCGTGCCGGAGTTCACGAAAAGGCCTTTGCGCATGATCCCCGGCCGATCCATCGGCGAACCGCATGAATGGGATGGCACCCGGCTAAGTCTCGCAGGTGCAAGCGTTTCCCGAAAGGAATTTACAACCGTCTGCAACATCGAACAACTGAAGTGGCTCAGCCTGAGTGCTGCCGATTTACCCGACAAATGGCACGAGGAACTTCCACGGCTACAGAATCTAAGCGGATTGTCTCTGACAGGGCTGGAAATCACAGAGGAAATCATGACTCATGTAGCCAGACTGCCCGCGTTACAGACATTGATCCTGAACCGCACCGACATCGATGGTATTCTTCATCCGATTACCAACCACGCTTCCTTAGAAACGTTGCACCTATCCCGATCGACAGTCACGGATGATGACCTTCAGATGTTGACGACGCTGCCAAACTTACAGCGGCTCAACCTTAGTGGAACCGGCATCTCCGACATCGCGGCACCAGCCATTTCCCGTCTTTCTGCTCTGACGCATCTGCATCTAAGTGGCACCAAGATCACCGATGTTGCGCTCGCCGACATCTCTGAAATGAGCAAACTCGTGGAACTGCGAGTCGATTTTACCGGGGTGACAAACACCGGCGTCTCTTCACTGGACAATCACGAATTGCAGGCACTAGGCCTGAATGGCACCTCCGTAAACAACGGCATGGCAGCCGCACTGGCTGATCTAACAAATCTTCGAGCTGTTTATCTTTATGAAACCGATTTTAATGCGGTCGACCTTTATTCTTTTGAAAACGACTTTAATGCCGTGGTCCAGGGAACGGATAACGTACTGGCATTCATTGAAAAGGATTCCACTGACACTGCAAACGGTCCGCCTGCATTAACCCATCCGGACGAACCCGAAAAGGTGAAATGGGGAGAACTCGCGGGTGTCCGGGGTCGTTATGAAATATTACAGGACAAAAACCCACTGCAAATCCGTCTGGCTTCCACTACCGGCGACGATCCTACACAAAGTACCAGCGAGCACAGTGACGCCATTTCCGTATTGAAACCGATTGCAAATGACTTTGATGTCCGCGTAAAAATCACGCCGGACTGGGAGCGGCATGACGAAATCATGACCGATGAAGTTA
>JAYZPA010000163.1:0-11316 GCA_036150515.1 Planctomycetota bacterium
TGGAATATTAGCGGGTTTTTTAGTATTTCTTTTATCCTTTGTTAAGTATTGGTTAATTGTTACTAACCGGCTAAAAATTCTTAACGACCCCGTCTTATATGGAACGCCTCCTGCAGGATATTTATGGTAAGCAACACGACGTATTATTGCCTCATTATGTTCCTAATGACATTGCGTATCCCGGACCGCCGAAGCATACGAACAATGGGATTCAGAAACGGCACGATAACCTCGAATTTCTCGGGAGATTCGACCGTGAAGATATTCATGATATTCTGCAGGGAATTTCGACGTACATACGAACCGGCTACAGGGTCGAGGAAGTGACCTCCGAGCTTAAGCGTGACCTTCAGGGGAATCCTGTCTGGGCGCCTTACAGAGATTCCGATCTGCGTGAGTTCAATTACATCATCCAACAATGTGAACGTGACTGGTTTCGAGAGGGTGTGACTGATTATCGCATTAAGAACCGTATCACCACGATGAAGTTGTTCTATGATACGTGGGACATGAATAAATTATTAAGCCATGTCAAAAACGGAAATTTCTCACTGCCGAAATATTCGCCGCTCAGCGACCAGGAAATGGTTGTTCTAAACTCGTCGATTAAAAAACACCGCAAAAAAGGCGATCACTATCAAGAAATTATTGATAAATGTCTAAAAGACTGGGATTCGGCTTTCAAGAGGGACCGTGACGCCACGGCACAAACAGACGACGCAGCCATCCAGCGAATGATCGTCGAGTTATATGAAAAAATCTATGAACGCCAGCCCATGGCATTGGAGATCGAGGACAATCTTCATCTCTTCAAGATTTATCTGGGAAAGCTCGATCGGCAGAAAGCTATCGGCAAACTCATTGAATCATTAGTTCTAAGTACAGAGTTTGCTTACCGTAACGAATTTGGTCGGGGCGATCTGGATGAGTACGGACGGCGGATGATGTCCCCTCGTGATGCCAGCTACGCCATAGCCTACGCCCTGACCGATACGAGTCCGGATGAAGAGCTCGTTGCAGCAGTGGAAGAAGACAGATTTAGCACACGTCAGGATTATGAACGCGAGGTTCGCCGGATTCTCCAACGCCGTGACCTCTGGAATATCATTGACGAAAACGTGCAAGCCGCCAATCTGAATGCGAGCGTCACCAATCAACCCATCCGCAAGCTCCGTTTCTTCAGAGAGTTTTTTGGTTATCCCAGTGCTCAAAAAGTCTTCAAAGATGACTCGCGTTTTGGGGCGGGGCGCCATGAACCGTCGGTTAGCCGATTAATAGACGAAGCCGATATGCTGGTCGAATACATCCTTGAAGAGGATAAGAACGTGATTGAAGAATTACTCACAACCGACAAGTTCTTCGTGTACCACTCGGGCGATAATGAGGCGATGGCGGCCGGATCGCGACAGTTAAAGGAAGTTTATGAGTACTTCAAGGAGTATAGTTGGGAGACTTGGGAACCTAAGGATGTTGCTCCTCACAAGGAATTCATGTCGACGATTTGGGAATTTAAGAAAGCACAAGGCCGCGATGATAAGTCATTGCTAAATGTGTTGAAAAGAATGATGCCTGCATTGGAACTGCATTTTGGCGGTGGGCAATCCAACGGCATGCCCTATATGAAGATGGCTATGGGATTCTGGCACGGTGGTAACGTGTTAGGGAGAACGGGCCAGCAAATGAGAGGTGAGCAAGTCGCCTCTTACTGGAATCTTGACTGGAAAACCTGGGACTATCCCGTTAATCAACCAGCCGTTATTCCTAATCGCAAAGGCTTGCTGACTCATCCCGCCTGGTTGATTGCGCATTCACAAAATCTCGAAACAGATCCCATTCATCGAGGTAAATGGATCCGCGAAAAGTTGCTGGCCGGTACCATTCCGGATGTGCCGATCACAGTTGATGCTGTGATTCCCCCGGACCATCACAAGACATTAAGACAGCGAATGGAGATTCGAACAGGGGAGACGTATTGCTGGCGTTGTCATCAGCAGATGGATCCACTAGGTTTTACGTTTGAGATTTTTGATGATTTTGGTCGATACCGAACTGAGGAGAAACTGGAGCACCCAGCTAATGTGGTTAAAGAGGCCATACGTGGTGAAACCAACGAATTTGGTGCTTCACTACCGATTTACAAGACCCTTCCTGTCGATCCAGGCGGGGAATTAATCGGTACAGGTGATGATAAACTAGACGGCGAAGTTGATGATGCATTTGACCTGATTGAACGCCTCTCGAAATCAGACAGGGTTCGGCAGTCCGTGATACGTCATGCGTTTCGCTACTTCCTGGGGCGAAATGAATCTTTGTCGGATTCGAAAACCTTAATTGATGCAGATAAAGCTTATCTCGGCAGCAACGGCAGTTTTGATGAAGTTATCGTATCACTATTGACCTCCGACTCCTTCATTTATCGCAAACCAAACAAGGATTAACTGATGTTGATTAACCGACGGAATTTATTGAAGACGACTGCCCTGGGGACAACGAGTCTGGCGATAATGCCTTCGTTCAACCATCTTGGAGCAGGATCCAAAGTCCCTGGCAAAGACATCCCCCATCGATTTGTTTTTATTCGCAAGTCCAACGGCAACCTGCCCACTCAGTTCGGGTTGCCCAGTTTTTCCAAGGAAGAACTGAAACGGCATGAACAGAAGGAAGCATTCGAGGTAGATCTGGCAAAACACGAACTTCCTGAATGGTTGAATGGCTTAAACGACTACAAAGAGGACATGAGCATACTCCACGGGATCTCTATGTCCGTGAGTGGTGGAGGACATTACTCGTATTCGGGATGCATGGGAGCTTATAAGGCCGGTCGAGATATTTTGAGTAACATCAAATGGGCAACCGTGGATTTCGAATTAGCAAAATTGTTCCCATCTCCGTTCGGCCACGTCGAGATGTCATTGGCCGTACCTCATGGGCGCGACCATCGAACCGGGATCGTCTCTGGTTATTCCGCACCCGCAGCCAAACAACGCAATTACTGTTATGCCGATCCAATGACCGCCTATCAGGAATTGTTTAAGTCGGTTATCAATACGAGCGAAGCGGAATCGGATCAGGCGTTGTTAGACTACCTGCAAGAACAGGAAAAACGGCGGCTGATTGGATTAGATGGCGACGAACGTGAAAAAATAGGTAATCAGGTTAAATCACTTGAATCCATCAGTGACCGAAACGCCAAAGTCGAATCATTGGGTAACAAGATAAAACAATACCTGCCGGAAATTGACCCGATCCACGCCAATGGCGGCGTCGACGCTACGCTGCCCCAGAAACATTCAGCGTTTACGGACATCATCGTCGGAGCTCTAGCATCGGGACTCACCAATGTTATTACTTACACCATTGACGATCTGGGTACAGATATTACTTCGCTCCCGGAAAATAAAACCAAAACGAGCATTCACCAGATTGGACATGGTGGTCAGATCTCTGGCGCCGCTGAAATGAGAAATGCAATCAAAACTCATCATATGAAGCAGGTGCTGACGATGGTGACTAAATTAAAGGCGATCCCTGAAGGCGAAGGCACGATGTTTGACAATACGACCATCATCTATATGCCGGAAACCGGTGCCGGGCATCATGGACCGGATACGGAAGCACCGATGGTCTTGTTGACTGGCAAGAATTCAAAATTAAACTTAGCCGGCCGGTATATTCGTCTTCCTTTCCATGGCACTCAAGGGCATAAGACTCTTAGCAATTGGTATACGACGTTACTCAATGCGTACGGTAACCCAATCAAGCACTATGGAGATTTAGATCTGACGATGCAACGCAAACGATTGGACCAAATAGGATCGATCGATCGATTCTTGATGTAAGTGCTGTTACGGCTGGCAACTTGCTTTTGAGTTTTCGGTTAACCCCGGCATCGTAGACCTAATGGCGGGCTGCGGCAGTCCAAATCATCATGAGGTAATTCAGTAATAATTGGCGAAAGGCGACAAGGTTATGGATCTTAAGAGTTCCGCATTTCCGGTCATGATTGGCCTAACGCTTTGCCTGGTGCCAGTAATCACGCACTCCGAAGAACCTGACCCGGGTCGGGGGTTCGATGCAGCTAGTTCAAAAGTACCATTGCGGGAGGTGATCGTCAGTCACACGGACAACAACGGCATTCTTCAGCTTTACCGCATGAAAGAGGATGGGTCTGATCGTCGGCAACTGACAAAGGGAAATCATCACTGTGTGCAACCGGCTTGCTCTGCGGATGGGGCGAAAATTGTTTACGTGCGAAGAAGCAATAAGGGGATGGCGATTTGTTTCTGTGACACAGAGGGAAAGAATGCTGAAGTGCTCATCGAATCAGAGAAAGTTCTTCTGCCTTCGTGGTTGCCTGACTCGAAACACATTGTCTGGATGAGTGTCGGGACTGTACAGAAGAATCAAGATCCTGCCAGTAACAGCCAGCTCCGTATCATGAACACCGAAACCGGTGAATCCCGGAGATTGTTTAGTGATCCGGAACAAATTCAGTTTAGTAATGCGATGCCCTCGGTCTCCCCCGATGGTACCAGGGTAGCTTTTGTCTCAGATCGAAGCGGAATCTTTAGAATTTGGGTTAGCCGACTCGACGGAAGTCAGGCAACACTTATTTCACCAGTGCCGACCGAGCGGGACGTGAATCTCCAACTTCCCATCGAACAAAAAGTCCCTATGTGGTCCCCCGATGGTAAATGGATTGCCCATTGGGAAGGCGTGGAGATGATTCATATGAGCCCGTTTACCGGAGTGAATAACCCAAAACGGGATCAGCAAATTGCTGAGACATTTCACGTCTGGGTGGTCGACAGTAATGGTAATAACCGGCGAAAAGTCGGCCGTGGTGATGACCCGACATGGTCACCCGATGGATATGTGACTCGTGCTTTTCCGGATCCTCAAAGGGGGGGGCCCAAGGTTATGGTCGAGACAGAATCCGGGGAAAAAGAATTGTCGATTGTGCCTCGCAAAAAGAACTGGGGACGGTTTACCTGGGTTCCGCTGGGCATGTCAGTTAAGTGATCTGAACTGTAAGACGGTCATTGCCTGAATCAGCCCGTTGTCTGAACCGGGCATTTCACGCCGCTGCGATGCCAAGGACGCTTCCCAACCTGAAGTTGCAGATCAACAACGCTGGTTGTTCTTGGAACGAAAAAAAGACCAGGCAAAATAATAGAAATAACAGCTTTCATCGGCCACAATTTCTAACGGTGCTTTCCCTGCGGGTTATGTATAATCAGGAGTGTCATGATTCGCCTGTTCACTGGTTTCCTGGTCACTCTTGTTGCAGCAATTACACTACGCGCGGATATTCCTGTTTCGACGTTGAAAACTCTTTACCCGCCTGGAAATCAGCCGGGATCAGAATTCATCATTTCCGTCACGGGTTCAGCGATTGATCACGCTGAGAATCTATATTCCCCGCATCCCGAGATTCGGTTTGAAAAACTCTCGGACACCAAATTTAAATGCTTTATTGGTTCTGATGTAAAGCATGGACGTTACAGCGTTTATCTTTTTGGGAAACGAGGCTTGTCCTCGTCACGGGTGCTCCTCGTGAATCCGCTACCGGTAGTTAATGAAGAAGATCCCGCGGAAAATAACAACTCCATTACCAACGTAAAACTTCCGGTTGCTGCGCAGGGCGCAATTGGCGTTCAGGGTGACATGGATCAGTATTCATTTATTGCTCAGGCGAATGAACTAATCGTCATTGAATGTTGGGCTTACCGCATCGACTCGACTCTGCGAAGTCAACTGGAGGTCTACGGTCCTGACGGTCAAAAGGTGCCGGCTGGCAAAATGCTGTTCGGTACTGATTCGATGTTAACCATCAGGGTCCCGGTATCCGGCAAATATACCGTTCGACTTAGCGACCTCGTTTACAGTGGTTCACCCAGCGCTATTTATCGACTGGAAATGCACTCGCTTCCGCGGGTTCTTTTCACGCTTCCCGCCGTGATCACAGAAGGTGATTCTCAGGAGTTGCGAGCGTTCGGTTATAATCTGGGGGGGCAGGCCTCTGTCGGCACGTCGCTCGAATCCAGGTCTGTTGCGGTGTCAGGTAAAGAATTAACGCCGGGATTCAGATTGCCGGTATTTGCAGATGCAATTTCAGTCACGGCCACAGCGATGCCGTTATCGATATTGCAAGCCATTCATCCGGTGGGTCTCTCTTTGACTGAGGATCCGATCGTCGTTGGTGACCAGCAAAACGTCGAAATCAATAAAGCGCTGCCGGTACAAATTCCAACGGACATCAGCGGGCAACTGCCTGCTGCTCAGGATCGCCATTGGTATAAACTCAAACTGCACGCCGGCGAGGTAATCCGTGTCGATGCAGTTGGCAGTCGAGCGGGGTCTCCCGTTGATCTGGCTGTGCACGTGTTTTCACCAGATGGCAAGAAACAACTTAAAGTGTTTAACGATGAACCTTTTAATATTGGTGGTGTGCGATTCCCCTCCGCACACTTCGACCCCGGCGGTATCTTTACAGCTTCGAAAAATGGAACCTATTATCTTGTCGTTCGCGATCGAATCGGTACCACGACGGTTGATTCGCGACGCATTTATCGTTTGCGAGTGACGCGTCACCAGCCTGATATAACCGTTGTTGCCATTGGAACTCAGGCGGCCACGCCGAGCGGTGTCACGGTCAGGCCGGGAGGTCATGCGGCTATTCACTTATTGGCGACCGCCAATTCAGCCTTAAGTCAGCCGGTATGTGTTTCTGCAACGGGGTTGCCAGCGGGAGTGTCCTGTGAAGATGTTTGGATTGGACCAGGGGTTCGCCAGGTACCAATGACGATTTATGCCACTCAGGCAGCGCCTCATTGGGTTGGCACGATTGAATTGACTGCAAGCTTTGATTTTGGCGGCGAGATCGTCACCAGAAAAGTGTTAGCGGGAACCATGACCCGAACCGGAACAGCTTCAGGGATCGGTCGTCGCGATTCACATCTAGCGTTTTCAGTAACAGGTAAGGCACCCGTCACCTGCACTGCATCGATGGACCGGGAACGATATCAGCAGGGTAGCATTATCGATCTCAATATCACGATGGATCGGCTTGAAGGTCAACCCGATGCACAGGTGCAGTTGCGTGGTGAAAGCCTTCCCTCGGAAATTGTAAATCGTCTCACGACGATCCCCGCAGGACAATCACAGGGAGTCGTTAGTTTTTATATTCCGGAGCACATGCCTCCGGGGAGATATACGATTGCTGCGAAGGCCCGGACCACGCATCGTTATCCTATCGATGCTGCTCTGGGTACAACCAAAGAAGAAACTACTGAGATCTTTTCGAACGCGGTGTCCTTTGAGGTTTACCCCGCACCCTTCCTGCTGAAGATTAATCTTGAGGCACCCACGAAAATAAAACGTGGGCAGGTGATCCAACTCCCGTATTCCTGTATACGGAACAACCAGTTTATTGGCAAAATACATACAGAGCTCCGGGCACCCGGTGGTGTCGTCGGTATTCGGGGACGTGGGGTGACATTCGTAGGGCAAACGGAAACTGGTGTCATTCAAATTGTTGCTAATGAAGATGCTCCTTTAGGTAAACAATCAGGGCTTCGTTTGGAGGCATTGGGTACCGTGGAAGATGAGGACGTACATCTTGGAAGCGCGTTTCTTGATCTGGAGATTGTGGAGTAATCTTTACAATGCAGCAAATAATATGACATTCATTCGGCTTCACCCAATAACGTTCATCTTACCGCTGGCAATGGTTGCCACTTGCGTTCCGTCCGTAGATGGAGAGGATCTTCCGCAGCCTCCCACCGTCAGTTTTACGAATGACGTGATGCCCGTGCTGACAAAATATTCATGCGATTATGGCGGTTGCCATGGTAAGGCGACCGGGCAAAACGGATTCAGGTTATCGCTTTTCGGTACCGATGCGGAAGAAAGCTACCGGGCGATTGTTTTAAATGCGAAGGGCCGACGTGTTTTTCCCGGGTCGCCTGAACATAGCCTGATTCTCAAGAAGGCCACTGGCGTTACGGCGCATGGCGGCGGTCGGCGTGTTGGCATGAAATCCGCGGCGTATCATACGCTGGTGGGCTGGATCGCTGATGGAATGTCAGGGCCCGACCAGGACAGTGTGAAACTTACGGGGCTTGAGTGGTTCCCCAAACAAATTACTTTACGCTCCGGACAAACGCAGGCAATTAGCGTCAGAGCCAGTTATTCCAACGGAACAACGCGCGATGTGTCTGAGATGGCGCTCTATGAGTTGAATGAAGACGGGATTGTTACCGTTACCCCCGACGGACAAATGGAGATAGTTGGTAATGGCGGGTTAGCCGCAGTCATTGTGAAGTACGGACAATTGGCCGGAACCGTACAGGTGACGGTTCCTTATTCGACGGATTCAAACCAATCCCACGATCTCACCAGACAATACAAGTCATTCACCGCTGCGTTTCAAGGAAATCCATTGAACCTGGCCCTTTTGAAACAGTGGCAACAATTGCAAATCCTGCCCTCGGCAGTCTGTGATGATGAAACATTTATCCGTCGCGCCAGTTTAGATATCAGTGGCACTCTGCCAACCGCGGGGCAAGTAACTAGCTTCCTCGCCAATCCGGCAACCGACAAGCGAGCTCAATTGATCGACCGATTACTTGAGACCCCGGAGTATGCCAGTTATTTTTCCCAAAAGTGGGCTGATATTCTCCAAAATCGTGGCAAAGGTTATTCGACAAGTCAACAACGCCCTGGCACGGCTTTGTTTGCTAACTGGATACGTGACTCACTGCTTCACAATAAACCATACGATCAATTTGTCACAGAAATTCTAACGGCGACGGGTAGTCAGGCTAAAAATCCGCCCACGGTTTGGTATCGCAGTGTCCGTACGCCGGCCAACTATGTTGAATCGGTTGCTCAGGCATTTCTGGGTGTCCGTATTCAATGTGCTCAATGTCATCATCATCCCTCCGATCGGTGGAGTCAGGCGGACTATTTCGGATTTGCGGCGAATTTTGCCAGGGTGGGTAGGAAGACGGGATTTGCGGATTCCGAAGTTCCAACCGCCGAAGTCATCTATCTAAAAGATCAGGGTGACGTATTCCATCCACGCACCGGGGAATTGCTAAAACCGAAGCCGCTCGGTGACCAGGAATTTGATCTGACGGTGTTTGATGACCCGAGGATTGCCTTAGCGAACTGGATGACTGACAGGGGTAACCCGTATTTTGCAACGACCATGGCAAATCGGATGTGGGCACATTTTTTCTCCCGTGGTATTGTCCATCCGGTGGATGACCGTAGGAGTACTAACCCACCAAGCAATCCGGAATTACTGACTGCACTGGAAACTTCCTTTACGGACAGTGGTTATGACATCAAACATTTGATTCGTTTGATTTGTAATTCCTATGCTTATCAGCTGACAGCTGTTCCCAATGGAAATAATTCCAGTGACCATAAATCCTTCGCGAGGTTTTATCCCCGCAGGATGTCAGCCGAGATTCTGTTGGATGCAATTTCGCAGTCTCTGGAAGTCCCTACGGTATTTCCCGGTGGTCCCGGCAAGTTCCCGGAAGGGACACGAGCCATTGAGTTGCCGGATGAAAACGTGGAAATTGCATTTCTTGACGTATTTGGCCGCCCAGGGCGGTTTAAGGCTTGCGAATGTGAAAGGATCGATGCACCGACGCTAGCGCAGGGACTCGAACTTGTTAACTCTCAGCAGATTCAGGATAAGCTTTCTTCGGGGGATGGACTGGTTCATCGGTTAGCTGGTAGCAGTGAAACGCATCCGGAGAAGATCGAAAAGATCTTCCTGACGTTGTTGGGACGCTCGCCGGTTCGGGCGGAATTGGAAGTTTCGATGGAATACCTAGAAGTGACAGATGATGTGGCAGAGGCCTACCGCAACCTGGTCTGGTCTTTATTGGCAACAAATGAATTCATGTTTATAAGGTGAGTTGGAAACATGTTACGTATCTATCAACCAAAGCTTCCCACCACGCATGGATGCACGCGGGGAATATCTCGCCGTAATTTTCTACAGTTTGGTAGCGGGCTGGCCGGTTTAACACTCGCAGATATTCTACGGGTCGACGCGGGCGCTTCCTCCGATCACAAAAAGAAGTCTGTCATTGTGTTTTGGACGCATGGGGGTATGAGTCAGCAGGACACTTACGACATGAAGCCGGATGCCCCAAGTGAATATAGGGGTATGTACTTACCCGTTCAGACCAACGTCGCGGGCATCAATATTTCCGAGCGTTTTCCTCTGCAGGCGAAAGTCATGGATCGGATTAGTCAGGTCCGTAGTGTCTGGCACGAAAATGGAACTCATGCGCCGTCTGCACATTGGATGCAGACCGGGTATTTTGGGCCAACGCTTGCACGTAATGCGGCTCAACGCCCTTCTTTTGGGAGTGTGATCTCAAGAGCACTTGGTCCCCGCGTCCCATTGATGCCGGCCTATGTTACGGTGCCAAAATCTGAAGCATTCGGATACCAGGGCTCCGTCTATCTCGGAAAACGTTATAACCCGTTTGAAGTAGGAGGTGATCCAAACGCAACCGAGTTTAAGGTACCCAATCTTACTCTGCCGAACGGGCTCTCGCTCGATAGTGTCAATTCACGTAAAAAGTTGCTCGGAGCATTCGACAGCATTCGACGGGATGTAGATCAAAGCGGAGCGATGGAAGGACTCGATACGTTCAAGGGTCAAGCATTGGAAATGGTCACCGGCGATCATGTGCGGAAGGCCTTTGACCTTAACGCGGAACGAGACAAACTGCGTGATAAATATGGTCGCCACCAGTACGGGCAAAGTGCTCTTTTAGCCAGACGTCTGGTCGAAGCGGGTACACGTATTGTGACCATTAATACAGGTTACTGGGATCACCATAATGATATTGAACCCGGGTTAGAAACGCACCTGCCACCCTTAGATCGGGCTATCTGGGCACTCATCGAAGATCTTACAGATCGGGATATGCTGGATGATGTTCTCATTTATTGTGCCGGGGAATTTGGGCGCACGCCGTTAATAAACGGACATGCCGGCCGTGATCATTGGAGTAAATGTTTTACGGTCATGCTGGCCGGCGGCGGAATACAGGGCGGGCGGGTTGTCGGTGCCAGTGAAAAATGGGGCGGCGGCGTCAAAGAGCGGGCGGCGACACCACTGGATGTCATGGCCACGATATATCAACAGTTAGGTATTCCCCTAACAACACATTATGAGGATGCGACCGGTCGACCTGTTTCCATCGTCGGCTCGGGAAAGCCCATCCACGAACTCACTTAATTGTGTCAGCGACCGTTGCAGCGGAAACCCAATCGGCG
>JAYZPA010000164.1:0-16772 GCA_036150515.1 Planctomycetota bacterium
ACCAATAAGATAACGCAATGCTCCTGAAGCAATCAACAGCTTACACCTTTCGCCTCGGACCATTCGTGGACGATACCCAGCAACCCCTGCTCATGGGTTCGTAGTTCTGTGACCACGGCCACCCCGCCGCCGGGCAAGGAAAGGGCTTGTAATTGCGACCCCAAAACGCGAAAATCCGATTTGCCGAAGAACCTTATTCGCTTTCCCATTTGATTTAAGTGGTGCCAATATGAGAAAGAAAGAAAATTCCAAGAGTTTAATGATTGGTGTACCCGGCATCGTACTACAGATGGTTGGAAATTTTTTCAAACCGGAAGATAGTGGGGGAGAAGGGGCTATTCTCTGTGGTTTGCTGATGCTCGCTGGGACTGTGCTGTTAATCTGGGGATTATGGTATTATGCAAAATCTCGCGACCGTTCTGGTTATTGGAGCTTGTGTGGTCTACTGAGTTGTATTGGAATCATTATTCTTGCTTGTTTGCGCGACAAACACGCCACCGGCTGTGAAACCACGCCCCTGTCCCAGATAGAGCCCCCCGACCTCATACCGCCAGGGGATGGGGATTGGGCGATGTGGGACGATGATGCCTAGCGTAGGGCTAGCTTCGGACCGCATCACGGATCTGCTGCAACAACTCGATCACCCTGCCAACAGCAAGCATCGAGAGCACGCTGCCGATTGTGTAACCGATCCATGCACCGATTTGTGTGGAATTGAGTTCGTCGCTGTTCACCGCAGTGAATCCGAGGAGAACAATGCCACAGAATACGGCAAGAAAATAATAGACAGCCGGGAGAAGCCCCATTAACTCGCCGGGATCATCCTCTGGTTCCTGATTCGGCGGTGCAGATGGATTTGGAACGGTTGGGTCGGATGGCGGTACAACAGCGGTTGGCAGATCTTCTGTGTAACGCCACACATGCATCATCAAGTAAAGGACCACGAAAACAATCACCAAAACAACAAACGCAACAACAAACTCCATAACACACCTCCATTTAGCACAGGAACAAACACATGGAACATTTCAAACGTAACCTCCCAGAGGCCACATTCGACCAACGTACCAAATCACAACACCAAGTGCTTGGTTGGGGGGGGTGTGGGTGCTAGAGTAAGTGAAACGAAAGGAACTCCCATGAAGAACGCACTACTCATCCTACTACTAACACCAGCCCTATTCGCTGGCAAAAAGCCTAAGCGTAACGTGACCGTTAAGGACTCGTCACCAACCGGCATCAAGACCGACGCAGGCGGGCATTTGCAGGTTGAAAACACCGGCGTCGTGACCCTCACCAAGAAAGGCCAGCGAGCCAGCTACAACGTAGTCGGTGCAAGCGAGAAAGGTGCGTTGCTACTAGGACTCGACACCAAAGCTGATGAAGGTGCTTTCAAGGTGCAACTGGCTAAGGGAGCAAAGATTAAGTTCATTGAGCCTCAAGACCAAGAAGACGGCAAAGCCCTGACTGACGTAAACGGGCATTTATTGGTTGAACATACCGGCATCAAGACCGGCGAGAACGGTTATCTGGTCGTTGAAGCTAACGAAATTGTAACAGTTTGGGTCGACTCATGGCCACCGCCAATAACGAAGAATGACAATGAGGCTGACCTGTTAATCGTTAGGGCGTTTGGTCTGCTTATCAGCTACGGAGAAATCAAGCTCAAGAAACCACCACCGGACCGCCGGGAAAGGAAATAGGGGCTACTCGTCGGTAGCGGGCTCGTCTGGCTCAGTCGCACTCGCCTCCAGATCCTTCAGGAATTACGGATGGACCTTCTCCTGGAGGCTCGGAACCGTGGCGTCATGCTTCAACACCGAAATGCTACCTTATCCTTAAAGGCATTCGCGGGGCGCGGGTATCCACGGCGGGCTGCAGTTGGATGGACACTTTGGTCGAAATTTTAGTTTCCACATCCATCCCCATAATCTTTTGTTTTGTCCTGCGGACGGTCACATCGTTCATGGACACCAGCCAACCCAATTTCGGATCAAAATACTCCTGCCATGTTGATAATTCATCGTCGACCTTGTCATCAGATGCCGGGTTCACGAAACCCGCTTTCTTGGTAACGACGGTTCCGGTAATTTCAACACTCTGGCGACCCTCATCGTCAGCGATACCTACGAAGGTTTTCGTAAAAACTCGTTCCCGCTTTAAATCATCTGCATTTCTGGTGTAACTCCATGTCGCACCAGGTTCTACGGGACCTTCGGGCATTGGATGAAACAGAGCCATCGCCGTCTGTTCCAATTGAGTCTGGGTAAAACCGGCCGGCATAGAAGGCTCCAAAAGGCCCACGGAACCAATAGCCCCGAAAGCCGGTTGCACATCACGAACGACTCCGGATGGGGTAACCCGATAAGTACAATGAGCAGATTGCAACGTCCGGAATTCCTGTCGCAGTTCCTCCAATTCAGGAAAAGCTCGTTCATCACTCAAAAAATCGGCATGAGAAATGATGGTTCCATCCGGTCTCTTCAATTTAAACGTGTAACGGTCATTAATCTGTGTGATCACGGCCGATCCATCCGCTTCAAAAGCGTCCACCGTCACAGAAAAATAGACGTCCAGATTCATCGTTGTCTTTTGATTCAAATTTACAATGTCTTTGTCGATTTCATTACGCAGGATGTAATTCATTCGCTGTCCGGGCACAAAACCGTAACGAAGCTCAATCCCCCCTGTCGCGTCACGCGATGGCCATTCGCTAAACGGACCTATGCTGGTGTTTTCCCGACCCTTGTCAATTACAAATTCAGACAAATCAAAAACATACCTCTCGCTTGTCGGTGGCCCAACCGAATAATGAAGGACAAGCCGGGATTCTTTAAACCACTTTTCTTCAATCGTAAATTCGATCTGGCACACCTGGCCGTCAATCGTATATGCAATGTTTGAGGGGGGAAGCTCACGGTGGAATAATTGGACGCCAATGAGGGTTTCCGACGACAGCAACCCTTCTGCGTCTGATAACTGGTGAGGCATCTTGGCGGTTACTTTCAGTCTGTCCGGATTCGTTAAGGATGAGATTATCATCGATTCAAAACAGTTTTTCTTTTCAAAGAAAAAGGGGATGAAATGGGGATGAGCGACGTCAAGTGTCATCTCATTATTGAGCCACAGCGTACGGTGCGGGAGGTCTTTCGGATCATCGATGACAGCACCAAATTCCGATTTCAGTGCAGGCCATTCCCGGCGAGAAACCCGGTAATAGGGTTTTGGATAAGTGAAATAATGATAGTCACTTGTTGAGCCAAGGTAGGTAATCTTCTGCTCCTCGGCAGCCAATGGATGCACAGGTTCCAGACGATGTGTCAGATTGTGGGTTAAATTGCCGGGTGGTTCAGATAACGATTCCGCCCATTCTTTCATTTGTGCCAGACTTACCGTGACCACGGACCCGGTTTCTCGACCATCATCCGATTCCGCCTCTGCCCTGCTCAAATTGTCTCCTGATTCGAGATCAGTATCCCGATCGGGCCGAATCTCCGCTATCGGCTCGCTCTTTTCACACCCCACCAACAGCGATAACAATAAAACAACGATGACGTTCTTCAAAGCATTCCCCCCCTGAAGTCTTGATTTAACACAAACTCTTGTTTCTCTGGCTCGATAACTGCTTCGACACAAACCTTTTCGTGTGAGGATTACCGCTATCGACGCGCATCTTTTTGGCTCATGCAAAATACTCAACATAGTGCAGTCCTAAGTCGTACAATTCCAGATCCTCACCAGGTTCTATGAATCCTCGCGCCTGATTGTAGACCATCATCATCCAGATGATCGTGAAAGAAACGGGCGGAAACGTAATTACATTTACAAAAATAGTCCAAAGCTGGTTTTTAGGTTTGCCTGTCACGTAGTTGGACCTCAGCAACTGGTTACATACGAATCCTCACCCCTTAGATTGCCATGGACTCCAAAAACCGGACAACCATTACGTAGAATTTTTGTGAAAAAGCAGGCTTTAACACAAGAGCGAAACCGCATCTCCCCGCCGCCGGGCAAGGAACATGAGGGGGCTATTCGTCGTCCCGCCTGCTGGGGCTTTGTGCAGCATTAGCTGCACACGGCCGCTCTTAAAAAAAGGTGTAGATATAAGGTGTAGCCTCGGTACCACTTGCCGCCACTAAAAGTCCAATGGAAAACAAAACGATCATCAATATCCCAAAACCAAACCAAACAAATTGCAACCAACGTAGATTATCCGGCAGACGACCTAAACCATACAAAGCCGCTGCATTAAAAACAAAAACAAGGAAACTCAAAACTATGAGCCAATACCATGTTGCCGCAAGCAATAACAAAGATGTTAGCAAATACAAAGCGAACTGGATTGTCAGCAAAATCCAAAATATCCGTGAACCTGGCTTATCGCTCATATAAATCTAAATCCAAATAACGCGCCAGATCGACAACGCCTCATCCAAACGATTGAGAACTCTGAACCTCATCTTACCCCACCCCCGGGCCGCCGGGCAAGGAAATGGGGGGGCTTTAAGCTCTCGAATATGCGGCATGGATATAGATAACCGCTGTTAAACAATCCGGCCGCAAACGCCCGGACAAGGACCGTTTCTATCCTTACAATTTTTGACATCACCGAATAAACTAAACTTATAGGTCGAAGCACAACCAGCCTAACGAAAGGAATGGCGAAATGGCTCACCGCTTCGGTGCAACTACAATTTCAGCGGAAATTGGGAACGCTCAATGAAAGGATCAAGGAGACGATTTCTGCTCGGAGCTGGCGGCGGACTGGTAGGCGGAGGAGCCCTGTTTGCTCCTCCGCTGCTGCGAACCGCACGGGCGGCAACAACACCTTACACGCACGATACTTCGGTGTTAGTCGCAGCGATGGCTGGGCCGGAGCCATTTCGCACCCATTGGCGAGCATGCCGCGGTGGTTCCTGGCCCGATTACATGCGAGACCAGCCAATTGGCCATGCCAATCAACGACTGGCTGGATTACTCTACACTAGGGAGGCCATCCGTTACCTGAAGGCTGGCGAATTCAATAAAGCGCTCCTTCTCGCTTCCGCCCGATGCCATTTTGTAGGAGATTCCTCCTGCATTGCCCACGCCTCAGTCTGGAAACCACGGTCGAAAGACGACTTCCATCAGCCACATGAGAACGGGCGTAACGTTTGGTCATTTTTGCCGGCCAATGTGCAGGACTACTGGCTGCCATTTGGCAAGGATGACTCACTTACCTATTCACCGCTAAAGATAGGCCCACCTCCATTGTTTGAGGACAAATGGGCGGCTCTGCGTAAACGTGACCTGCCCGGTAACATGCACGCTTTTTTTGACCAGACGCATCCCTTGCTCAACTTCCCCGGGAAGTTTCCCAAGCCCGTAGCCGCATTTGGCGAGTACCTCATCAACAAGGAAGCCATACCCGACACTAAAAACTGGTCAGCTTATGACCGCGAGTTTTATGGCCGTTGGGTAGCCGAGAATATTGCGTTGACCGTCCTGGATCGCGACAGCGTTCTTTCCAAAAAAGATCCCATCCGCTTTACGGAAGCCGCAGGCTTTCAGACGGCGCTCGAAGCGGAAATAGCCAACATGGTTGCTTCCATATCGGCCTACTACCGGTACCTCACTGTCGCCTCCCGTACTGAAATTAAGGGTGATATCGAAGAGGTCTTCCCTGCGGTCGACCGGATGGCACTCTTAGCACGCCGCCAACCCAAGATCTATCTCGCGGCAAATGCACCGTGGCCCCTGAAGCGAGCATGCCATCTCCTGGCCATGGAAATAGTGCGTGGCCAACACCGCAATGCCGGACGATACGGTGGACAGTACGGCGAACGAATTCAGGCGGAGACCAAGAACCTGTTCGAGATCGTTGACATGCCAGCGCAAGAAGCTTCCTGCACTGTGCTGATCGGTTGGAAGCTTACTACGAAAGACTTTTCTCCCTGGACCACCCGCAAGATCACCAGCAACACAATTAGCTTTGAGGCTGTCAACGGAGACCATGGGCAAATCGTCTTACGTGGAACTGACCTGCAGAATACGGTTCATCTGGTCGACTATCTCCTGGACCTTACCAATGCCCCGCTCAACGGTCGGGTTCCTGTCGAAGTGGTCTTTGCCGCATTAAAGCGAGAGTGGGAGGGCATGAAGCTGATCGAAAACGTTCGCAAACTGTCTGACGTAGATGCTGCCACAAAACCAGCGCAGCCGATCAACCCTCACGAACACGACTGGAAAATATGGTCGGAGCGCGTTCGTCGAATGGTAAATCTTAATACCTACGGTCAAAGTGACATTTCCGGTCCACTGGTGGTGTATTCAAATCTAATGATCAAGCACCTACCCTTACCGTCATAACGACTCCTGAGTTTCCACTCATTATACCAATCCGTGCTCATGGGTTCGTAGTTCCCTACCCCACCACCGGGCCGCCGGGCAAGGGAAATCCGGGGGCTAACCGTCGGCAGCAGGTTCTTCCATGCGTTTGAATTCATCTGTGAGAAAGATGTCTGTCACTTCCATCAACGATTGATAAAACGCCGTTTTCGCCAGCATGCCTGCTCGCGGTAACCACTTTCCGGCCCACTGCACATGTTGTTGAAAAAAATCACGTGTCCAGTTACCGATCAACCCCACCTCATCCTGCCGGACGGGACTCGCCAGCATAACCCCCATCACCTGCAACTGGAATCCAAAATGATCAATCATGGGATCCTGATCGCGATCAACAGAAACAAACTCCAGATAAGACCGCATCGAATCCACGGCAGGACCTGAAAGCAGACCGGAATCCCAAACTGATTGTATCGGGGGAACATGGTTACTGGGCCCCAGAAAAACACCACAATAATCCATCGCCAAACACTCCAGCGTTTCACCGGTGCCATCCTCTGCGGGAACCTTTAACCCTAATGGCATGAACGCCGAATGTACGTTCGCTTCATTCATCAAACACAGTGTTTCCTGATCCACTTCCCGCAAAAAGAGCCGACCCAGAAACGCGTAGATACGCCCCCGCACAAAGCGATCTTCCAGGAATGGGTCCGGCACCAGCGGTTTTGTCGTCACCCTTGCTTTTTCCATCGGAGGCATCTATCCAACCTTCATTATTTTTACGACCGTGGAATGAAATGCCTGCTGTCCGGTAACCGGATCCGGCGCTATCGGCATCAATTGATTTTGATTCCACCCATTCCCGGTATTTTTAACCCATTGGGAATGGTCTCCGTTGGAATGATCCTGCCACCACATATTACGTTCCCAATCCGCATCGCGATAGGAATCAACGTCACTTCCAACCAAATGCCCTTCATCGGAACTTTCGGCTTTCTGAGCCTTCGCAACGCGTGTGTACTGCCAGTGTCCACAGGAGTTACTCATGGCAATCGCCTGAGGATGAAGACCGGGCATGGTGACCACCGGTACTCGCATGGAACCAACAACCACTCGCCCGGATTCATCCGCCTGTCCATGTTGGAGATGGGGTGAAAGTTGATTCAACATCTGTGAATGAAACGATGTAATCTCAATCCAGTCGCCATCCTTCAGGTGATGCTTGGCGGCGGTTTCCGGATTCAACCAGGCGGGATTGCTGTGCACAATCTCTGCCAGCCATTTTAAATTCATCGTACGCCCGTGATTATGAACATTCCATTTAAAGCTGGTCATGATCAGTTCATCGTCCGACAAATTGACATGTTCCTGGGGCTGGAACCAAATGGGAAGCTCATCCACCTCAACATCAAATCCCTCATGTTGCTCGGGGCGGTTTTTGGTTTTCACCATACCACTGGCACGGATCAAATCCGTACAATCTTCATTATTGCCGATCTGTTTTACAAACGGACTGCGAATTTCAAATTTACGACTCGGAGTTTTAAAACCGCGTATGTTTTTTCCGTCCTGAACGATACCGATTCCGATTCCTTCTTTGGAGATCATCCCGGAGTCCGCATCAACGACGGCACCATCCATTTCATCGTCGTTAAGCTCCATCAGATAGGGTTCATAGAATGGTTCCTTCGTCTTATCTTCCCAGGCGCCCTCTTCGAGTAATCGATCAAGTCCGGCTTTACCCGTCTTGTTATTCTGGGGCACGTTGCTGGCCCACATTCGCATGTAATCTTCCGTACTGCCATAGTCGTACCATTTCTCCATCCCCCCGCCGATTCTCCGCGCGAGTTCCGGGAAAATATCACGTACATCCCTGGACTCTCCCAGCGGAGTCACCATGGGAGTACGAATCCCTACGTAGGGTCGCAGGTTATACGAGCCTCGCGCATCCAGATCCCATCGTTCCAAAAAGGTGGTCCAGGGCAGTACGATATCCGCATAATGTGCTGTTTCGTTATAAAAACTATTGATGCATACGTGAAACGGAATCAGCGATTCATCGCAGAGGACATCTTTGGTAAGACTTTCCTCTGGCCACGTTAACGGAGAATCTAAATTATAAGTCATGTACGCCTGCAGTTTTGATCTTCCCTGCATCAGGTAAAGGTAGATGATTTCACCCACTCTCATCCGTCGCCAAACATTGGCCAACGGGTATTCCGGCGGATCTTCCAGAAGACTCCAGGTTTTTGCACCTGGCGGCATTTCCGGCGTTTGAACAAGCGGATCCAATCCACCCCATGGCGACCAGCACCAGCCTCCCTTCTTGCCAACACTGCCCACGACCGCATTCAGTAACTGAATGGCGCGGTCATTGTAGAAGCCGTTAAGATGGGCCGACGATCCCCGGTTACACATCGTGGTCGCTGCCGGAGCGGCCGCAGCGAACTCTAACGCAATGCGGGTGATATCCTCAGCTCTTAAACCACTAACCTCGGCAGCCCAATCCGGGGTATAGTTTTTTAGATGACCCCGAAGTTCATCCACGGTGACATTCGTCCAGGAATTGATAAATTCGGCATCGTGTTTCTCTGCCTTGAGGATAGCGTGAGACATGGCCAGCGCCACGGCTCCATCCGTTCCGGGAAAGGGGGCAAACCACTCATCACTACTGCCGGCCGTGTTTGACAGCCGCACATCAAAGGTGACCATTTTCGCTCCATTATTAAACCGTCCGTTCTGAATGCGGTTTGCAAAGGAAACGTGTCCCTGATGAGCCTCGAACGCATTGGAACCAAAGTTGAGGATGTATTTACTATTTTCGACATCATTTAGATCCCAATCGCTTTCCCACAAATACGTCAAATTGGCTGCCCTTCGGTTACCCGAGCACAGCGACCGGTGGCTAAGTTGCGTTCGGGTGCCAAAAGCATCCAAAAATCGTTTTAATGCATCTTTGCTGCGTTGCCGCCCCTGATGAAACGCAAACTCCTCCGGATTTCCTGATTCCCGTACCTTCTTTAATTTTGCCGCGATTTCATCTAAGGCCTCATCCCACGTAATCCGTTTCCACTTTCCCTCCGCCCGCTTGCCAACGCGTTTGAGCGGATACAGCAGGCGTTCCGGATGATACAAATGATTCAGCCCCGCGTGACCACGCGCACAAACTTTTCCGCGACTGTTGGGATCATTGGGATTTCCCTCAATTTTGATCAAACGATCATTCTTGACAATCCCGACGATTCCACAAACGGTACTGCAAAGTTGGCACATACCCGGAACTTGCTCGGTATCCTTATATTTATCCATGGGAGGCCAATCGCGTTTGGCACCCGGACCCGGCAAATTACAAACTCCCGGCATTTCCAACACCCCGAATTCATAAGGATCACGCCGGTTCTTTTTCCACTTTTCGATATCAACCCCAAAAGGTAAAGCATTCCTGGATTTCGGTTTTGGCTCAGCCTCGGAAACCTCAGAATGATCTTCGGGACTGCCAAAGCAACCGGTTATCCCAAGCGTCCCTAATGCGGAACCCAGCTTGATGAAATTACGACGCGAATTATTTTCCATCGTCCGATTCCTTCCAGTTGAAAATACTATAGGCATCGGCGTGATAGGACTCGCCCTCCCGGGGAACACGTTCTTCAACTTCCTGTGGGGCGGGGCCGGTGAACCACATCCGTGGTTTGGTTTCCTTCTCAGCTCGCAATTGCGATACTTCCAGGCCTTCCACTTCCGCTGCCTTCATCGCCGTCGAGACCTTGGAATCAGGGTCGTTCAAATCACCAAAATAGATTGCATCGGCAGGACAGGTATTTGCACATGCCGGTTCCATCGACTCTTCGATTCGATGAACACAATTGTGGCACTTGACTGCCTGATTCGCGACCGGATCCATGTAGATCGCACCATAGGGACAAACTTCAACGCAGGTTCCATAGCCACAACAGGTATCGTAATCTATGAGAACACTACCGCCGCTACCTTTGTGAAGCGCCCCGCAGGGACATGCTTTGATACAGGGTGCGTCCTCGCAGTGCTGACAAGCCATCGGCAAAAACAACCGGGCAACTTGCGGATACTCGCCCACATCTTTGTAAATCGTTTGGCGAATGTAATTTCCAAGCGGAACATCGTTTTCCGCCTTACAGGACACTTCACAGCCATGACAGCCAAAGCAACGACGCGTATCAATGAACCACCCAAACTTCTTGCCGTCATCAGGTGGCGTCATTCGTTCTTCCCAGACTTCCTGCGGTTGGTATAACGACTCGTTTTCCTGTGCTTTTGCAGATGCTCCTCCCATATTTCCCACAGTCAAAGGCACCACGGCGCTCTGAATAAATTCCCTGCGGGAAGGTTGATCCTGTGGTTGGTCACCCCTATTTTCGTCAACCGGTGATGCATCATCGACGTGAGAGTCAGGATGGAGTTTTTCTATCGGAGATTCGTTCGATTGATCCATACGTCTAGAATTCTCTGGGTACATTAGCGCCGACCCGCACTAAAAAAAATGGATTGTGAAAAATAGATTTATTTCAACGCAGGGCGCGTGAAAACGGAAACTTTCAACCCACCAATCTAAACTGCCAAATCGTTTGATTCAATCACACCAGCAAATCTCAACACAAAGTGCTTGGTAACGCGGCGGCTCATATCTAGGCACGTGCATATGAGGCGGGCTGCTGGTTTCCAATTGCGGTCGAATTCGGATAGGTTACAGGTATGCGACACCCCAACCAAACAGAATTCCCAGTAACTTAACTTGTTTTGACGTAAATCGGAAATTTGATTACGTTAGATTACGTCAAAGTGATTAAACTGCGTATCTCGTAGGAACAAAATCTATGGAATTCAATCGTCGCGGTTTCCTGAAGGCGCACGGGGCAGTAATGGCGCTGCCATTTCTACCCTCGCTGGCACGTGGTATGTCGCCCACCATTGAATCTGCTAGCCCAAGTAAAAAACTGTTGATTATGTACATTCCCAACGGGATTGTAAGGCGTTGTTTTTTTCCAGGTGAGGAACAGGGGGAATTACCTGCATTTATTGGCGGCTTTAACGCAGATAAGACCAAGCAGGAGCTGCGGGTTGAAAATATCCCTGGGATTTATCCTCTGGAATTAACTTCTACGATGCAGCCCCTGAAAGATCACACAGATGATATCACACTAATCACGGGACTGGAAAGAACTTATAAAAATGGTCAGGACGTGCATGCGCAAGGGGCATCGTGTTATCTCACGAGTCTTTCTCCGAGCCAGGCCGAAGAACAGGGAATTCGTCATCCCAACGGAAGAAGCCTAGATCAGGTGATCGGGGATGCGGTTGGATACTCCACCATCTACAACACGCTAGAGGTAAGTTGCAATGGTTTCCGAGCACCCAAAGAGCCAGTCGAATTCGATAATATTTCCTGGTTTGGGCCTGGTCGTTTTGCACCTTCCATTCGTGAACCGCAAAAACTTTACGATCGACTTTTTCTCCGTGATAGCTATCGGGAACATGTTTATGATGTTAGCGATCTTATGCTCGCAGATGCCCAGTCACTTTCCAAAAAGCTGGGGAGGCGGGATAGACGTGCCTTTGACGAATTCATGTCCATGATACGTAATATAGAATTACGTATCGAAAAAATGGATAAGTTGCTGGCGGATGTGGACATCGAAAGACCCAAAACGGAATTGCTTCCCAGAGGTGAATATATCCGACTTCAGGCTGACCTTGTATTACTCGCATTCCAGATGGGGATAACAAACGTTTCCACGTTTATGATTGGGCCGGAGCGATGGGATGCCACGCTGATGTACGAAGGAGTGTTTGACAAACCAGTGCAGCATCACAACATGACGCACAATCAGAAGGGCGAAGGCTACAAAGAGGTCCAGAAGATTGATATTTTCCATATGCAGCAATACGCCTATGTAATTAAACGAATGAAGGAGATCAAAGAGTCCGATGGTTCAACAATGTTGGACAATTCAATCGTTGCTTACGGAGCAGGACTGGGGGACGGATCTACTCATCAATATTATGACTTGCCCATGATTCTTGCTGGAGGCGCACAGAATCAAATGAAACAGGGGAAGTTCCTTAAAGTGAAAAGCGGTACGTTGAATTCAAATCTCTGGCTAAGTTTCGCACAGATGATGGGATTGGAAATTGACAGCTATGCTGACAGTACCGGAACCATTTCAGAATTGTGGGCTTAATTCGGTATTGAAGAAACAGCAGGTTTGTCAGCGCCGTGCTTCGGCATGCGTGCCCGTGATTCAAGGGTGCTTGTAAGGAAGGAATTTGTTAGTGTCCCGGAAAGTGAAATGCATAACGATCATACTACTGTTCGGCTTATCCGTTGCACCCGGTGCGCATGCGGATTCCGGTAAGCTGGCTCTATCTTTAATTAGACAGAATTGTGTTGGATGCCATGGTGAGTTTGAGGTAAACGCGGACATCAATTTCAAGGTGATTCGTAACGTGCGGCAATTACGCGAAGATGCGGATCTAATCGATCGTGTCATCAATGCAGTTTCCGACAAGACCATGCCTCCGGAAGGTGAGCCCCCGCTGGATGAGCAAACTCGAATTGAATTCATCAAAAACCTGAAGAACGTGCTACGCACGATTGACTTCCAGAAAACTATATCAACGGCAGAAATAGCACGGCTAAACCGCTTTCAGTACAACAATACCGTCAGAGATGTACTGGATCTTAAAATAGATGTTTTTGCGTTGCCAGAGAAGCTGATGACACGACACGATTCTTATCTCAGCGGAAATGTAACCGCCGTGCCTGATAGTGTTCGCGTGGAATCATTGGCTTTGCGTCCGCGTCCCGGATTGAAAAATGTAAACCCGTTCCCGAAGGATTCACGCGCAAATCATGGATTTGATAATCAGGCGGATAAACTCACAATATCACCGTTGTTGCTCGACGCCTTTCTTCGCCTAAGCGTGTCTATTGTAGAAAGTCCTGATTTTAATCCCGATAACGTCGGTGTCTGGGAGGAACTCCTCTCGGAAAATACTAAGCAGGACAATTTAGAGGACGAGGTAAGACAGCGACTCCGTCTTTTTCTACCTCGGGCTTTCCGCCGCCCCGTAGATACCAAAACCCTTGACCGATATACATCGTATGCCGTCGGGCATATGACTCGGGGACTGAATCTCACAGACAGCATGAAAAAAGTTGTCTCAGCGATTTTATCTTCCCCGAAGTTTTTCTATCGAACATGGTCGGTTGAAACTGAGGAACGGCAATTTGAAGTGGCATCAAAGTTGTCGTACACCCTCTGGGGAAGTTGCCCAGATGACATGCTACTGGGATTGGCTGCGCAGGGACAACTTTCGGACGAAAAAGTCCTCAGACAGACAATCGCTCGCATGATGCAGGATCCCAAAATTGAACGCTTTTTGGATAGTTTTCCAGTTCAATGGATGCAGCTAGAGACGCTAATGGCTGTGACTCCAGACCCAGCAATAAACCGTTATTTCAGCTTAGATCGAAATTACCCCGCAACCGTTCAGATGGCACTTGAACCATTGTTGTTGTTTGATGCTATTTACGTGGAAAATCGTTCCCTGCGTGAATTTATTTCTCCTGCCTTTAGTTATCGTAGCCCATTCCTGAAAAATTGGTATGAAAATCAACTGGCACCGCCTCCAGTGAATGAAATTGCTATCAACACTGAGAACGAGGTGAGAATTAAAGCAATGGCGGTGAAACAGGCGGTAGTTGACGAGATTGTTGAAGAACTCGAAAAGGTCGAATTATCAATGGTTGATCCAGTTGGAAACGAATTGGTAGACGTGGATCTTGCGGCAGGTCAGGCTGCATGGGAACAAACCCAAATGGAGCATATTGAAGGAGAAGTTATATTGTCAGCCTGGTATCGAATCGGTCCTTTTGGTACTACAAGCCTCGATCAAGCTCAAAAAACATCTTTTGTCGATGAATCAGCTGTGGATTTAGACAAGCAGTACGGTGAGTTGAAATGGGAACTTGCAGAAGGCTTAACAGATGCGAAAATACATATGTTAACCGGTGTAAACAGTAGCACCTATCTTTACCGCACATTGAAGACCGATACAGCCCGGTCGCTGGAGGTTTCGCTCGGAACCGATGATAGCTTTAAGCTCTGGCTGAATGGGGTTCTCGTAGGACAGCAGAATGTGGTGCGGGGAGTTGCTCCCGACCAGAATAAGATCCGATTGGAACTTGCCGCCGGAGAAAATAAATTATTGTTCAAGGTTTCCAACGGCGGTTGTGGTTACGCATTTTACTTTAAGGCGAATCCGATACCTTTACCACCTCCTGTGGTAGCTGCCTTGAACGTTGTCGGGACCGAGAGGAATAAAGAACAGCAGGAACTTCTCACGACGTATTATCTTGCGATTGCACCTGAACTAAAGGAAGTACGGAAAGAATTACAGATTGAGAAGGATGAGTTAACACGTCTGATGCAGGCCGCTCGGGAAACGCTTGATCGTCTTCCTAAACCGAAAAGCGTGACCGTTCATCGTGCGGAGGCACAGCGAGAATACGATCAGCAAATACGCAATCAGCTGCGCTCTCAGATGTTCACTCGCGTTCCTATCACCGATCCGAGATTTGGTGGAATTGTCACTAATGCGGCCATGTTGAGCATGACATCGGGACCACAACGTACTCATCCCGTCGCCCGTGGTGTTTGGGTCATTGAGGTTATTTTCAACGATCCACCCTCACCACCGCCAAACGACATCCCTCCACTTAACGAAAACTCAGGTCCGCAGAATCTGACCGTAAGAGAACGTTTTGCTGCCCACCGCGAAAATGTGTCATGTGCGGGCTGTCATTCCAAGCTCGATCCCCTGGGATTTGCTCTCGAAAATTATGATATTACCGGACGCTGGCGTGACGAATATGCGAACGGGCGGGATGTTGATGCCACCGGAACATTGATGCGAACACATGAGTTTTCTGATGTTGTCGAATTTAAAGAATCTCTTGTAAACGAGAATGACCGGTTTGCCAGAGCCTTCATATCGCACTTATTTCGGTTTTCAGTGGCCCGTGAACTCGGTCCGCATGACTCCATTGTGATTGATGAGATTGTCGCAAGGACAAAGGCGGACAATTATCCTCTGCGAACGATTATCGAGGAAGTCCTCTTCCAAATCTTACATTGACCTCATCGAGGGCACCTTCGACCAGCTTACCCAATCACAACACGAAGTGCTTGGTTAGGCGGCGGCCACATGCATGAGAGAAGGGCCACTGGTTCGAAATATTCTGGTTGCTGGTCGGAAAAAAGCAGTGAATTGTGAGGATGGAAATGAGCAAGCTCACGCTCGCAGCTACAATTTACTGCGTAATCTTATGCATGAGTTCACTCACCTCGTCACCTCAAGGCAGCCAGTCCAACTGGCGCCAGTCTTCCAGAGATTGCTTAATGGGATCACCTTCAGTACTTCGCCCGTTCTTCACAATATCTGCGGTTAGTTTTGTCAGGCGTTCAACGATCTCCGGATTTTCGCTGGCGATATTCTTTGTTTCGTTGGGATCATTTGCCAGGTTGTAGAGCTGGCGCTCTCCGGTTTCGAAACTCTTTTGTTCGATGGTTCCCGCATACCTTCCTGATTGGTTACCACCGGCATAACCATTGCCGCCTGAACCGGAATGCAATAGTAGTTTCCAGTCGCCCTGGCGAATTCCAAATTTGCCGCTGGAGGAATGATGGACGATGGCGTGGTCTTTTCGATAAGCTGAGTCTCCACCTTTCATCAGAGGCAGAATCGAGACACTGTCGACACCCTGCCCGTTTGGAAGTGGAGTGCTGTTCAACTCTGCAAAGGTTGCCATGAGGTCCACCAGACTGATGGGAGCTTCACAGCGCGTTCCAGAGTCAATCACTCCCGGCCAGCGAGCAATGAAGGGAACCCGGTGTCCGCCTTCCCAGTTGTCGCGTTTGGCTCCCAGAAAGTGGGAGGAACTGTCGTGACCAAACTTACTCCGGCGTGGATACATGTTGGTCTCAGGTCCATTGTCACTGGTCACAATCACCAGGGTGTTGTCTGAGAGTTTCAATCGATCCAACTCATCCATCACCCTTCCTATGTGATGATCCACTTCCACCATGAAATCGCCGTAGATATCCAATTTGCTTTTACCGACAAAGGTGTCACCGGGCGCGTGGGGTGTGTGAGGTGCATTGAGCGGCATGTAAACGAAAAAGGGACTTCGCCTGTTACGCTCGATGAAGGAGATGACCTCGTCGGTAAAGGTCGGCATGACGTGTTTATGCCGCCAGCCAGGAACCGCGGGCCCCTGCCGGCCACCTTTGTCTTCTTCCTTCAAACTGGAAGTGGGTTGCTCGGTTACCCGGTCATTCCGAATGAAAACGTAGGGGGGCATGTCCAGAGATGCAGCAATCCCGAAGTATTCGTCGAATCCGTTTACAATG
>JAYZPA010000165.1:0-27077 GCA_036150515.1 Planctomycetota bacterium
AAGGCAGCAGCGGATAAGGAAGCAGCGGATAAGGAAGCAGCGGATAAGGAAGCAGCGGATAAGGAAGCAGCGGATAAGGAAGCAGCGGATAAGGAAGCAGCGGAAATGGTAATCATGGGGAAGGCAGCAGTGGAAAAGGCAGCAGCGGAGGCCCCCCAACAACCTTAATACAATATCTGGCGTGTCGGTGTATTTCCGGCTCGCCAAAACAGATGCACTTTGGTGAGAGAGGCAATTCCGGAGGAGTTGCAAACCATGAACCTGCTAGGATCTAAGGAATAGCGAAAAAGTGGGAATCGGGAGAAGAAAATGAGAGCAATTCAATCAACCATACTTATGCTTGTCATCTTGATGGCCACAACAGGTAGCCTGTCGGCTCAGGGATGGGGGCACATTAAAGCTCGATTCGTTTATGGTGGTGAATACCAGGCTCCGTCGAAAATTCAAGTCAATAAAGACACCGCCGTTTGTGGAAAATTTGGGTTGGTTGATGAATCGCTGGTGGTTAATCCGGAAAACAAAGGCATTGCCAATGTCATTGTCTTTTATCGCGACCGGGTTCCGGCAAAGATTCATCCTTCTTATAACGAGCTGCTGGATAAACCCATCAAAGTAGATAATCGTAAGTGTCGTTTTGAACCCCATGTCGTACCGGTTTGGACGAAACGTAAACTGGAGGTTGCCAATGGTGACCCGGTTGGACATAACGTCAAAGTGGATACGTTCTTTAATCCACCCATCAATCCGATTCTCCCGGCAGGCACCAGTTTACAGCAAACGTATTCGATGGAAGAACGATTGCCCTCGAAGATGAGTTGCTCGATTCATGCCTGGATGTCAGGCTGGTTAGTCATTCGAGATAATCCGTATATTGGTGTTAGTAACCGGGACGGGTTAATGGAGATCAAGAACCTGCCCGCGGGTGAATTCGAATTTCAATTCTGGCAGGAGAAAGCGGGATATGTGCAGCAGGTAAGTCGGGATGGTACCAATATTGAATGGGTGCGGGGTCGGGTCAAAATTAAGATTGAAGATGGCAAGACAACGGATCTTGGCGAAATCGTGATCGGGGCAGATAAGTTCAAATAAGAAGACGCGTGTCTAAGTAATTTTATTGAGTTAGGTTTCTCCGTGAACTTCCATAGTTCCAAGGGAATGTAATGAAAATTAATTTAAAAATAATCCTTTCAGCAGCGATGTTGTTGACCTGTGTGGTTGGTTGCACACGCACGCTGCCGGATCGTGTTTCCACCGGTGATGTTGAGGGCATTTCTGTTGTAGCAGATACATTTACGGCGGATGCCGCTGTAGGACCTTCCAACGGGGTTGAGTTACCGGAGCCGACCGGATTTGCCACGATCACCGGTACGATCACCGTCAAAGGGAATATCGATCGCGATAAATTCCAGGCCTACAAGGCAACGAAAGATCTGAATGTATGTAGTACGGACCCGAATCCTCGTGTGGTTACCAACGGGGATGGCGCTTTGCAATGGGGTTTACTGTATTACGATGGTCCGTTTAAGGCGGGCGATACAAAGTGGGAACATGCAGATTATCTGGCAACGGCGACGCGTGAGTTAAATGGAGATTTGGCATTTGATCAAAAAGAATGTATTTTCCTGTCGCGCATTTATGCCATGCGAACCGGGCAGGTTTTAGAGATTAAAAACAGTGATCCGGTGGGTCACAATGCCAAAATGGACGGGCTGACTTCTGCAAACATGCAGATCGGTACAGGTTCAAGTGTCACCTATACTCCACTTTTTCAGGAATCGAAACCGTTTGGTGTATCCTGTTCCGCTCACGAGTGGATGTCATCCTACATCATTGTACGGGACAGTCCTTTTTTTGCTGTCTCAGGTGAAGACGGGACGTTTCAGATTGCCAATCTTCCTTCGGGGATACCATTGTCGTTTAAGTTCTGGCATGAAGTTCTTCCCGGGGGTTCCTATGCAATCACCATCAATGGAGAGACAGAGACATTAAAACGTGGCAAGCTGGAATTGCCGGAACTAGCGCCGGATGAGCAGCGTGTATTGAATATTGAAATTGACGCCGGTTTATTTAACGATGCATTGTAGGTTTTAATCACCGAAGGCTGAGGCCCGACCCCCGTTGGGTATAGAAGAATCAGAAGAAAGCATGAACGGATCCAGAGAAATGAAACAGGTTCAAAGCAAACGGCAAAACGGAGTCATCGCAGCGAGTATCGCGGCGATGGTTTGCTCGGTTCTGTTATGTGGCTGTGGTGAACCAGCCTACTTTCAATTTAACGAAGCTTATGTGAAAGCGGTTGAATTGAAACCGGATGTATCCAAACCTCAGATGCGGAATCCCGATCAGCGGGATGTCCAGCTGACGGATGCACAGAAAGAGAACATTCGTGATGTACTGGAAGGTGCTTTTGGAACTCCGGATGAGCCGCGGTTGCCCGGTGGCGTGGGAATTGGCGGATTTTTGAGTCTCAGCAAGTTACAGCAGGCCGCCGGCCCGGTGGGGCGTAATGAATTACAGGTTCCTCAGGGATTGTATCGCCAGCACTGTGCTCACTGTCACGGTGTGACGGGTGATGGGCAGGGACCTACGGCGATGTTTCTGAATCCGTATCCACGGGACTATCGGATGGGGCAGTTTAAATTTAAGCTAACCGATTCCAATGGTTCATTTAAGAAACCATCCAAAGAGGATTTGCAATACATTCTGCACCAGGGAATTCCCGGTACGGCGATGCCGAGTTTCCGGGTTCTGGCCGCAACCGAACTGGAACAATTGGTGCAATACGTAATCTACCTGTCGATCCGGGGTGAAGCGGAAAGAAAGCTGATTGATGAAACCATCGCCCGTTCGTCAAAAGACGAACATCCGATGTTGGTCAGTTTCAAGGATGGCAATAAAGTTGAGGACGACTTAGCATTCGTTAAGGAACAGCTAAGTAGTATCGTAATTCAGTGGGTCGGTGTGGATCAAAAGGGCAATGCGCAGCGCACGATTGCGGCAGCACCTCGGGATTGGAATTCGCAGGAATCGATTGATCTTGGTCGCAAGCTGTTTTTTCAAACCAAAGCCAACTGTTTTAGCTGCCATGGTCAGACAGCGATTGGGGATGGTCAAAAGAACCTCTTCGACAACTGGACATTGGAGTTGTTAGGTATTGAGCCCCAGGTTGGATCTGAATCGGCGGTGGATGCGGAAGCAGAAATCGGCTTGGATAGCCAGCTTCATTTCTACGATCAGTATTTGGCCAGACTGGGTGTCTTAGAGCCACGGACGATCTCTCCCCGAAATTTGCGGTTGGGTGGGTTCCGGGGTGGTCGGCGTCCGATCGACATTTACCAGCGGATTACATCCGGCATTCAGGGAACGCCGATGCCGGGTAATACGAAACTTACGGAAGCCGAGACATGGGGGTTGGTTGCTTATGTTTTAAGCTTGCAGTATGAAGGATCCAGTCGTCCGCAGACCGCACCCTCCTTTCAGCGGGACCGGCAGTAATGGATATGGAAAATAAAATTAACGTAATAAAACAAGTCAACGATTTTTGAATTGGGGAGAAACAAGGTGGGACGTTTTTGGAGCCTACTATTCCTGTCGGTACCTGTACTGGGCGTGGCGGTTTTTGTACTTGCCGTTATCCCGGGTGGTGTTTTTGAGAACCACTGGTTACCGGAAGATATTAGTAAGCATGGTGCAGTCGTCGACAGTCTGTTCATGTTTATTCTGTATTTGACAGGTGTGGTTTTTATCATCACGGGGGTGATCCTGTTTTGGTTTTTATGGAAGTATGATGCCGAGAAGAATCCCGAGCCGGTAAAGTACACCCATGGATCGCATACCCTGGAAATTGTCTGGTCGATTTTGCCGGCAGTTACCTTGTTATTCATCGCGATTTACCAGATGGATGCGTGGGCTGATGCGAGGATGAAATATCCCAAAGACGAGTCAGGAAAGCTGGACAAACCCCCGTTGGTTTTGGTAACGGGTCGTCAGTTTGAATGGTACCTGCAGTATGCCGGAGCCGACAAAAAAATCGGGACGCCGGACGATGTGCACGTGATCAACGAACTACATATACCCGTCAATGAAGAAGTTGTCATTCGCATACAAACCTCGGATGTATTGCATAGTTTCTTCCTGCCGAACATGCGAATTAAGCAGGACGTGGTACCCGGGATGCAGCAGCATGTCTGGTTTGAAGCGAAAAAGACCGGGACATTTGATATTGTCTGTGCGGAGCTATGTGGCTGGGGCCATTACAAGATGCGGGGACGAATGATTGTTGAATCAAAAAAGGACTTCGAAACGTGGATGGCCGGCGCCGTTGCCGAACAGAATCGAACCTCTCTCAATGCGGATGCCCAACAGTAGGACGATCAATAAACGATGAATACAACCACGGAAGATAATCACAACGGGACAGGACATGGGGGAACGATGACTGCGAAAGCGTTCATCGAAACCTACGTGTTTTCCAAAGACCATAAGATCATTGGTCTGCAATTCCTGTTTACCACATTATTGTGGTTTGTCGTTGGCGGTTTGTTGGCAATGGGGATTCGGTGGCAACTGGCCTATCCCTGGAGTGACATGCCGATTATTGGTGGCCGTTTGTTTGGTGCTGAAGGTGGCCAGATTTCTCCAGAATTCTATACAACGTTATTCACCATGCATGCGACGGTGATGATCTTTTTTGTGATCATTCCGGTTTTGGCGGGAGCCTTTGGTAACTTCCTGATTCCCCTGATGATCGGGGCAGATGATATGGCGTTCCCGACGCTGAACATGCTCAGCTACTGGTTTATGTGGCCTGCATTTATTTGTATCGGTATCAGCTTTATGACGCCGCCTTACGGTGCGGGAAACGGTTGGACCTCCTACCCTCCGCTCTCTTCGGTCCTGGAGGCATCTCCGGGAAGTGGTATGGCCCAAACCTGGTGGCTGATCGGTGTGACGCTGGTGGGTGTATCATCGATGATGGGTTCGGTAAACTACTTGACGACGATCATACAGATGCGAGCTCCCGGACTCAGCATGTTCCGATTGCCACTGACGATTTGGGCCATGTTCATTACGGCGGTCCTGCAGGCTTTTGCTTTACCGGTTTTGACCGCGGGTGGGTTTATGCAGCTTTTTGACCGCCTGCTCGGAACGGGTTTCTTCGTCCCGGAAGGGTGGGTTATCAACAACGCGGAGATGCTCTCCGGCGGCGGGCAGCCTTTGCTATGGCAACATCTGTTTTGGTTTTATTCTCATCCGGCGGTTTATATCATGATTCTTCCGGCCATGGGGATGGTTTCGGACATCCTTTCCTGTTTTGCGAGAAAACCGATCTTTGGTTATAAGCCGATGGTTTATTCGATCTCGGGGATTGCCGGACTTGGATTTATTGTCTGGGGACATCATATGTTCGTTTCGGGGATGAATCCGATGTTGGGGATGACATTTATGGTGTCCACGATGATGATTGCCCTGCCATCGGCGGTAAAGGTCTTCAATTGGTTAGGGACGGTATGGGGTGGAAAAATCCAGTTCACCACGCCCATGCTTTTTGCCTTGTCCTTTGTTTCGATGTTTATCATTGGAGGCCTGTCCGGAATCTTTATGGCGGCCACTCCGGTGGATATTTTTATTCATGATACATATTACATTGTCGCTCACTTTCATTACGTCTTATTTTGCGGCACGGCGATGGCGGTGTTCGGTGCCATCTATTTTTGGTTCCCGAAAATGTTCGGCCGCAGTATGAATGAATCGGCCGGCAAATTACATTTCTTCCTGACCTTCGTATTGATGAATGGCACCTTTTATTTGATGCATGTCCTGGGCGCTGTCGGATTTCCGCGGCGGCTGGCGGATCCGTATCATTACGAGACATTTAAACAACTGTTGCCGATGAATCGTTTCATAACGTGGTGTGCTATTGGAATGTTTGTCAGCCAGATTATTTTTGCAGTGAACTTTTTTTACAGCATGTTTAAAGGGCCACGCGTGGGGAGAAATCCCTGGCGTGCCAACGGGTTAGAGTGGTTCTGCCCAAGCCCACCGGTGGCACATGGTAATTTTGATAAACAACCCATTGTGTACCGAGGACCTTATGAATATGGATCTCCGGAAGTTGATGAAGATTTTTACCCTCAAACGCAACCGCCCCCAGGGGCCGCTGAAGAGGTTGAAGAATCGGACGAGGCTTTGGAGTGATGAAGACACAAGGATTGGCACACCGCCTGCGTGCAGGTGGTAGGCCAACAGGCAAGTGAGAAAGCATGATGAGTTTGTCCACATCACAAGGACGAATGAATCGGTGGCCACGTAGGCTTGCTCTCCTACTTGCGTTCCTTACATTTCCCCTTATCTGGGTGGGTGGTCTGGTGACTACGACAGATTCGGGGATGGCTGTTCCGGATTGGCCGACCACCTATGGATTCAACATGTTTCTGTATCCGTGGACGACCTGGATACTGGGGCCGTGGGACCTGTTCATTGAGCATGGTCATCGGCTTTTAGCATCGTTGACTGGAATGGTGACGGTGGTATTGGTGGTTGTGGTTTGCAGGCAGGAACCTCGATCATGGATGCGAAAACTGGTCATACTGGCACTGGTTGCCGTGATTGCTCAGGGAATCCTGGGTGGTGTCCGAGTACGTCTTAACGACGTTACTTTGGCAATGATTCACGGATGTACGGGGCCGGCCTTTTTCGTGTTAACTGCAGTGATTGCCTTAGCGTATACCACGTTTTGGCAAGCTCCTGTTGGCGACACGGTAACGGCAGGTTATGACCTGATGAAACAACTTGCCGCGCCTTTACGGCTGGCACGGATAACGACGAGTTTGGTTTACCTGCAGTTGGTGCTGGGCGCCATGATTCGTCATATTCCGGTCACCGCCAAGGCACAGACGTTTTCCGTGCTGGTGGTTTTTCACATCGGCATGGCAATGGCAGTCATGATGCATATGGCATTGCTGGCAGTCAGTTTGAGGAAACGGCGGGAATCCATCGGTAACGCCACCCGTGGCGGATCGATTCTGGTTCTCCTGGTTGTGGCTCAGATTTTTCTGGGCGTGGGAGCCTGGGTTTTACAATATGGCTGGCCGGTAAGTTTGGGTGAAAACCAAACATTCGGTCCCGGACTGGTTGTGGCTCAGGGATGGTGGCAATCACATATTGTGACCGGGCATGTTGCCATGGGTTCGCTCATCCTTGTGATGACAGCGCTGATAACGGCTCGACTGACGCGATTGGAATTTTGGGTGAAGCAGGAAAACGATCAAACGGATGAAGTGAACACGGCGAACGGGTTAACTTAATTTTTTACGGACATGGTGACCGATGAGTACCAGCATATTGCCCATTCAGGAATCCTCTGCAGGCTTGCTTGCAAAGGTGGCAGATTATGTTGAGTTGACGAAACCGAGGATTGCGGTGATGGTCGTGATTACGGTTGCGATTACAGCTTTTGTTGCTCGCTGGGGTCAGCCCGATCCCGTGCTGATCCTGCATGCGCTGGTGGGAACATGGCTGACCGCCTCGAGTGCGAGTGGCATGAACCAGTGGATGGAACGTGACCTGGACAAGCAGATGGCGCGGACAAAGAATCGACCTCTGCCCGCTCAGCGTTTATCGGTTCAGGGAGTGATGAGCTTCGTAGTACTGACGTTGGTTGGGGGTGTCGGATATTTGTTCTTTTTTGTGAATCCGGTGACGGCTGCTTTTTCGGTTGCAATCTGGCTGGTCTATGTCGTAGCCTACACACCTTTGAAAACCCGCACCCCCTATAATACCGCGGTCGGTGCAATTTCCGGAGCGCTGCCGATCCTGATGGGCTGGGCTGCCGTGGGGGGTAGCTGGACGGATGTGCGTTGGTTGGCATTATTTACGGTGGTTTTCTTTTGGCAGTTTCCCCATTTTATGGCGATTGCCTGGATCTATCGTGATCAATATAAACAGGCAGGGATGAAGATGTGGCCGACGGTGGATCGATCAGGCATTCGCGCGGGAACCGAAGCGGTCATTGGAGCCTTGATTCTAATTCCCGTTAGTTTTGTTCCTGTCTGGCTGGTACCGGACGGTCACGTGCAGTTGGTGGTTGTGGCACTGCTGGGACTGATGCAACTGATGTTTGCATGGCGTTTTTGTTTCCGCAGAAGCGAACGCTCAGCACGTGGTTTGTTACGAATGAGTTTGGTTTATTTACCCTTTTATTTGTTAATATTGTTAACGTTACCGATGGCATCCATCAGCTGGTAACACCCTTATAATTTGGTTTGATTACTTCCTTGAGTCGAAATAAGAAATGAGCGAACACGAACAACATCAAGATGAGGGCCATCATGGCCACTTGGAATTACGCTATCAGGATGCGCTGCCGATCAACAACGGGAAAGTCATTTTGTGGCTGTTCTTGTCAACGGAAATCATGTTCTTTGCGGCCTTAATCGGTACTTATATTGTGCTGAGGTTCGGTGCGCCGGCAGGAACCTGGCCACGGCCGCACGACGTGCATGTCGATGAGATTCTGGGCACGCTCAACACGTTTATTCTGATTTTCTCCAGTTTTACCGTTGTCTTAACGTATGAAGCCGCCAAAAAGAATTTGGCCGCAAAAGCCAAGAAGTATTTAGTGGTAACCTTTCTGTGTGGATGTGCATTTTTGGGAATTAAGATGTACGAATATTCCGGGAAATTTGGACATGGCATTCATCCTCAGCCCAGTGGCCGCAGTCTGTTGTACGAACAGGCCGATATTTATTATTTGGCCAGACTGCGTGCACAGGTCACCGGATACAAACAGGGTGGCATCATTCCACTGGCCGGTGCCAAAGCGGCAGCATCGGCTTCGGAACAGGCATCTCAGGTTAAGGATGACCCGACAGTGACGTTGCCTCAAACCAACACGATCCCGGCCGCAACGCAGAGTTCACTGGAACATTTTCTACACGGTTCCGTGCAGTGGGCGGAGTATGTCATCGGGCATGTTCCCAATACCATGCAGGCGCCCAATACACCTGGTCTGAATCACCGGGACGTGTTGATTTCAGTGGCACAGGATGTTTATCCGCTTGCCCGATATGAGAATTACATCCCCGCCCTGAAGCAAAGAGAGGCTTTGTACATCCAGCAGCGGCAGGCGGCTATTGTGACCGACCAGGAGGATCTCGCTGCTCAGGAGACGCCTGACGGTGAAATCCAGTCCGCTTTGGATTTTGAATCAAAAATCCTTGAGGCGCGGCTCGACTATTGGAGCCACCATGACGCCGCACATCAAAATGATAAGGGGGAGCATGGAGGTGGGCTGAATGAAAAGCTCCATGACCAGCACAGTGGTTTGATCCTGGCAATGCATATTCCCAGCGGGAACATGTGGTCCAGTACCTACTTTTTGTTGACTGGATTTCATGCGTTACATGTCATTGTCGGGTTAATCGTTTTTGGCTTTCCCCTGTTTTGGACGATCGATAATAAACGTGCCAACTTTATTGAAAATGCCGGCTTGTATTGGCACTTTGTTGACCTCGTCTGGATTTTCCTGTTTCCCCTGTTTTATCTTTTCTAACCCCCGTAATAACGCATACCGCCTTGGCATATGGGCTGAGGATACCCCTTTGTTTTAATCCATCAAGTTTGAAAGAAACGGAATAATGTCCGATCAAGAAACACCGTCCGATCCGCATGATGAACATGACGAACACGACCATGGCCCGATTTACATTCGTGTATTTGTGGGGCTCATGATCTGTACAGGTATTTCCACAGCGATCGGACATATGATTTCGGAGGGAATGTTTGAAGGCAAAGAACTGATCGGTTGGGGGATCATGTTATCCGTATCCTGCGTCAAGGCACTGTTGGTGATCAGTTTTTTCATGCACCTGAAATGGGAACAGGGAAATTGGAAATGGGTTCTGACGATTCCGGCATCGATCATGAGTTTGTTTTTAATCCTGATGCTGGTTCCTGACATTGGGAGACGAACGCATTATTACAGTGACGAGCGACTGGATCGATCGCCGTATGAACTTACGGATCCAGCGGTGCCCGTGACGGCGATTAGTGAACCACATTCACATGACCAACATGAATCAAAATAACCGCATGATGTTGTGATGGACCGAAACCGAATTCTATTTTTTCCACCGTTTCCACGTACGTGGCCATGACGAATTCTGCCGCGATGACACTTGATTCGATCACGTTTCACTACGATCAGCGTTGTGCTCTGGATGCTGTGTCATGGGAAGTGCGGGAAGGCGAGTTATTTGCGTTACTGGGCCCCAATGGCAGCGGTAAGACAACGCTGTTTCGTCTGCTGGCAACCTTAATCCCATTGCAGCGCGGCAAGGTGGAAATATTTGGCCATTCTCTATTAACGGCAGTACGCCGGGCTCGATATGACATGGGCATTGTTTTTCAGTCGCCTTCGGTGGATGGTAAATTAACCGTGTTTGAGAATTTACGTCTACAGGCATCGTTGTACGGATATAGTGGCAAGGCTGCCCGCGAACGAATTGCAGAAGTTGCTTCCCAACTGGGGATCGCAGATCGACAGCGCGATCGGGTGGATGATTTATCCGGTGGCCTGCGGCGGCGGTTGGAACTGGCAAAGAGTCTGTTACACCAACCTCGTTTATTGATCATGGATGAGCCGACGACGGGTCTAGACCCGGCAGCAAGAAGCGATTTGTGGAATTATTTGCGGCAGTTACAACAACAGACGGGAATGACTGTTTTCATGACCACCCATTTGCTCGATGAAGCGGAAAACGCCGATCGGGTTGCGATTCTCAATGAAGGCCAGGTGGTTGCCCTGGATGATCCGCAGGTACTGTGCCGCGAATTGGGAGCCGATGTGATCTCCATCCGCAGTTCCAATCCTGAATCGCTGGCAACGGCATTGCAGGCGGAATTTAATCTGCCGTCAAAACAAATTGGTGGTTTGCTGCGTATGGAACAACCGGATTCATCCGATCTGGCTCAGGTCATTATGAAAAAATTTCGTGATCAAATTCAAACGATGACGTTGGGAAGACCCAGTCTGGAAGACGTGTTTATATCGAAAACCGGGCATCAGTTCTGGCATAACGAAGTCCGATCAGGAGAACGGCAATAAATGGCTGAGCAGTGTATCACTCCCGTCAGGTCCGGTGTTGTCGTTGCCCATTTGTGTTGGCGTGAACTGGCACGTTTTTTTCGACAACGCAATCGCGTCATGGGATCATTGGCAACGCCGCTGGTAATGTGGGTTATCTTTGGTTTAGGCCTTGATCGCAGTTTTTCGGTTGCACCGCAAGATGCGGGAGCGGACGGGTTTTTGCATTATTATTTTCCGGGAAGTCTGGTTCTGATTCTTATGTTCACCGCAATATTTACTTCGATTTCCATTATCGAAGATCGGCAGGAGGGTTTTTTACAGTCGGTGTTAGTAGCGCCCGTTTCACGCACCAGCATGGTTCTTGGAAAAGTGCTTGGTGGATCATTAATCGCCCTGATTCAGGCATTGCTTTTCTTGTTGGTTGCCTTTTTCCTGGATATTACATGGACTTTGTCGAGCGGGTTATTGTTAGTGGGAGTATTATTTCTAGCTGCATTGATGATGACCAGTCTGGGTTTTGTCTTTGCCTGGAAGATGGAGTCAACTCAGGGGTTTCATGCTATTATGAATCTGGTGTTGATGCCCATGTGGCTCATGTCGGGTGCATTTTTTCCGGTTCCAAATTTAGTGAACGCAGGTCTTGCACAGATAGCAGTTCACTGGTGCATGCGTCTGAATCCGCTGACCTATGTGGTTGCGCTTGTCCGGGAGTTGCTTTTTGACTCACCTTTGGGTGATCTCTATTGGGAACCGTCAACGAGCACCAGTTTTATCGTGGTCATCGCAGGCGTGGTCGTGTTTTTTATGTGTGCGGTCTGGATAAGTCGCTCACGTATACGTGGAGATTTGAAATGAGCCGAACCGCTGCTTTCTTTTTAGCGCTGATGTTTATCGTTGCCGGGGTCTTGGTGATCTTCAAGGCAGATAGTTGGTGGACAAGCGCCGATCCCAATCGTCAGTCGGAAACGACCAAACTTGAAGACTTTACGCCGAAAATCCAGCCCGCAGATTATCAGACAGGCAAAGGGCAACCCTGGATCACGGATTTTGAGCTGGTGGACCAGACCGGTGAAGCATTCACGTCCAGTGGTCTGCGTGATCAGGTTTGGGTTGCCAGTTTCTTTTTTGCGTCCTGTCCCTCGACCTGCATCCAACAGAATCGGGAAATGCAATCACTTCACAAGGTCTGGGCCCGGAAAGGGGTCAAATTTATCAGTATTACCTGTGATGCTGAAAATGACTCGCCCGAGATATTGAATTCTTATTCGAAGAAGTTTACTCAGGATACGGAAAACTGGAAATTCCTGACGGGAAACTCCGGGTACATCAATCGTATTGGCTCGGACAAGTTCCTGTTGTCTGTAGGTCCCCGAACCCATGCGGAGTCATTTTGTGCTGTGGATAAATGGGGCAACGTTCGAGGTACGTTTAACTGGCATGACGTGCAGGATATGGAAGAACTTAATGCCTTATTGGTGACGCTGCTCCGAGAGCCCGCTGAGCCGGAAGAAGTCGCTGCGTCACGAGAGAATTTGCAGAAACAGATCGACAAATTTGTGAAACAACAATCGTCGCAAGAGGGCGATGAGGCCGTAGAGCCGGAATCCGTTAATGATTCGGACGAGGATTAACGGACCTGCCTACCAATGGGATGATTAACGATATGGGATTTCCTGAAGTGAATGCTTCACTCAACGCACTGGCAACGATTTTGCTGATCACCGGTTTTGCATTGATCAAACAGAAGAAAGAAGTGGCTCACAAATGGACGATGCTAAGTTGTTTCTTGGTGTCGACCGTCTTTTTGGTTTGTTATTTGGTATATCACTATCAAAAAGGTGGTGGCACTCCGTTTCCGGATCAACATTCCGTTGCGGTTCGCAGCTTCTACTATGCAATTCTCATAAGTCATATCGTACTGGCAATGTACGTACCGTTTGGGGCAGTGGTGACTATTTATTATGCGCTGCGGGATAACCGGATTAAGCATCGCCAATGGGCTAAGCGAACGTTTCCTGTTTGGTTATACGTGTCAATAACGGGTGTGGTGGTTTATTGGATGTTGTACCAATTACCCCATGGCTAGTGGTGAGTGAATCTTAGGAGAGCTCGATAGACGTTTGATGGTAAAGTAGCTAAAATCTAGCAATGAAGTCCCCGATAACTTTACGGACGGAGTAATGAAAACAAGTTTTCAAAAGCAAGTTGCGCGTTGGATTACACACGGTGTTTTCTGCATTGTGGTGGTATGCGTGTTGAGTCAGTTTGCCGAGGCCTGCCCGACCTGCAAAGAGAGCCTGAGCGAGAATGACGCTCAGATGGTGCGTGGTTATTTTTGGAGTATCATGTTTATGATGGCCATGCCATTCAGCATCCTGACAGCAATGAGCACGTATTTCTACATGCTGGTACGCAAAGCCCGCAAACTAAAAGCAGCCGACTTGTTGCAATCCGAAGAATCAGTCTAATCGATCCGGTGTACGCTTCTGCTTGTGGGTATCCGCTCTACCTATCTTCGGGTTCTCTGTCACGTGGGTCGACCAGATGGTCAAACCCCATCCACAGGCTTCGGGCAAACGGAAACAGGATGACGGGCATCACGATGGTATATGCCAGGGCGAGCCACAAGAGTGTCTGGTTGGACGCCCACTGAAAAACGAGTGCGATAATGTACGTAACGCTCATCGAAAGTGCCGTGAATGCGTAGTTGAAGTAGATACTTCCCAGAAAAAAACCGGCTTCCCGTTCGTAAACTGTTCCACAATGGGGGCAATTTGTCCGCATTTTGAACCAATGATGAAATAGTGAACCGATTCCGCAGAGGCAGCATTTGAGCCGCAGACTACGCCACAGGGCTCTTCGAATTCTCATGGCAGGTTCCTGACTGGGATGGGTTGGAGATTTCCGGTTACTGCCTCTAGAATGGTGGTAATCCCCGATCGGGGGAGATTTCAAGGGTCATTCAGGATAGTCTGCACATCGTTTTCCCCCAATCCCCGCTAACCACAAAAAGAGTGAATATGAGAATGTTCGGAAAACTGATGCAAGTCGGTGGATTGGTAATCTTGCCGGTAGCGATCATATTACAGCTAGTTTTTGACGATCCTCAGGGGAATTCCAATGAACTGGAACGGCCCGGAGCAGGTGTTTTGGGTTTTGGAGTGGATGGTCTCTTGATTGCAATGGTCTTTGGCGTGTGTCTATTTGTCTTAGGTCGGTTTATGGAAGGCTATGCCGGTGGTTCGAAATAAACACCATTTGAGGCAGCATTCCCGTTGCTTACCGCGATCATTCAGGGCATGGCTGTGCTCCTGGCGGTTGGTTATTTTCTGGCTGGCAGGAGCATCCATGGTTGCTGGGCAATCGCCTAACGGGCTGACGCTTGCTCCCCTACCAACAGGTCTGGGAGACCAACGATTACCGTTAGTGGATCACCGTGATTTACAGTTGATCCAAACGGCCAACGGGATGTTACAACAAAAAGATATTCCATCGGCGCTTGATCGCATGAACCGTCTGACATCACAGACCAACGGCAAGTTAGTACCGACTACCACGGCGGGATTACCATTAGGGTACAGACGATTCATCGGTGTGGAGAGTTTTGTCCACGGCTGGCATCAGCAGGTGGCTGAGCAGATTCCATTGGTATGGAAGCAGCAGCAAATACGTTTTGATCGTTTTGCCGGGCAGGAGGCGATGGCAGAATCTGCTGCCACGAATGAGGCACTTCTGAGGTTATTAGAGCGTTGGCCGTACAGCGTGCGAGCATGGCACTGGCGGGTTGCGATGGGAGATAACTGTTTTTTAGCGGGTCAGTTTTTGGCGGCCCGCATGCATTGGCATCAGGTCGGGCTGATGGAATTAACATCGCCTCCAGCAACCGAGTATGCCGGATCCGCCATTCACCGATTTGTTGAGTTTTCCGAGGAAGACCAACGGTCGGTGCAAATCCGTGAATTTCTGGCACAGGTTGTGGGTCAACAGCCGGAATTAGCACAACAGACGCTGGAAACCCTCATGGTTCATGCGGACATGGAGCTTTCGTTGGGTGGTCGCCGGGGTCGTTTGGAGGAATTGTTGCCGCAGTTTTATGCGCAACATTTTCCCGTCGCTGATGCAGCCAATTCGACGACGGATTTCCCTGTAACCCGAAATCCACGTACGATTCCAGTGGAGACATTTCAACGATCTCCAAGTTGGTTTCTGAATCTGGCCTCAACCTCGGATCAGGCGTTTTCCGTTGACGGTCGTTTAGAGGTTATGCCGGCAGTCCATGGTTCTCATGTATATGTCAATACGCTCGATGCGATACTGGCGATTGATGCTGTTACCGGGAAGCCTGCCTGGGGCGAAGAGTCGACGGCCTATCGGATTTACGAGCATGGTGAGGATGCCGCAGGGGAATCCTGGTTTGACGAGTCCATTCCATATTGGGGAAGTGCCCAGGGGATTGTGGAGATCAGCGGTGATCGTTTAGTTGCCTGTGTCGGTGACCCCACCAATACATATCACCAATCCCTGCAGGAGAAATACCATTTGCGAGGAGCACTTGTAGCGCTGGACCTATCCGCAGAAGGATCCTTAGTCAGTGGTTTTCCTGTGTTTCCCGATGGGCGATCACCCAATGCTGCAAGTCGCTGGACTTTTGTAAGTCCGCCAAAGATAGTCGACGGCCGGATCATGATCTTATTGCGTGAATCGGCACAATTTCAATGTCGAAATTACCTTGCATGTTATTCACTCGATTCAGGTCAGGAGATATGGCGAACTTTGTTAGGTGGATCTCCGGCAACGGGTCGTGAAATGGTTTCCACCCTGGAGCCGGCCCGGCTGGAAGTCGCTGGTGACCGTCTGATCGCCTGCACCAATACCGGGCAGGTAGCGGCGGTCGACCTAAGCGGTCGATTATGCTGGGTCGTAACCTATCCAACCCGTTTTCAGCAGGCAGAGTTGGTTCAACTGAAGGCTCCCACCTTACGCCGCAGCCGTATTGTCATTGGTGAACGAGACCTTGTGGCAACGGTTTCGCCTGCGGATGGCCTGGGGATCATGCAACTGGATTTGTTTTCCGGGGCGATTAATTGGGTTGTGGATGACCCCCGATTTGACAATGCTCGGCTGGAGATTTATCGAGGAAACCGCCGCGAAATGCTGGTAGGCAACGGTATTTTTATCCGTGACGGCGCGGGTCAATTTCAGGCGGTATTGAATCCAAATCAGGTTAGCCCGGAAGGACAGGATTTGGACATCCGGAAATGGTCGGAACCTGTATTTACGGACGACCGTGCGTATTATTATATGGCTTCAGGAAACAGAGTTTTCGCGTTAACGACGGTGAATTCCGGTTTGGAAAACGCACGAACTGAGCTAAAAATAGTATCCGCGGTGACCATACCAGCGGAGGTGATCGATCGGTTTGACAGTGAACTAAGTGAAATAATTTTTGGCTCGGAGATGGTATTCCTTTTTGATGGTAAGATGTTAATAGCATTGCCAAGGACGGCTCAGTAGTCTCCGATTCAGCACATTCTGACGGGGAATTGCGAATCAAAACAACTCAGCGATGAATAGGAGGGCCATGACGAGCGAAATTCAACAGACCGTAGAGCAGATCCGTGATTCATGCACGGCAATCCGCAATGCTGTGGCACGACGGATTGTCGGTCAGACCGAGGTGATCGATCAAATGCTGGTGGCATTATTATCTCAGGGTCACTGTCTGCTGGTGGGGGTTCCCGGTCTGGCGAAGACGTTCATGGTGCAGTCGTTGTCGGCGGCATTGTCATTGGAATTCAGTCGAATTCAATTCACTCCGGATCTCATGCCCGCGGATATTACCGGTACCGAGATCATCCAGGGCAAGGGAGAATCGGGTCATCGCGAGCTGGAATTTCTGCGAGGCCCTTTATTTGCGAACATTGTATTAGCGGATGAAATCAATCGCACCCCTCCGAAAACGCAGGCAGCTTTACTTGAAGCGATGCAGGAGCAACAGGTTACGGTGGGCGGGCGGAGTCATGCGTTATCCACGCCGTTCTTTGTTTTGGCCACTCAGAACCCGATTGAGCAGGAGGGCACCTACCCGTTACCGGAAGCTCAGCTTGACCGATTCATGTTTCAGTTGCATGTTGACTATCCGAGCGAAGTGGACGAGCTGATTATGGTTCAGCGGACGACGGGCACTGACCAGCAGAATATTGAACCGGTGCTGAGCGGGGAAGAGGTGGCAACCGCAATTCAATTCGTACGCACCCTTCCTGTGGCCGAGCATGTTGCTCAGTTTGCGATTCGACTTGCCCGCTGGACTCGGCCGGACAGCGATCATCCCGACTATATCCAACAGCATGTCAAATGGGGTGCGGGGCCCCGAGCCAGTCAGTATCTGGTACTGGGAGCCAAAGCGCACGCGTTGATCCAGGGGCGCATTGCGGTTGAATTTGAGGATGTATTAGCCGTGGCTCATCCGGTGCTGCGTCATCGCGTCCGCCTGAATTATGCTGCCCAGGCTGAGGGTATCACAACGGACCAGATGATCGATCGTTTAATCGCAGACGTAACCTTGCAAGCCAATCAGGTGAACTCAAGTGAGCAAGCTTCTGAAGTCTTTAGATCCGCTGACGCTGGCAGCTCTTGACGGCCTGAAATTGCGTGCCCGACAGATCGTTGAAGGATTTGTCGCGGGTTCGCATCGAAGTCCGTTTCGAGGGGTGAGTGTCGAATTTTCCGAGCACCGGGATTATGTGCCCGGTGATGACCTGCGCCATGTTGATTGGAAAGCGTTTGCGCGGACGGACAAACTGTTTGTGAAACAATTTGTTGATGAGACCAATCTGCATGCGTATCTGATTCTTGATTCCAGTGCCAGCATGTCTTATCAGGGTGAAGCGTCGGGACTCAGTAAGTTCCAATATGCACAATGCCTTGTCGCCGGACTGGCCTGGCTTCTGATTCGTAACGGGGACGCGGCAGGATTGGCGCTGGCGGATGCGGATATTCAAAAGTGGATTGCAGCGGCCAGCCATGCCAAACACTGGGATCGCTTGATCGAAACCATGGATGAAGCCAACGCTCAGTCGGAAACCGATTTGGGTGCGGCTCTGCGGGAAACGGCCAGTCGCTTACAACATCGGTCCGTCGTGCTGGTCCTCAGTGACTTTCTGGATGATGTATCCCGTGTACTTGATGGAGTTGAACAACTGCGGTTTGCTCAGCACGATGTCGTTTTACTGCAGGTGTTAGATCGAGATGAACTCGAGTTTCCCTTTGACGAACGTGTGGAGTTTCAGGGACTGGAATCCGATCTTATGACCCAAGTGGAATCGAAGCAGATTCGACAGCAATATCTGGAGCTTTTCCGAATAGCACAGGATCAATTTGTCGATCATGCCCGTAATCTTGGTGCGAGCTATCAGTGCGTGGTTTCGGACGAGGATTTAGGGACGGTGCTGAACGAGTTTTTAACGAGTCGCAGTGTGTGGAAGGGAGACAGCTGACCTATGCTCGACATTCAGTTGCAATCCCCCGAACGCCTCTGGTGGTGCCTTGCTTTGATCATTCCCGTGGCTTTACATTTTTGGCGGCGGAGAAAGTATCAGGTGGTGCGCTGGTCAGCAATGCAATTTGTCGTCGAAGCCCGGCGACAGGTTCAACAAAAAATCCGGATTCGTAAATTAGGGCTACTGTTGTTGCGTATGGTTACGTTGGCGTTATTTATTGTGGCTGTCGCAAACCCAAACTCAGACCAAGCTGCCGAAACATCGTCTGAAGATCCATTGACGGGCGTGCATCATGTGTTGCTGGTCGATGCAACGTACTCGATGGGTGCCCGGGGTACAGTCGATTCGGTTTCCATGACCGCTTTCGAATTGGCACAGCAGCGGGCCGCTCAATACGTTCGAAATCTACCGCAGGAGGATAGGGTTTCGGTGATTACGATTTCTACTCCGGCACAACGGATTATTGAGCATCCGGTAGGGAGCCAACAGGGTATCAGTGAGGAATTGAATGGACTAACGCTGTCGGCAAACAGCGGTGATGCCATGCAAGCGATTCAACAGGCAGCCTCGGTTGCCAGACGGGCACACGACCAGTCATCCAATATCAAGCAGACGCAGTTTGTCGTTTATTCTGATTTTGAACAGGACACATGGCGAACGGTACAACCTGATTTAGTCATGGATGCGCTGAGTACATTAGGTGGTATTGAATTCGTGGATTGTGGTCAGCCCTATTCTGATAATCTGGCCATTCAGGACTTGTCGGTCGAATATCCTGCCGGTCCCTTTGCCCGTCGTGTGAGTTTGAGAGCCGAAGTGGTCAATTATTCGGCCACCAGATCCATGGCGGTTGAACTCGAGTGGACGTTGGACGACCGCGTGGTTCAGCAACAGCAGATTCAAATTGAACCTGGTGAGGTTTACTCTGCGCGTTTGGAGGATCAGCAACTGATCCATGGTAACCATGTGGCCCGTGTGCGGATTTCTGATGATGCACTATCTTCGGATAATACACGGTGGGCTGTCTTTTCGACACCGCCACACTTTCAAGTGCTTTGTGTCGAAGGGCGTTTCAAGGCGTCCCAATTGCTGCAAACCGCGCTGGTTCCGTCGACAGATCCTCACTGGCCTGTTCAGATAACCACGGTTAGTGAAGGTGCATTCGATGACCAGCCACTTAGTGACTTCGATTTGATCGCCTTATGTAATGTGCGTCGATTTGGAAAATCCGAGATGCAATTATTGACATCCTATGTCGATGCCGGCGGGATGGTCTTTTTGTTACCGGGTGATCGAATTGATCTGGAAAATTATAACCACGGGTTTGGTTCGTCACCCGATGGATTTGATTTTCCACTGAAATGGAACGCTGTCCATACCGCCGAACAGCTTGGAATCGATCTGTCGCTGACCCATCATGAGATTGCCAGTTTATTTCATGACCATCCTAAAAGTGGAATCGAGATAGCACCGATATACACTTATATCCAATGTGCTGCTGAACAAGACAGTTCATTGGAAACCGTGTTGGCTTTAAATAACTCCGATCCGCTTTTTTTGCTTGGGACATCAGGGCAGGGTTGTGTCTTTATCCTGACCACATCCGTGGAAGCAACCGATCTGGAGAACCGTTGGAGTGAATTAGGTAGCTGGCCTAGTTTTTTACCTTTGATTCACGAGTCGCTTGCCCATGTTGTCCAGGTTCAGTATCGCCATCAGAATCAAACGGTGGGACAACCCATCCATCAACAGGTGGATTTGACGCGAGCGATGGGTCCGATCCAGGTTCGGAACCCATCGGGAAGGCAATCAACGATCGCGTCGATACGGGATCATAATTCAACATCCAGTGGATCCCCGATGTTGATGTGGCAGTACACCGACACAAATCTGCCCGGAATCTATTCAATCGTGACCGAATCCGAAGGTCTGCCGATTGAGACAACTCGATATGCGTTCAACATCAACGGACGTGAAAGTCAGTATGCGACTCTGGATATTGAAAAGATGCTGGTCGACGGTCCATTTTTGAATATGCAGTCAGCGGGAAATGAACCGAGGGCTGTTGCTGCGACAAAACCGTGGTTTCCGCTGCTGTTGTTGGTTGTACTTGGCTTGACGGTTGTCGAACTGTTCTATGACCGCGAACGGAGATCCCCTCAGCACAATTCAGGAGCAAATCCATGATGGAATCTCTGCTGCTGAATCTCTCGTTGTGGAGTCAATCGGGCGCCACGACCCTCGAATTCCAATCACCTGATTTTGGGCTGGTGGGGTGGTTAATATTCCTTTCGATGGTTATTGGCATCTGGTTGTTGCTGCAAACTCATCATCGAACGTGGCGACAGCGGGTCACTTTGTTAGCGATTCGTGGTTGTCTGGTCATCGTACTGCTGTTGATGATGTTAGGCTGGACTCGTCAGGATCATGAGACACAACGCCCCGAATTGTTGCTATTGATTGACCATAGTGCCAGTATGCAGCTAGAAGACGAATATACGTCGAAACAATTACAAACTTATCTCAGTGAAACACCGGGACAATCACAAAGGTCCTTTGCCCGGTGGGAAATAGTGAATGCGTGGTTACGCGCTGCTCGTTTTGATGATCACCAGCAACAGTGGATTCCATCAATGCAGGATGAACGTAATCCATTGAGCCGCCTCAGTCAGGACTATCGGCTCAGCATTTATAGCATTGGTGACGGACTTCAGGCATGGGACAGGGCGGGGGACGAAGTCCCCGATGCTCTGGTAGCCGAGGATTTTAGTCATCAGCAGAGTCTTCTGGGAGATGGGTTACGGGATGCCATAAATCAACATCGGGGTCGTTCGATTGCGGCTGTGATCCTGCTTTCCGACGGGATCAATACGGATGGTATGATGTTGTCCAGCGCGAGTGACTTGGCGGCTCGAAAATCCATTCCTTTGTTTATCGGGGGTATGGGTTCGGAACAACCATCGGCGGACATTGCATTGTTAAATCCGGAAGGCCCGGCGGTGGCCTACTTAGGTGAGCAACTCTATTTTGAAGTGGATTTGAATTTGCGGGGTCATTTTCCTCCGAGTGAATTGCCCACGGAGATTCGAATGATGGCCTCCCATGGAATCGACGATGATCCTTTTCTACAGTTCGTACAAACCCTCAGTCCTGCACAAAAGACCCATCGGATACGGATTCCGTTTACCCCCGTGACCACCGGGGAAGTAAAAGTCAGCTTGTTGGCCGCAAAAACAGATGGTGAACAAAATATGAATAATAACCGGGTCGATTTTCAGATTCAGGTATATGATCGACCAACGAAAGTGCTCATGATCGAGGATCAGCCCGGATTTGAATATCGGGCGTTGGTCGATCTGTTTAGCCGATCAACCAGACAGAATCAATTGGGAATGAGATTTGAATTGGAGTCGGTTTTGTTTTCGGCGGATACGCAGGTGACTCAAGTCGATCCCACCCTACTTCCGGCGTTTCCACCCAATCGGGAACAGTTATTTCAATATGATGTCATTATTGTGGGGAACGTGGGTAGCCATTTACTGAACGATCGATATCAACAGATGCTGGTGGATTTTGTTACCCAGCGGGGTGGGGGAATGGTTTTTACGTCCGGTAGTCAGGCGGTTCCAGCTGCCTTTGCGGGACAACCTTTGGAAACTCTTTTTCCGGTTGCGGCCAAACAATTCCAATCCATCCAACAGGATTCCGAGGCGGCTCGTATTCAGTTGACAGCATTAGGCCAGCGTTTTTCACATTTGCAGATTTCAGCAGATCAGGAGAACAATGTGGCCATGTGGGAATCACTCGTCGGACCTTATCAGATGGTTTCGAGCGATTTGAATCGTCCGGGTGTCTATGTTTTAGCAACGGCGACCACGCTTGACCGCGCTCCCCAGCCATTAATCACACAACAGTTCATTGGTGCTGGAAAGGTCATTTTCCATTGGTTTGACGCGACATGGCGTTGGAACGTCCTTCTGGATGGACAGCGTTCGTTTGATCGATATTGGGAACAAACGATGCGGTATTTGAGTCGCGCATCGTTATCGGGCAGCGAGCAGTTAATTGAATTGACGGTACAGGCAGACGAATTTCAGGCAGGTGACCCGGTACCGATTTCGGTTCGGTTCCTGGATGAGCGGCGAGCGCCGGCGGATGATCAGGGAGTGGTACTACGGATTGATCATGAACTTGGACGGCGTCGGATGTTGCGTCTGTCGCGGCAGGGTGCGTCCCGGGGAAGATTTACCGGAACGATCAGTGGTTTAGAGCCAGGGACATACCGTGTTGAATTAGCCGAGCCGGTGATGGATTCGGAAAGCGCAGCAGGCAGTTCGGTTATGACTCAATTTCGAGTAGTGACTCCCCGAAGCGAACTGCTTCGTCGTGACATGGATCGGCAGCAACTGAAGCAGATTGCGGAGAATACAGGGGGACAGTATTTCGCCGTTTCCGAGTTGCGTGAGCTTGTTTCCGAAATTCCTCCCGGACGTCAGGTTTACGTTCGCAGGAAGGCGGCACTGCCGGTTTGGAACTCAAACTGGGTCATTGCCATCGTTATCTGTTTACTGAGTGTGGAGTGGTGTTTACGGAAGCGATGGTATAATTAGTGTGATGAATAAAGTCCATTCCCAGCAACGATACCTGACCAGAGATTCCATTGTGGGTCGAGTGATCCATCAGGTAGCGACGCGCTGCCGGCGATTGGTTTTACTGCGCGCCTTGCTGAACTCGCTGATTCTAGTGGCGGGTAGTTTTCTGGTACTGGCATGTTTGGACTGGATGATTCAGCATCGGACAGACTCGATTTCCTGGATACCGCTGAGTTGTCTGATATGTGTTTTGACGGTCGCTTGTTGGCGATGGATACGACCGGCCTGGAAATTTCAGTTGAGTGACCATGAAACGGCGCGGCGGATTGAATTAGCCTGTCCGCAGCTTGGTCAGCGCCTTTCCGTTTATTGTGATTTGCAGAGTCGAGCGGAAAAATGGACGGAACAACAGCAGGCATTGGTTATTCTTATGGAACAATCCTTAGAAAAAGACCTCACCGATGATTGCGTTACCGGGTGTTTTCGTGAACGGATCCTGCATCAACCGCTGTTGATGGTCGGGTTACTGGCATGTGTCTTCATGCTGTTTGGATTGGGATTCAGGACAACGTTTGCTATCGCCTCGGAGCGTACGTTAATTCCCTGGTCTTTTCCTCAATGGCCCCGACGACACGAACTCTACGTACAGAACCATCAGGACAAAGTTGTCCTGGATGGCGATTTCAAGATTCAGGTTGGGACAAGGAGCGGGCAGTTGCCCCGAGATGTCTTTGTCGATGTGCGATGGACATCCGATCAGCACGTTGAAACGCTGCGTTTAACCAGACAGGCGGATTCATTTGAGACAGTACTGCATTCCATTCAAAAAGCGTTTGCATATCGAATTCATGGTGGCGATTACTCAGCAGATTCGTGGCGGGAAGTGGCCACGGTGATCGCCCCGAATGTGCGATCACTTCAAACGCAGATTTGGCCGCCATCTTATACGCAATTGGCGTCCTACCAGACAGCAGGAAGTTTCCGGGCTTTGGCGGGTAGTCAGATTGCGGTTTCCGCTGTGGTGGACCAGCCTGTACGTATAGCTGCCATGGTGGTTCAGGTTCAGCAGCAGCAAACGCGGGTTGCTCTGCATGTGGAACCAACCGATCAGGGAACGCGATTATATTCAGATCAGAAAATCACGGTTCAGCAGGATGGTATATTCTGGCTGGAATTGCAGGATCTGGATTCTGTCCATTCCCGCAGTAAGGTCAATTGGAATATTCGGGTTGTTGATGATGAAGCCCCTCAAGTCAGGATAACCGCTCCAACAACGGAAACGGTGATTACAACGACGGGTGTGATCCCATTGGAGTTTCAGTCCAGTGATGACTTGCAGATTCAGCAGTTGATACTGCAATACTGTCCTGGTAAGGAATGGTTACCGGATCACATCTATGAATTAGAGATGGATCCGACGGCATTTCTGGTTGGCGGGCGACCCGTCTATTCATCGGCAAGGGTATTTCATCAGCAGAGTCCGGATCGATTGCATATCCGCACCGGACTCAATCTGACAACCTTACCGGAAGTAACCGGTGGATCGACAATCCTGCTGCGTGTCACCGCACGAGATGGTCTGGATCAGGTGACCGTGAGTGACAGGGTTGCTTTATCCGTTTTATCGCTGGAGCAATACCGAGCTCGGATGAGGCAGGAGATAACGATCGTCGCAGAGCAACTCAGAAAGTTACAGGAACGATTGCAGTTGGAATCCGAGTTAGCTGGATCGTACAACCGGCGCTTACGTGATCGGGATGATCTGGATATCGATTTGTTGTGGCGAGAGTTGGTTGTTGAATTACAATTACGTCACCGTAGCAATGCAAGCGTCTTACAGGGGAATCCTTCGTCCATCGTCAACCGACTTGATTTCATAGGACGAACCTTGTCCGGTGAAGTTGCGTTGCCGGTACTGTCGGATGTCCATCAGCGGTTTCAACTGATTGCGATGGAACTGTATCAACAAACCTTTCCTCAAATTCAGATTCATATGTCAGAGCTTATGACGGAGGATTCTGGTGCGGTCTTGCAGCCGCGGGAATTGCGAATTCAATCCGTGGATGAAATCGTTCGTATGCTGGATCAGGCAGTTCAACAACTCAGCTCGGTACTGCAACAACAGACGGTACAACAGGCTGAATCCGAATTTATGACTTTTTGGCGTGAGATGATTACAGAGCAGGAGAACTTACTGGGCCGTGTAAGGAGACTTCATTTCGATCGATTGTCTAATCGAAATACTCCGCAACCGAAGGATGCTCAAATATTAGCCCGGCAACAACGGGAATTGGCGGATGGCGTGGCTCAACATGTCATTCGGATTACGGTACCCTCCGAACATACACAACCTGTGCAGTCTGATTTAGCACAGTCTCTGTCGGATTTACCGGTGATCCCCGAAATGAGGCTGGCCGCTCGTTTATTGTCTCAGGAGGAATTCGCCCGTGCGATGGATCAACAGGAAGAGGTCATCGCTGAAATGCGGGATTGGCTGGCTGGTTTTGGTGGCACGGATACTGAAAATCGACAGCAGCAGATGGCACAAATCAGATTACAGGAGTCCTTCAAGTCCATCTACCGCGCGGAATCCGTGATTCTTGCCCAACTGGACGAAGCGCCTGCGGACGGGCCGGTGATTATGAAATTGGCTTCTGATCAGGATCGACTGATTCAACGTACTTCGAATTTGATAGGCATGAAATCCACTTCGGCGATCATGAGGCTGTCGTTACAGACGGTCTTAATGCAAATGAAGCACGCCCATACTAATTTTTCCGGGGACCGATTGAAATCACGCGGTCATCTGGTGCAGGTTCTTGAATTATTGGAACGTATGATACCAGTGGCAGGATCTTCCGGGACCCCGACTCAGGGAGAAGAAAATCTGCAGGGGGATGATTCGCTGAACCGGATTTCTGTACAGGATTTGGAATTGATTCGTACCATTCAGCAGGATCTTAACGACGAAGTGCAACGACTTGTACATGCGGGGATTTTATCCGACGTATCTCAGAAAAAGCTTGATGCGCTGATTCGTCGGCAAAAGGAATTACAGAAAGTGGTTGCGGCATACCAACGTGTTCAGGGTGACGGGCGCGGAGAGAATCAAGCGAACGGGAAGGATAACTAATCAATGAGAATCTTTGATATCCATGATGACATTCGCGGGCTGAAGCGATTCCTGGTTTGGATTGTGGCGTTCGTGCTAACCGAAGCGATGCTTCTAGCGGATGAGCCAGCCGGCGGCCTGTCTCCGCAGGTCCGACAGGCGTTATTTGATGGAGTAGATACTCGAATTCCATTACGGCACGAATTAACGCGTCCCCCGTTAGGACCAATCGATGGAAATCCGAATCAGGCTGAATTGGGCGGAGAGGCCGTGTTATCTGATAAGGAGAATTCGTTGTTGCTGATTGAAAAGCAGATGCAGCAATTGGCAGATCGGCTACAGGATCTTTCAAATAACGCGACCATGGAGATGGATGTTGTAGAGCGATTACAGCGGGACATCGTCCAACGCATCACGGATGCGATGGGTACGATGAATCAAACCGAAAAACAATTTGTTGCGTCTCCCACCGGAGAGCAGGTGGCAGGTCAGGAAGCGGGACAGGGTGCGATGAGTTCAGATCCTCCGAACACCAGTGTGGGTGATCCTGCACAGATGACTCCCGAACGTATTGAGGAGCGTGAAGCGATGTTATGGAATCGCCTGCCGGAGAAAGTTCAAACTCAATTACGTTCTGCTGCGGCGCAGCCTTTCATTCGCCGTTATGAAAAGCTGATTGAACAGTTTTATAACCGACTCAACGAAACAAGGTAAGCATAAAATTTGATGATCGATCGACGTACGATTTTACTGGGAACCTTACCGCTGTGCTTGCCACCGCGTGC